>JAICLD010000237.1 GCA_025927595.1 Nocardioidaceae bacterium | reverse complement strand
GTCAGTCCGACACCGAGGAGTACGCGACCACGCCGCGGCGCAGGGCTCCGGCGGCGGCGCGCGCGGTGGTCCGCAGCGACCCGTCGCGGGCCGCGTCGGCGACCTGGTCGGTCAGGTCGAGGAGCTGCTTGACCCAGCGGACGAAGTCGCCGGCCGCGAGGTCGGTCTCGCCGAGCACCTCGTCGAGGTTCGCGCCCTCGGCCCACCGGTAGGCCGCCCAGGCGAAGCCGAGGTCGGGCTCGCGCAGGAAGTCCAGGTGGTGCTCCCGCTCGAGCGCGTCGAGGTCGGCCCACAGCGACACCATGTCGGCGAGCACCTGCTTGACCCGCCCGCCGGGGATCCGAGGCGCGACGGCGTCGTCGGGCCGGCGGGTCTCGAAGACCAGTGCGGACAGCGCCGCGGCCAGCTCGCTCGCCGACAGGCCGTCCCACAGCCCGTGCCGCAGCGACTCCGCGGCGACGAGGTCCATGTCGGTGTAGATCCGTCTCAGGCGGGCGCCGTGCTCGGTGACCCGGTCGTCCTCGAGGTAGCCGAGCGCCGTGAGGACCTCGCACACCCGGTCGAACTGGCGCGCGATCGTGTTGGTGCGCTGCTCGATGCGCCGCTGGAGCGTGCGGGCGTCCCGCTCGAGCCGCTGGTGGCGCTCCGCCCAGCGGGCGTGGTCCTCGCGGTCCTGGCAGCCGTGGCAGGGGTGCGCGCGCAGGTCGGCCCGGAGCCGGCTGATCCGGCGCTCGCCCTCGAGCTCGTGGCGGTCGGCCGCCCGCGGGCCGCGAGGCCGGTCGTGCCCTCTCCCCGGCGGCGGGGCGAGCCCCTGGGTGCGGGCCCGCAGACTCGAGGCCAGGTCGCGCCGCGACTGCGGGTTGCGCCCGTTGAAGCTGCGCGGGATCCGCAGCCGGGTGACCGCCTCGACCGGCACCGGGAAGTCGACCATCGAGAGCCGCCGCGCGTGCCGGTCGGCGGTCAGCACGTAGGGGCGCGGGCCCTCGCGGTCCGAGGCGGTCCCGGGATCGAGCACCACCGCGAGGCCGGAGAACCTCCCGGCCGGGACGTCGATGACGTCGCCGGGACGCAGCGCCTCCAGCGAGGAGAGCACCGCGTCGCGGCGGTCGGCGCGCCGGGCCCGGGCCTGCGCCGCCTCGGCCTCGGACAGCTGTCGGCGCAGCCGCGAGTACTCCAGGAAGTCGCCGAGGTGGCAGGTCGCCGCGTCGGCGTACCCGCGCAGCGCCTCCTCCGCCTTGCGGAGCTGCCGCGCCAGCCCCACCACGGCCTTGTCGGCCTGGAACTGCGCGAACGACGACTCCAGCAGCTCGCGCGCGGTCTCCCGGCCGACCTGGTGCACCAGGTTCACCGCCATGTTGTACGACGGACGGAAGGACGACCTGAGCGGGTAGGTGCGCGTCGAGGCCAGCCCGGCGACCGCACGCGGGTCGAAGCCGGGCTGCCACAGCACGACGCCGTGCCCCTCGACGTCGATGCCACGACGACCCGCCCGCCCGGTGAGCTGGGTGTACTCCCCCGGCGTGATGTCGGCGTGGGTCTCGCCGTTCCACTTCGACAGCTTCTCGAGGACCACCGAGCGCGCGGGCATGTTGATGCCGAGCGCGAGGGTCTCGGTGGCGAAGACGACCTTGCACAGCCCGGAGCCGAACAGCTGCTCGACGATCTCCTTGAACGTCGGCAGCATCCCGGCGTGGTGGGCCGCGACGCCGCGTGAGAGTCCCTCGAGGAAGTCGTGGTAGCCCAGCACGTGCAGGTCCTCGTCCGGGATGTTCACGCACCGGGCCTCCACGACGCGGACGACCTCGTCGCGCTCCTCGGGCGTGTTCAGCCGCAGGTTCGACTGCAGGCACTGGCTGACCGCGGCCTCGCAGCCGACCCGGCTGAAGACGAACACGATCGCGGGCAGCAGGCCCTGCGAGTCGAGCCGGTCGATGACGTCGACGCGGGTCGGCAGCGGCGGACCGAACGACCTCCGCCCACGCGCGCCGGCCCGACCGCGCGGGGCGTCGCGCGAGCGGCGCCGGTCCGCGACGCGGCTGGAGCGCCAGTCGTCGCGGGCGACCCGGGCGAGCTCGGGGTTGACGGCGGACGCGTCGGCCGTCCCGTCGTCGGCGAAGAGGTCGTACATCCGCCGCCCCACCATGACGTGCTGGTAGAGCGGCACCGGACGGCGCTCCTCGACGATCACCGAGGTGTCACCGCGCACGGTCTGCAGCCACTCGCCGAACTCCTCGGCGTTGGACACCGTCGCCGACAGCGAGACCAGCGACACCGACTCGGGCAGGTGGATGATCACCTCCTCCCAGACCGCGCCCCGGAACCGGTCGGCGAGGTAGTGGACCTCGTCCATGACGACGTACCCGAGGCCGGCCAGGGTCGAGGACCCGGCGTAGAGCATGTTGCGCAGCACCTCGGTGGTCATCACCACGATCGGCGCCTCGCCGTTGATGGTGTTGTCCCCGGTCAGCAGGCCCACCTGGTCGGGGCCGTAGCGCCGGGCCAGGTCGTTGAACTTCTGGTTCGACAGCGCCTTGATCGGCGCGGTGTAGAAGCACTTGCGGCCCTGCTCCAGGGCGAGGTGCACCGCGAACTCGCCGACCAGCGTCTTGCCCGAGCCGGTCGGGGCCGCGACCAGGACGCCGCGGCCGTCCTCGAGCCGGCGGCAGGCCTCCACCTGGAAGGAGTCGAGCTCGAAGTCGTAGAGCCGGGCGAAGTCGTAGAACACCGGTGAGCCGCGCTCCCGGCGGGCCTGCGCGAAGCGCTCGGACGGTGACGGCTCGGTCACGGGACCAGCACCTCCACCGCACCGGGGACCGCCTCCACGTCCAGCGGCAGCGGGCCGATGCGCTCGCCGTCGGCGTAGGCCACGACACCGGTCCCGGACAGGGCGACCGTCGCGCTCCGCACCCGGTGGCGCTCGTACTGCGGGTGCGCCGTGTGCCCGCCGTGGCGGAGCCGCGGGTAGGTCCGCAGCAGGTCCAGCCGGCCCACCGCCTTGACCACCACGACGTCGAGGAGCCCGTCGTCGAGCGAGGCGCCGTGCGCGATCCGCAGCCCTCCGCCGAACGAGGGACCGTTGCCCACCGCGACGAGGACGGCCTCGACGCGTCGTACCCGCCCGTCGAGCGTCAGCGTGTAGGGCCGGGGGCGGAGCACCCGCAGCTCCGCGAGGGTCGCGAGCGGGTACCGCATCCGGCCCCGCGGGCGGCGCATCGCGTTGGCGCGCTCGTTGACGACCGCGTCGAACCCGGCGGCCAGCACGGTCACGACGTACGTCGACGAGGTGCCCGGGCCGGTCACGCGGGCGAGGTCGATGCGCCGGGTGCGCCGGCCGACGACGGCCTCGGCGGCCCGCGCGGGGTCGCCGCGGCAGAGGTCGAGGCTGCGGGCGACGTCGTTGCCGGCGCCCGCGGCGATGACGCCGAGCACCCGGGCCTCCGGGTCCGCCTGCATCAGCGCCTGCACGGCGAGGTGCACGACCCCGTCCCCGCCGACCGCCACGAGCGCGTCGACGCCGTCCGCGACCGCGGCCCGCGCCAGGTCCAGCGCCTCCCCCGCGTCGCGGCCGGTCAGGGTCCGCACCGAGAGCCCGGCCTCGCGCAGCCGGGCCAGGGCGACCGCCGCGGCCCGCAGCCCCCGGCCCCGGCCCGCGGCCGGGTTGGTCAGCAGTGCGATGTCCGGGGGCACGCCGCGAGGATACGCGGCGGCCCCGACCCTAGGATGACGCGCATGAGCCTGCTGGTGCCCACCCCGGACGGCCGCACCCTCGAGGTCCTCGTCTACGGGGCCGAGGACGGCTTCCCCCTCGTGCACCACCACGGGACGCCGCAGGCCGCCGTCCCGGACCCGGCGCTGGACCGGGCGGCCACCGAGCGCGGGCTGCGGGTGGTCGCCTGCTCGCGGCCGGGCTACGGCGGGTCGACCCCGCGCGGCGCCGGGCTCGACACCGCCACCGTGGCCGACGACGCCGCGGACGTGGCCACGGTGCTGGACCACCTCGGTGACGACCGGTTCGTCACGCTCGGCTGGTCCGGCGGCGGACCACGGTCGCTGGCGTGCGCCGCGACGCTTCCGGCCCGCTGCCTCGGCGCCGTCTGCGGCGTCGGCCTGGCGCCGCCCGACCAGTTCGACGGCGACATCCGCGACGGCATGGGCGAGGAGAACGTCCGGGAGTACACCGCGGCCTTCGAGGGCCGTGAGGCGCTGACGGCGGTCCTGGAGGAGCTCTCCCCGGGGGTGTTCGCGGCGACCGCCGAGGACGTCGCGACCTCGCTGGGCAGCCTGGTCCCGCCCGTGGACGCGGCGGCGCTGACCGGTGAGCTGGCCCAGACGATCGCGGCGGGGTTCCGGCACGCCGGTCGCCAGGGCATCGTCGGGTGGCTCGAGGACGACCTCACCCACACCCGGCCGTGGGGCTTCGACGTGCGGGAGGTCGACGTACCCGTC
>JAICLD010000190.1 GCA_025927595.1 Nocardioidaceae bacterium | reverse complement strand
GCGCGCCGGGCCCGACCGCGCACGCCTGCGGGACGCCGCCCGTCGCACCGCGGACGCCTTCTCCGTCCTCACCGCCCCCTCCCCCTGACGCCGAGTCGGGGCGGGCACACCACCGCGGGCCCCCCCGCCCCGCCCCCCCCCCCCCCCCCTGCCCCGGCTTCGCCCGGCCACCACCGGTCGGCCCCCGCCGCCACGCCCCCGGCCCGCCCCGGTCCTCCCCCCAACCGGCCACACGGGGGGTGCGCCGGCGGGCGACATCGCGACCGGACCGGACCCGCGTTGCCTGCCCGTCGGCCCGCTGGCTAGATTTCGCATGTCCCCGCACGGTTCCCGCACAGACGAGGTCAGCACAGTGGCTCTGCCGCGACTCACCCCCGAACAGCGAGCGGCGAACCTCGAGAAGGCCGCCGCCTCCCGCCGTGAGCGCGCCGAGGTGAAGAACCGGTTGAAGCACTCGGGTGCCTCGATCGTGGAGGTCCTCAAGGACGGCCAGAGCAACGAGGTCATCGGCAAGATGCGGGTCGTCGACCTGCTCCAGTCGATGCCCGGCGTGGGCAAGGTGCGGGCCCGCCAGATGATGGAGCGGCTCAGCATCTCCGAGAGCCGCCGGGTGCGCGGGCTCGGCGCCAACCAGGTCGCCGCCCTCGAGCGCGAGTTCGGCTCGCGTGACTGACCGCACCGCCGCCGCGGGCGCCGGCGTCACCTCGTGCACCCGACGCCCCGGCGCCGCGTGAGCGCGTCACCAGGCCGCCTCACCGTCCTCGCCGGCCCGACCGCCGTCGGGAAGGGGACCGTCGCGTCGTACGTGCGTGAGCGGCACCCCGGGATCTGGATCTCGGTGTCGGCGACCACCCGGCCGCCCCGGCCCGGGGAGGTCGACGGGCGGCACTACCACTTCGTCTCCGACGCCGAGTTCGACGAGATGGTCGCCCGCGACGAGCTGCTGGAGTGGGCCGTCGTGCACCGGTCCGCCCGCTACGGCACCCCCCGGCGGCCCGTCGAGGAGGTGCTGGCGACCGGCCGCCCGGCGCTGCTCGAGATCGACCTGCAGGGAGCCCGCCAGGTCCGCGCCCGGATGCCCGACGCCCTCTTCGTGTTCCTCAAGCCGCCGTCCTGGGAGGAGCTGGTCCGGCGGCTGGTGGGTCGGGGCACGGAGGGCCCCCAGGAGCGGGCCCGCCGGCTGGACACCGCCCGCGAGGAGCTGGCCGCCGAGCCGGAGTTCGACGCCACCGTCGTCAACACGCGAGTTCCGGTCGCCGCCGCCGAGTTGGTAGCCTTGATGACGGGCGCCCAGGAGCCCACTCCCCGTCACTCCCCGTAACCTCTGTGAGGCTGTAGCCGCGTGTCCGCGAAACTCCCCGTCGCCGAAGGCGTCACCAACCCGCCCATCGACGAGCTGCTCACCAAGACCGACTCGAAGTACAAGCTGGTGCTCTACAGCGCCAAGCGGGCGCGGCAGATCAACGCCTACTACTCCCAGCTCGGCGAGGGCCTGCTCGAGTACGTCGGACCGCTGGTCGACACGCACGTCCAGGAGAAGCCCCTGTCGATCGCGCTCCGCGAGATCAACGCCGACCTGCTGACCTGCGAGGACGTCGACCCGGAGGCCGAGGCCGCCGCAGCCGCCGCGTCGGCCGCAGCCCCGGCCACGCCGGCCGACGACTGAGGCCGCCACCGGCATGAGCGGGGCTGCCGGGGTCCCGGGACGACCGCGCGTCGTCCTCGGCGTCACCGGCGGGATCGCCGTGTACAAGGCGTGTGAGCTGCTGCGGCGGTTCACCGAGTCCGGCCACGACGTCACGGTCGTCCCGACGGCCGCAGCGCTGCGGTTCGTCGGCGCCCCCACGTGGGCGGCGCTGTCCGGGAGGCCGGTGGCCGCCGGCGTCTGGGACCGGGTGCACGAGGTGCCCCACGTGCGGATCGGTCAGGAGGCCGACCTCGTCGTCGTGGCGCCCGCGACCGCCGACCTGCTGGCCCGGGCGGCGCACGGGCTGGCCGACGACCTGTTGACGAACACCCTGCTGACCGCCCGGTGCCCGGTGCTGTTCGCACCGGCCATGCACACCGAGATGTGGGAGCACCCGGCCACCCGCGACAACGTGGCCACGCTGCGCCGTCGCGGCGCCGTGGTCCTCGAGCCCGCCGAGGGCCGGCTCACCGGGGCCGACACCGGCAAGGGCCGGTTCCCCGAGCCCGGGGAGGTCTTCGCCCTGGCCGTGGACGTCCTGGCCCGCGGGGAGCGCGCGGGCGACCTCGACCTGGCCGGCCGGGAGGTCGTGGTGTCGGCCGGCGGCACGCGGGAGTACCTCGACCCGGTCCGGTTCCTCGGCAACCGGTCCTCGGGGATGCAGGGCTACGCCCTTGCGCGCGCCGCCGCGGCCCGGGGCGCCCGGGTGACCCTGGTGGCGGCCAACGTCACGCTGCCCGACCCCGCCGGCGTCACCGTTCGGCGCGTGGAGACCACCGCCGAGCTGCGCGAGGCCGTCCTGGCCGCGGCGGCCACCGCGGACGCGGTCGTGATGGCGGCGGCCCCCGCCGACTACCGGCCCGCCGGGTTCAGCGACACCAAGATCAAGAAGGCCGAGGACGGGTCCGCCGAGCCGGTGGCCCTGGTGCAGAACCCCGACATCCTCGCCGAGCTGTCCCGGGAGCGACCGCGACCCGGGGCGGTCATCGTCGGGTTCGCCGCCGAGACCGGCGAGCCGGACCGCTCGGTCCTCGAGCTGGCCACCGCGAAGCTCGCCCGCAAGGGCTGCGACCTGCTCGTCCTCAACGACGTGGGGGGCGGCCGCGTGTTCGGCAGCCCGGAGACCGAGGCGGTGGTGCTGGACAGGGACGGCGGGCGGACGCCGGTGCCGCGCGGCAGCAAGGCGGCGCTGGCCCACGTCGTCTGGGACCGGGTCGTGGCTCGGCTCGGCGCCTGAGCAGCCCGAGGCACTGCGCTTCCCCGCGCGGCGCGACGCCGCCGCTGGGTGGGACGGTCCCCGGGGACCGGGGACCGACCGGCTATCTTGGCCGGTGGGGCCACCGGGTCACCACGGGCCGTCGACGGCCGTCATTCGAGAGCAGCGCGAGAGCAGCAAGGGGTACGACGACGTGGCTGGACGCCTTTTCACCTCCGAGTCCGTGACCGAGGGGCACCCGGACAAGATCGCCGACCAGATCAGCGACACCGTGCTCGACGCGCTGCTCGCCGACGACCCGCAGAGCCGGGTGGCCGTCGAGACGCTGCTCACCACCGGCCTCGTCGTGGTCGCGGGCGAGGTCACCACGAGGACGTACGCCCCGATCGCCAAGCTGGTCCGGGACCGGATCCTCACGATCGGCTACGACTCCTCGGTCAAGGGCTTCGACGGCAACTCCTGCGGTGTCCAGCTCGCCATCGGCACCCAGTCCGAGGACATCGCGCAGGGCGTGGACTCCGGCTACGAGGAGCGCGCCGAGAGCTCCGACGACGAGCTCGACCGGCAGGGCGCCGGCGACCAGGGGCTGATGTTCGGCTACGCCTGCGACGACACCCCCGAGCTGATGCCGCTGCCGATCACGATCGCGCACCGGCTCGCCGAGCGGCTCTCGGAGGTCCGCAAGGACGGGACGATGTCCTACCTGCGCCCGGACGGGAAGACCCAGGTCACCATCGAGTACGACGAGCAGGACCACCCGGTCCGCGTCGACACGGTCGTCGTCTCCACGCAGCACGCCAAGGACATCTCGCTGGAGGCGATGCTGGCCCCCGACGTCGCCAAGCACGTGGTCGACCCGGTGCTGGAGACCTTCGACATCCCCAGCGAGGGCTACCGCCTGCTGGTGAACCCGACCGGCCGCTTCGAGGTCGGCGGTCCGATGGGCGACGCCGGTCTGACCGGCCGCAAGATCATCATCGACACCTACGGCGGCATGGCCCGGCACGGCGGCGGCGCGTTCTCCGGCAAGGACCCGTCGAAGGTCGACCGCTCGGCGGCCTACGCCATGCGCTGGGTGGCCAAGAACGTCGTGGCCGCCGGCCTCGCCCGCCGCTGCGAGGTCCAGGTCGCCTACGCCATCGGCAAGGCGCAGCCGGTCGGCTTCTACGTCGACTGCTTCGGCACCGAGACCGTGTCCGTGGGGACGATCCAGAAGGCGGTGCTCGACGTGTTCGACCTCCGCCCGGCCGCGATCATCCGGGACCTGGACCTGCTCCGGCCGATCTACGCCCAGACCGCCGCCTACGGCCACTTCGGCCGGGAGCTGCCGGACTTCACCTGGGAGCGCACGGACCGGGTCGACGCACTCCGGCAGGCCGCCGGGGTCTGATCCCCGGGCGCTGTCGGCGCCGGCTGCGAGACTGACGCGGTGGCGCAGGGAGCGGAGCAGGAGGTCGACGAGGCGGGTCAGCCCGCGCTGATGCCGCAGGTCGCGCGCGCCCGGGCGAGGCGGGCCCGCGAGCGGGCGGCCGCGTCGGCCGGGACGGGGGCGGCGGCGCCGGTCGACGCCGCGGCGACCCTGCCGGTGGCCCGGGTCCTCGTCGACGTCCCGCTGGCGCACCTCGACCGGCCGTTCGACTACCTGGTGCCGTCCCGCCTCGACGACCAGGTCCGTGCGGGCTCACGGGTCAAGGTCCGGTTCGCCGGGCAGGACGTCGACGGGTTCGTGCTGGAGCGGGTGGGGTCCAGCGAGCACCCGGGTCGGCTCGCACCGCTGCGCCGCGCGGTCAGCCCCGAGCCGGTGCTGTTCCCGGCCGTGGCACGCCTCTCGGGCCTGGTCGCCGCCCGCTACGCCGGCACCCGCTCCGACGTGCTCCGGCTGGCCGTGCCGTCCCGGCACGCGGCCACGGAGAAGCGGGACCCCGCGCCGGCCGCGGCGCCGTTCCCGCCGCCGGACCCCGCCGCCGCGGCGGTGGACTGGGGGCGCTACGAGGGCGGCCCCGGCCTCGTGGCGGACCTCGCAGGAGGCGGCGCCCCGCGGTCGGTCTGGTCCGCGCTGCCAGGGGAGGACTGGCCCCGGCTGCTCGCGGCGGCGGCCGCCGCCACGCTCGGCGCCGGTCGCGGGGCGCTGCTGTGCGTGCCGGACCACCGGGACGTGGACCGCCTCGACGCGGCGCTCTCCTCGACGCTCGGTGCGGGCCGCCACGTCGCGCTGACCGCCGACGCCGGGCCGGCCCGCCGCTACCGGTCCTTCCTGGCCGTCTCGCGCGGAGCGGTGAAGGTCGTCGTGGGCACCCGCGCGGCGGCATTCGCACCCGTCCACGACCTCGGCCTGGTGGCGATCTGGGACGACGGCGACGACCTGTACGCCGAGCCGCGGGCGCCGTACCCGCACACCCGCGAGGTGCTCCTGCTCCGCGCCCGCGAGGAGGGCTGCGCCGCGCTGGTGGGCGGCACGGCCCGCACCGTCGAGGCGGAGTACCTGCTGCGCACCGGCTGGGCCCGCGAGCTCGCGGCCCCACGGACCGTGGTCCGGGCCGCGGCGCCGCGGGTGTCGGTGACCGGTGCGACCGACCGCGAGCTCGAGCGCGACCCGCTGGCGCGGGCCACGCGGCTCCCGCGCACCGCCCACGACGCGATCCGTGCGGGCCTGGAGACCGGGCCCGTCCTGGTGCAGGCGCCGCGCGCCGGCTACGTGAGCGCGCTGGCCTGCGACCGCTGCCGCACCCCGGCCCGGTGCCCGGCGTGCACCGGGCCGCTCCGGCTGACCGGGGCCGAGCGTCCGCCCTCGTGCCGGTGGTGCGGGGTCGAGCAGCACGACTGGTCCTGCCCCGAGTGCGGCGGCCGGGGGCTGCGGGCGCCGGTGGTCGGCGACCGGCGCACCGCCGAGGAGATCGGCAGGGCGTTCCCGCGGTTCCCCGTGCGCACCTCCTCCGGCGACCGGGTGCTGGACCGGGTCGACCCGGTCCCCTCGGTCGTCGTCGCCACCCCCGGCGCCGAGCCGCTGGTCGAGGGCGGCTACCCGTGCGTCGTCCTGCTCGACACCTGGCTGCTGCTGGGCCGGCCCGACCTGCGCACCGGTGAGGAGTCGCTGCGCCGATGGCTGGCCGCGGCGACGCTGGCGCGTCCGCAGGACCGCGGCGGCCACGTCGTCGCGGTCGGCGACCCGGCACAGCCCGCCCTCCAGGCACTGCTGCGCTGGGACCCGGGCGGGTTCGCCTCCCGCGAGCTGGAGGACCGGCGCTCCGCGCACCTGCCGCCGGCGTCGCGGCTCGCGACGCTGACCGCGACCGGGGCCGACCTCGACACCGCGCTCGCGGCGCTGAGGCTGCCGGCGGGCGCGGAGGTGCTGGGTCCGGTGCCGGTCGGCGGGCCGGG
>JAICLD010000286.1 GCA_025927595.1 Nocardioidaceae bacterium | reverse complement strand
GTCACCGAGGTGGCCGTGGTGTTCAAGCAGGCGCCGCACCTGCCGTTCTCGGACACCGCCACCGAGGAGCTGACCCACAACGCCCTGGTGATCCGGGTGCAGCCGGACGAGGGCATGACGCTGCGCTTCGGCTCCAAGGTCCCCGGCACCACCGGCCAGGACATGGAGATCCGGGACGTCAACATGGACTTCGCCTACGGCGGGTCGTTCACCGAGACCTCCCCCGAGGCCTACGAGCGGCTGATCCTCGACGTGCTCCTCGGCGACCCGCCGCTGTTCCCGCAGGTCGAGGAGGTCGAGCTGTCGTGGAGGATCCTCGACCCGATCATCGAGCACTGGGCCGCGCACGGCCGGCCCGACACCTACGAGGCCGGCACCTGGGGCCCGGAGTCCGCGGTGCAGATGCTCGCCCGCGACGGACGGGTCTGGAGGCGACCGTGACCGGGAGCGACCGATGATCGAGCTGACCGCCACCGACTCCGCGGCCATCGCGGCGGAGTTCGTCCGTGCGCGCCGGCGGGCGGGAAGCCCTGCGATGGGCATGATCATGACGATCGTGGTGGTCGCCGACGACGAGGACGCCGACATGGCGATGCGGGTCGCCCGCTCCGCCTCCCGGGAGCACCCCGCCCGGATCCTCGGGGTGGTCATCGGCGACGGCCGCGGCGCCGCCCGCGTCGACGCCGAGGTCGGCATCGGGTCGGGCGTCTCCGGGGAGCGGGCGCAGATCCGGCTCACCGGCGAGGTCACCCGGCACGCGGAGTCCGTGGTGCTGCCGCTGCTGCTGCCGGACTCCCCCGTGGTGGTGTGGTGGCCGGGCCGCGCGCCCGACGATCCCGCCGCCGACCCGCTCGGGCGCCTGGCGACCCGGCGGATCACCGACACGGCGTCGGCCCCGGCCAGCCGGGCGCGGGCGATGATGACCCAGTGCACGCACTACGCGCCCGGGAACACCGACCTGGCGTGGACCCGGATCACCGGCTGGCGGGGCCTGCTCGCCGCGGCCCTCGACCAGCAGCCGGGCCCGGTGCTGTCGGCCTCGGTGACCGCCGAGCGGGTCAGTCCCAGCGCGGACCTGCTGTGCGCGTGGCTGGCCGACCGGCTCGGCTGTGACGTCGAGCGCGGCAACTCCGACGGACCGGGGATCACCTCGGTGGTGCTGCGCACCCGCGGCGGGGACGTGACGATCTCGCGACCGGACGGCCGGCTCGCCACGCTCTCCTCCCCCGGCGCGCCGGACCGCCCGGTCGCGCTCAAGCGTCGCGACCTCGACGAGCTGCTGTCGGAGGAGCTGCGCCGGCTGGACCCGGACGACGTGTACGCCGCAGCGGTCCAGCAGCTGGCCCGGTCCGGCTCCCGGGCGGCGCCCCGCCGCCGGTCGGGCCCGAGGAAGACGTCCAGCGGCACGGCGAAGAAGACCGCGAAAAAGACGGCGAAGAAGACGGCGAAGAAGGCGTGACCCCGCAGGTGCGGGTCAGCGCCTCGGCCGACGAGCTCGCCGAGCGAGTCGCGGCCACCCTCGTCACCGTGCTGGCGGCGGCGCAGGCCGAGGGGCGGGTGCCGTCCGTCGCGCTGACCGGCGGCACCGTCGCCGCCCGCATCCACCGTGCCGTCGCGGACTCCCCCGACGCCGGCCTCGTGGACTGGGGCCGGGTCGACGTCTGGTTCGGCGACGAGCGGTACGTCCCCGCCGCCGACGAGGAGCGCAACGCCGGACAGGCCCGCGCCTCGCTGCTCGACCGGCTGCCGTTCGCCCCCCACCGGGTGCATGAGGTGCCGGCCTCCGACACGGGGCTCGCGGACGTCGCGGCGGCCGCGGCGGCCTACGGTCGCGAGCTCCGCGAGCACGGCGGCGGCGACTTCGACGTGGTGATGCTCGGCGTCGGTCCCGACGGCCACGTGGCCTCCCTGGTCCCCGGCTTCGCCCAGCTCGACGTCGACGACGAGGTCGCGGTGCCGGTCACGGGGTCGCCGAAGCCGCCGCCGGAGCGGGTCAGCCTCACGTTCGGGGCGCTG
>JAICLD010000212.1 GCA_025927595.1 Nocardioidaceae bacterium | reverse complement strand
GAAGGCGATCGCCAGGACGACGTACGCCCAGAGGTAGGAGGCCTCCTCGCTGGGTCCGAAGAGCTTCGAGACGCCGTTCCAGACCGAGACCACGGCACCGGCGGTGAACAGGCCCATCGCCGCGAACATCGACCAGACGTACGCCTCGCGGCCGTAGCCGGTCGGGTGCGAGGCGTCGGCCGGCCGGCTCGAGCGGCGGTTGGCGACGAAGAGGAACACCTCGTTGCCGGTGTCGGCCCACGAGTGCGCGCTCTCGGCCAGCATCGACGCCGAGCCCGTGACCAGCGCGACGACCGTCTTCGCGACGGCGATGAGCGCGTTGGCAGCGAAGGCGACGAGCACCGTCAGGGTGCTCTCGCCGCCCGTCTCGGACGGCTCCTCGGAGGTGTCGCTCACGCAGCACGGTGCCCCGGCACAGGTCCCGGAAACCTCCGACGCCGCCCCCTCGACAGCGTCCCCGCACAGTGCAAGGTTGGGTAGCGGTCGCGAGACTCGTCGCCTCGGGAGGCCGAGATGCCACACACCCCTTCGCCCCTGCGCCGCCGGCTGGCGGCCGGCACTGCCGTCGTGGCCACGGCGGCGGTCGCGCTGGCCGGCGCACCGTCGGTGCCAGCGTCCGCGCTGCCCGACGCCTCGCACCCGGCTCGGGCCGGTTCCTCCCGAGCCGGGTCGTGCCGCCTCGCGCACGGCGTGAAGCACGTCGTCAGCCTCGTCTTCGACAACGTGCACTTCTCCCGCGACAACCCCGACGTCCCCTCGGACCTCGAGCAGATGCCGCACCTGATGAGGTTCCTCGAGCGCCACGGCACGGTGTTCTCCCGCACCCACACGCCCCTGATCGCCCACACCGCCGACGACAGCCTGACGATCTACACCGGGCTGTACGGCGACCGGCACGGCCAGCCCCTCTCCAACAGCTACCGCACCTACAACCCTGACGGCAGCACGGACCCGGCCACGTCGTTCGCGTACTGGACCGACCCCGTCGCCGACACCGCGGCCACCCCGTCGGCCGGTCACGACGCGACGCCGACGATGGCCTACTCCGCCACGGTCCCGGCGCGGCGGCCCGCACGTCGGGTCACGCCGGCGCCCTGGGTCCCCTTCACCCGGGCGGGCTGCACGGTCGGCGACTTCTCCACCGCCAACATGGTGCTCGAGAACGCGCGCGCCGACCTGCCCACGGTGTTCGGGGCCGGCTCCCCCGAGGTGGCCCAGTACACCGCGGACCCCGACCCGTACAAGGACGACGAGGTCACCGACTACATCGGCGTCGCGGTGCACTGCGCCCGCAAGGACGACACCTGCGCGGACGCCGCCGGCACCAAGTTCGGGCAGGACTCGCCCAGCCCCACCGCCGTACCCGACCGCCTGCCCTCGGAGCCCGGCGGCTACCGCGGCTACCAGGCGCTGTTCGGCGCGAGGTACGCCGACCCGCAGCTCGGCGCCGGCACACCGGACCTGTTCCGGCACGGCTACCGGGTCACCGACGGCCACGGCGACCTGGTGGACCTCGACGGGCAGCCGATCGCGAGCTCCTTCACCGGCAGGGCGGGCTTCCCAGGCTTCGACCCGACCGCGACCCAGAGCCTCGCCTACCTGGCCGACATGCAGGAGAGCGGCATCCCGGTGACCTACGGCTACATCTCGGACCTGCACGAGGTGAAGCCCGGTGACACCCGATGCACCACGGCGTCCGCCACCGGGGCAGGCAAGGCGATCGGGCCCGGCGACGCGTGCTACGCGCAGAACGCCCGGGCGTACGACGAAGCGTTCGCGACGTTCTTCAAGCGGCTGCGGGCGGACGGCATCACCCCACGGAACACGCTGTTCTCGATCGGCGCCGAGGAGAACGACCAGTTCGCCGGCGCGAACGTCGGCCGCGCCACCGCCCCCACCCCGGCAGGGTGCACGGGCGGCGACGACCCCTGTCACTACGCCACCGACCAGATCGGGGAGCTCCGGGTCGACCTCACCGGCGAGCTGGCCTCGACGGCGAGTGCCGGCACCCCCTTCGACCTGGAGCCGCAAGGGGCGTCGCTCTACGTCCACGGGCGCCCCGGACCCGGCGACCCGGCGGTGCGACAGCTCCAGCGGGACACCGCCGCGATGACCGCGGACAACCCCTACAGCGGTGTGCGGGGCCAGCACATCGTGACGTACCAGGCCGGCGCGGTGGAGCAACGCGTGCTGCACCTGCGGACCTCGGACCCGCTGCGGACGCCGACCTACACGATGTTCCCGGTCCCGGACTACTACTTCTCCACGGCGGGCCCGGACGGCGTCACCATCGACAACGCCTATGCCTACAACCACGGCTACTACTCGCCCAACATCGACGTCACCTGGTCCTCGTTCGCGGGGCCCGGTGTGGCCCACCACGGCGTCGACGGTCCCTCGCCACGGCAGGGCAACCAGCCCCGCGACCCGAACTCCACGCACACCGTCCCCCAGGCCGGGACCGACGGCACGTGGGTCGAGGAGACCGACCTGCGCCCGACGCTGCTGCGGCTGGCCGGGCTCCGCGACGACTACCTCTCGGACGGCCACCCGGTGCTGAGGGCGCTGCGACACCCGGGCGCGGCCGAGCTCGCCACCCGCCGGCTCGCCACGGTCTACGACCAGGTGAGCTCGTCGGTGGGCCGGTTCGCCACCGACACGCTGCTGGCCGACAGCGCGGCGCTGGCGAGCGGCGGTCCCGGAGGCGACCGCACCTTCGTCCGTGAGCAGGCGCGGCTGACCCGGCTCGCCGACGACCGGGACGCCTGGGCCCGGCACGTGAAGAGGCTGCTGGCAGCGCCGGGGCCGCATCGCGCCCGGATCGCCGGGGCCACCGCCGAGGGACGGTCGCTGCTGCACCGGGCCGCGTCGCTCCGCGCGTCCGTCGCAGGCCCTCCGTGAGCACCGGAGCCGCCGAGGGAACGAGCCTGCCGTTCCCGGAGCCGACCGTGCCCCTCGCCTCGCGGTCCGAGGTCTTCCTCGGCTACCTCGACTACTACCGCTCCGTGGTGGCCGGGAAGCTGCAGGGCCTCACCGACGCCGAGCTGCGGTCGAGCCGCCTCCCGTCGGGCTGGACGCCCCTGGAGCTGCTCAAGCACCTGACGTACGTCGAGCTCCGCTGGCTCGTGTGGGGCTTCGAGGGAGAGCCGGTGGCACAGCCGTGGGGCGACGCGCGGGACGGCCGCTGGCACGTGGCCCCCGAGGAGACCCTGGACGGGCTCCTCTCCGAGCTCGACCGGCAGGCGCGACGTACCCGCTCCGTCGTGGAGCGGCACGAGCTCGACGACACCGGACGGCCCGGTCCCCGCTGGGAGGGCGCCCCGCCCCCGACCCTCGAGCGGGTGCTGTTCCACCTCCTGCAGGAGTACGCCCGGCATGCCGGACACCTCGACGTCGTCCGGGAGCTGGCCGACGGACGGGTCGGTGAGCAGCCGGGCGCTCGGAAGGCGAGGGACTAGGCTGCCCAGCCCGGCGAGCGAGCGTGGAGGAGCCCCGATGCCGAGGACCGGCCCCGGCCCCGTCCCGATGCCGCCGGAGCTGCTCGCCAAGGCGCGCGCCGCCCGGGGCTTCATGCCCGACGACGAGGGGCTGCTGCTGTACGACGCCGCGGTGGCCGCGCTGCCGCGGGGGCCGGGCCTGGAGGTCGGGACCTACTGCGGCAAGTCGGCGATCTACCTCGGCGCGGCCGCGCGGGCCACCGGCAGCACCGTCCTCACGGTCGACCACCATCGTGGCTCCGAGGAGAACCAGGAGGGCTGGGAGCACCACGACCCGTCGCTGGCGGACCACGAGTTCGGCCGGCTCGACACGCTCCCGACGTTCCGGCGCACGCTCAAGGACGCCGGCCTGGAGGAGGAGGTGGTCGCGGTCGTCGGCCGGTCCACGACCGTCAGCGCCCTGTGGCGCACGCCCCTGGCGCTGGTCTTCATCGACGGCGGCCACGCCGAGGAGCACGCCTCCCGGGACTACACCGGCTGGGCCCGCTGGGTCCGCCGCGACGGCAGCCTGGTGGTCCACGACGTGTTCCCGGACCCCGCGGACGGCGGCCGGGCGCCGTACGGGGTCTACCTGCGGGCGCTCGACGCCGGCTTCGAGGAGACCGCGGTGCGGGGCTCGATGCGGGTGCTGCGACGGGTGTCGGGCGACGCCGGCGACCCGGTCAGCTGACCCTGGTGCGCGGCGGCAGCCGGTGCAGCCGGACGTCGTCGACCCGGCCGTCCTCGAGCCGCAGCGTCAGGTAGGTGCAGTACGGCTGGCGGCGACGGTCGGTCGGGGACCCCGGGTTGAGCAGCCGCAGGCCGCCGGGGGTCGTCGTGTCCCACGGGATGTGGCTGTGCCCGAAGACCAGCAGGTCGGCGTCCGCGCCGTAGAGCCGGTCGCACCGCGCGGCGCGTCCTCGGGAGTCCCCGGTCTCGTGGACCACGGCGAGCCGCACCCCGCCCACGGTCTCCCGGGCGACCTCGGGGAGCCGGCGCCGGAGCTCGCCGCCGTCGTTGTTGCCGTGCACGCCGATGAGCCGCGCGGCACGCCGGTCGAGCTCGTCGAGCAGCGTGGGCACGACCCAGTCCCCCGCGTGCACCACCAGGTCGGCCTCCTCCACCGCGGCCCAGCACTGCTCGGGAAGCGTCCGGGCCCGGGTGGGCACGTGCGTGTCGGCGAGCAGCAGCACCCTGGTGCCGGTCACGGGGTCAGCCCACTCGCTGCGGGACGTCGGCCGTCGAGCAGCCGCACTCCAGCCCGATCTCGGGGAAGCCGCCCGGCAGGCCGGCGCCGCGGAAGAGGTCGGAGCCGGGCGTGCTCATGGACAGCGCGTCGACCGCCAGCAGCACGGCCGCGGCGGTGTAGGTGGTCCGCTCATGCGGCCAGATCGCGTCGTCGGGGACGACGTACCCCGTCCAGTAGCCGCCGTCGCCGTGGCGCAGGTGCTGCATGTCGCGCAGCAGCGCCAGCGCGCCGGCGCGGTCCCCGAGCGCGTCCAGCGCGAGCGCGAGCTCGCAGGTCTCCGCTCCGGTGACCCAGGGGTTGGTGTCGACGCAGCGGATCCCCAAGCCTGGCACGACGAAGTCCTCCCAGCGCGAGGCGACCAGGGCCCGGCCCGCCTCGCCCCGGACGGCGCCGCCGAGGACCGGGTAGTACCAGTCCATCGAGTACGTCGCCTTGTCGAGGAACCGGTCCCGGTGCGCCCTCAGCGCGTGCCCGAGCCGCCCGGTGGCGAGCTCCCACTCCGGCTGCGGGTCGTCCACGATGCCCGCCAGCGCCAGCCCCGCCCGCAACGCGTGGTGGATGCTCGAGCTCCCGGCGAGCAGCGCGCCCTCGTTCACGCGACCGGCCGACTCCTGGGACCAGGCCACGCCGCCGAACGGCAGCTGGAGGGCGACGACGAAGTCCAGCCCCCGCCGCACCGCCGGCCAGCAGCGCCGCACGAAGTGCGGGTCCTGCCGGACCAGCCAGTGGTGCCACACCCCCACCGCCAGGTAGGCCGACATGTTCGTCTCGCCG
>JAICLD010000270.1 GCA_025927595.1 Nocardioidaceae bacterium | reverse complement strand
GCGGCCGCGGCCGCGACCTCGGCCGCGGACACGTCGGGGTGCTCGACGATCACGCGCCCACCCTAGGTGCAGGTGCCGCTCGACCCGCCGGGTCCAGCCGACTCAGCCGACTCAGCCGACTCAGCCGACTCAGCCGAAGTCGGGACCCGCGTCGCGGGTCCGCTTGAGCTCGTAGAAGCCCGGGGTCGCCGCGACCAGCAGCACCCCGTCCCACAGCCGGCCCGCGTCCTCACCCTTGGGGGCGGGCGTGACGACCGGCCCGAAGAAGGCGACGCCCTCGACGCTGATCACCGGCGTCCCGACGTCCATGCCGACCTGGTCCATGCCCGCGTGGTGGGACTTCTTGAGGTCCTCGTCGTAGGCGGTGCTCTCCGCGGCGTCGGCCAGCGACGCCGGCAGGCCGACCTCCTCCAGCGCCTCCTCGATCAGGCCACGGTCGATGCTGCGGCCCTCGAGGTGGATCCGGTTGCCGAGGGCGGTGTAGAGGGGCAGCAGGACCTGGTCGCCCTCCTGCTGGGCCGCCGCGATCGCCACCCGCACCGGACCCCAGGCCGGCTCCAGCATCGCCCGGTAGTCGTCGGGGATGTCCTTGTCGGCGTTGAGGTAGGCGAGGCTCATCACGTGGAAGGAGGGGGCGATCGGCCGGACCTTCTCGACCTCGAGCAGCCAGCGCGAGGACATCCACGCCCACGGGCACAGGGGGTCGAACCAGAAGTCGACGGGCGTGCGGTCGGACCGGTCTGCCGGGCTCTGGGTCATCGTCGGGCTCCTCGGGGTGCGGTGTCGGATGCGGGAACGTCACCTGTGACAACAGACGGGGGCGATGGGGTTGTTCCCCGACGGGGAGGGAAGAATGTGTCCCATGCCTGGAACCAACCTGACCCGGGACGAGGCGCGCACCCGCGCCGAGACCGTCGACGTCGAGTCCTACACCGTGGACCTCGTGCTCGACCCCGCCCGCACCAAGACCTTCGGCTCCACCACCGTGATCCGGTTCGGCGGCCGTGCCGGCGCGAGCACCTTCGTCGACCTGGTCGGCGCCACGGTGCACGAGCTGACCCTCAACGGACGCACGCTCGACCCCGCGACGGCGTACGTCGACCACCGGATCCGGCTCGACGGCCTCAGCGAGGCCAACGAGCTGAGGGTGGTGGCCGACTGCACTTACAGCCACACCGGCGAGGGACTGCACCGCTTCGTCGACCCGGCGGACGACCGGGTCTACCTCTACTCGCAGATGGAGGTCCCCGACGCCCGACGGGTGTTCGCGACCTTCGAGCAGCCGGACCTGAAGGGGACCTTCACCTTCACGGTGACGGCGCCGGAGCACTGGACCGTGGTGTCCAACGCCCCCACGCCCGAGCCGGAGCCCGCCGACGGCGGCCTCGCGACGTGGCGGTTCCCGACCACCGAGCGGATCTCCAGCTACGTGACGGCGATCGTGGCCGGGGAGTACCACGAGGTCCGCGACACCTACGTCGGCCCGCACGGCGACATCCCCCTGGGGCACTACTGCCGCCAGTCGATGGCCCCCTACCTGGACGTCGACGCGCTCGTCGACGTGACCAAGCGCGGCTTCGCCTTCTTCGAGGAGGCGTTCGACTACCCGTACCCGTTCGGGAAGTACGACCAGGTCTACGTCCCGGAGTTCAACAACGGGGCGATGGAGAACGCCGGCTGCATCACGCTGCGCGACGACTACCTCCCCCGCAGCCACCAGGCGGCCTGGTTCTACGAGCAGCGCGCGAACACCGTGCTGCACGAGATGGCGCACATGTGGTTCGGCGACCTCGTCACCATGCGGTGGTGGGACGACCTGTGGCTCAACGAGTCCTTCGCGGAGTGGGCCGCCCACCACGCCTCGGTGCGCGCCACGGACTTCACCGGCGCCTGGACCGGCTTCACCAACGCCCGCAAGAACTGGGCCTACCGCCAGGACCAGCTGCCGACCACGCACCCGGTCGCGGCGGACAACCCCGACCTCGCCGCCGTCGAGGTGAACTTCGACGGGATCACCTACGCCAAGGGCGCCTCGGCGATCAAGCAGCTCGTGGCCTGGGTCGGCGAGAGGGAGTTCCTCTCCGGGCTGCGGGCGTACTTCAAGCGGCACGCGTTCGGGAACTCCGAGTTCGACGACCTCCTGACCGCGCTGGAGGAGACCTCGGGCCGGGACCTGCGCGCTTGGGCCGAGGAGTGGCTGCAGACCAGCGGCGTCAACACGCTCGTCCCCTCGGTCGCCCTCGACGAGCAGGGTCGCTACACCTCCGTCGCGGTGCTCCAGTCCGCCGAGGAGCAGACGCCGACGCTGCGCCGGCACCGGATCGGCATCGGCCTCTACGACCGCGACGAGCGCGGCCGCCTGGTCCGTCGCACGACGCTGGAGACCGACGTGTTCGGCGAGCGCACCGACGTCGAGGAGCTGGTCGGCGTCGCGCAGCCGGACCTGCTGCTGCTCAACGACGGCGACCTGTCCTACGCCAAGGTGCGCTTCGACGAGCGGTCGCTGGCCACCGTCCGCGACTCCCTGCACACGCTCGAGGACTCGCTGGCGCGCGCCCTGTGCTGGGGTGCGCTGTGGGACATGACCCGCGAGGCGGAGCTGCCGGCCAGCGACTTCGTCGCGATCGTGCTGCGCGGCCTGGGTGCCGAGACCGACGAGACGGCCGCCAAGCAGCTGCCGGCCTACGTGCAGCTGGCCATCGACCAGTTCGCGCACCCGTCCAAGCGGGCCGCGCTCCTGGAGACCTGGGAGCGGGGACTGCGCGAGCTGCTCGAGCGTGCCGATCCCGGCAGCGACCACCAGCTCACGTTCGCCAAGGCCTTCGCCGGCTCGACGGGACGGCGGATGCCGCCGACGCCCTACGGCGGCGCGGCGCGCAGTGACGCCGGGCTCGACCTCCTGGAGGGGCTGCTGGACGGGAGCCGCGTGCCCGAGGGGCTCGTGGTCGGCGCCGACATCCGGTGGGCCGCGCTGACCGCGCTGGCAGCCCACGGCCGCGCCGACCGGGCGCGGGTCGAGGAGGAGCTCGAGCGCGACCGGACCATCTCGGGCCGGGAGCGGGCCGCAGCCGCCCTGGCCGTCGTCCCGTC
>JAICLD010000222.1 GCA_025927595.1 Nocardioidaceae bacterium | reverse complement strand
CTCGCAGGAGTCATGCCACGATCCTAGGAGCACGACCACCGCACGGAAGTGAGGTCTGTCATGTCACGTGAGGTCCAGGTGACCTTCGACTGCGCCGACCCGGCGCGTCTGGCGGAGTTCTGGACGCAGGCGCTGGGGTACATCTACCAGCCGCCCCCGCCGGGGTTCGACAGCTGGGCCGACGCGCTGGACGCGTGGGGCGTCCCGGAGGACCGGCGCAACGACGCGTCGGCGGCCCTCGACCCC
The DNA here is from genome assembly GCA_025927595.1 of Nocardioidaceae bacterium. Classification (GTDB taxonomy): domain Bacteria; phylum Actinomycetota; class Actinomycetes; order Propionibacteriales; family Nocardioidaceae; genus Nocardioides_B. The sequence continues at coordinate 4,935 of JAICLD010000222.1, read as the reverse complement.
GACGGCACCGGGCCGCGACTGTTCTTCCAGCGCGTCCCCGAGGGCAAGGTCGCGAAGAACCGCGTGCACCTCGACGTCCGGGCGGCTCCCGGCCTCGAGGGGGACCAGCGGATGGCCGCGCTGGAGGAGGAGGCCGAGCGGCTCACCGGCCTCGGCGCGACCCGGGTCGAGCGTCACGAGCCGGGCGGCATGTCCGCGGGCCACATCGTCATGCAGGACCCCGAGGGCAACGAGCTCTGCCTCGACTGACCGCCGAGTCGGCGCGTCCACAACACCTCCCCGAGGTCGAGTCGGCTCGTCCACAACAGGTGTTGGCAGTCCAGGCGTTGTGGACGAGCCGACTCGGCGGGGTTCAGGCGTTGTGGACGAGCCGACTCGGCGGGGTTGGGGCGCTGGGTCGGGTCAGGTCCGGTCCAGGAGCCACGAGGGGCCGAGGCAGCGGGCGCCGAGCGCCTCGACCCGCGACCGGAGCTCCCGGTCGGCGGTGACGACGAGGACCTCGACCGGCGTCCGCTCGCGGCCGCCGGCGAGCAGCGTCGCGACCTCCTGGACCAGCGCGTCGTCACCGGAGCCCGGCGCGTGCACCGTGCGCAGGGCGTCCTGCTGCCCGGCGGGGCGGCCGCGACGGGCGGCGCCCTCGAGGACGAGCACGACCTCGTCGTACGCCGGGTCGGGCCCGGTCAGCCGCTCACCCAGCCGTCGGGCAGCACCGGCCCGGTCGCGCCACCACCCGTCGGGACGGGACCCGACGACGTTCGCGGCGTCGACGACGAGGACCCGCGACCCCGGAGCGGTCAGTGCTTCTTGCCGTGGGGGACGACCTCGACCCGGTTCGGGGCCAGCGCCTGGTCGTGCTTGGCGTGCTTCTCGGCGCGCTTCTCCTTGAGGGACTTCCCGGCCTTCTTCGTCAGGTGCTGTCGGGGGGACTTGTCGGCCATGATGCGCTCCTCGCCGGAGACCGGGACGGCCTCGCACCACGACACTACGCGTCGCGCGCGCCGACGGCGAGCCTCCGCCATCCGTGCGACACTGGAGTCGTGGAGGGGAGTATTCCCCCGCGACGGAGCCGTCACCACGGATCCGGCCCCGTGCCGGTCCCGGTCCCGTCGGTCCGCGATCAGCGGGCGGAAGAGACCTCCGGACATGTCCGTCGGTCGCGCCCTCAGGCGCGCCGCGTCGCTCCGGAAAGGTCATCCCGTGGACGTTCCCACCTGGGTCTGGTGGACCACCATCCTCGTCACGACGACGGTCCTCGTCGTCGACGTGCTCGTCATCGGTCGCCGCCCGCACGAGCCCACCACCCGCGAGGTGGCGGTCGCCCTCTCGGGGTACGTCGCCCTGGCGGTCGCCTTCGGCATCGGGGTCTGGGTCCTCGCCGGCCACCAGTACGGCACCGAGTTCTTCGCCGGCTGGCTGACCGAGTACTCGCTCTCGGTCGACAACCTGTTCATCTTCTTGATCATCATGGCCGCGCTGGGGGTGCCACGGGAGCTGCAGCAGGCGGCGTTGATGGTCGGCATCGTGCTGGCGCTCGTGTTCCGCGCCGTGTTCATCGCCGTCGGCGCCGCCGCCATCAACGAGCTCAGCTGGATCTTCTACGTGTTCGGGGTCTTCCTGCTGTGGACTGCGGTCAAGCTCGCCACCCAGGGCGGCACCGACGACGACGAGTACGAGGAGAACCGGCTGATCCGCTGGGCCGAGTCGCACCTGCCGGTCACCGACCGCTGGCACGGCGCCAAGGTCCTCGTCCGCGAGAACGGCGCCCGGGTGTTCACGCCGATGTTCGTCGTGGTCCTGGCGCTCGGCACCACCGACCTGCTGTTCGCGCTCGACTCGATCCCGGCCATCTACGGGCTCACCAAGGAGCCCTTCCTGGTGCTGACCGCCAACATCTTCGCGCTCATGGGGCTGCGCCAGCTGTACTTCCTGATCGGCGGGCTGCTCAAGCGCCTGGTCTACCTGTCCTACGGGCTCGCGGTGCTGCTCGGCTTCATCGGGGTGAAGCTCGTCCTGCACGCGCTCCACGAGAACGAGCTGCCGTTCGTCAACGGGGGACGGCCGGTCGACTGGGCGCCGGACATCCCGGTGCTGGTGTCGCTCGGGGTGATCGTCGGCGTGCTGGCGGTCACGACGGTGGCCAGCCTGGTGGCCTCCCGCCACGGCGTCGAGGCGGCCGGCTCGGAGCCGGAGCGGACCGGCCCCCGCGGCGAGGACCGCTGACCGCGCTCCCTGCATGATAGGAACGACGTTCCACCGAGCGCGCTCGTCGCGCTGCGCCGAGCACGCCGGAGGTCGGGTTGCGGGTCGCGCTGCTGTCCTACCGCAGCAAGCCGCACTGCGGCGGGCAGGGCGTCTACGTCCGGCACCTCAGCCGGGAGCTGGTGGCGCTCGGCCACGACGTCGAGGTCCTCTCCGGACAGCCCTACCCGGTGCTGGACCCCGGGGTGCGGCTCACGAAGGTGCCGAGCCTCGACCTGTACCGCGAGCCGGACCCGTTCCGGACGCCGCACTGGCGCGAGATCCGGGACCGGGTGGACCTGCTGGAGCTGGCGACGATGTGGACCGCCGGGTTCCCCGAGCCGCGGACGTTCAGCCTGCGAGCCGCCCGGCTGCTGCGGCAGCGGCTCGACGACGTCGACGTCATCCACGACAACCAGACGCTCGGCTACGGGATCCTCGACCTCGAGCGGGCCGGGCTCCCGGTCGTCACCACGATCCACCACCCGATCACGTTCGACCGGCGGGTGGACCTCGCCTCCGCGACGACCTGGCGCCGCCGCCTCACGCTGCGACGCTGGTACGGGTTCCTGCGGATGCAGGGCCGGGTGGCGCGCCGGGCCGGCTCGGTGCTGTGTCCTTCGGAGAGCTCCGCGCGTGACGTCGTCGCCGACTTCGGCGTCGACCCGAGGAGGATCCGCGTCGTGCCTTTGGGGGTCGACGAGGTGTTCGCGCCGCCGGACCGGCCGCGCGTGCCCGGCCGGATCGTCGCGATGGCCAGCGCCGACTCGCCCCTCAAGGGCGTGGCGACGCTGCTCGAGGCGTTCGCGAAGCTGCGCACCGAGCGCGACGCCGAGCTCGTCGTCGTGAGCCGCCCGGCCCCCGGCGGTCGCACCGAGCAGCTCGTCGACCGGTTGGCGATCACCGGCTCGGTCCGGTTCCTCAGCGGCCTCCCGGACGACGAGCTCGCGGCGCTCGTCGGGTCCGCGGAGGTGGCCTGCGTGCCGTCGCTCTACGAGGGCTTCTCGCTCCCGACCGTGGAGGCGATGGCCTGCGAGACGCCGCTGGTGGTGAGCCGGACGGGGGCGATCCCCGAGGTGGTCGGCCGCGACGGGCTGTGCGCGGACCTCGTCACCCCCGGGGACGCGGACGACCTCGCCGCCACGCTGGCGCGGCTGCTCGACGACCCGGTCCGGCGAGCCCGGATGGGGTCGGCCGGGCGTCGTCGGGCGCTGGCGACGTTCAGCTGGCGGGCGGTGGCGGAGGCCACCACCCGGGCGTACGTCGACGCGGTCGACGTACGCCGGCGGCGGGACGCGGGCGGCGGCGCAGGAGGGGGAGCCGATGCTGACCGTTGACTTCGACCGGCTCGGGCTGCGGCCCGGGGACCGGGTGCTGGACATGGGGTGTGGCGCCGGCAGGCACGCGTTCGAGGCGTTCCGCCGCGGCGGCGACGTCGTCGCGTTCGACCAGGACGGCGACGAGCTCGCGAGGGTGCTCGACGTGCTCGGGGCGATGCGGGACGCGGGGGAGGCGCCCGCGGGGGCCGAGGCCGACATCAAGCAGGGTGACGCGCTCTCGCTGCCCTTCGCCGACGGCGAGTTCGACCGGGTGGTCGCGGCGGAGGTGCTCGAGCACATCCCGGACGACGTCGCCGCGATGTCCGAGCTGGCCCGGGTGCTGCGGCCGGGCGGGACGATGGCCGTCACGGTGCCGCGCTGGCTCCCGGAGCGGGTCTGCTGGGCGCTGTCGGACGCCTACCACGCCAACGAGGGCGGGCACGTGCGGATCTACACCGCCCGGGAGCTGGTCGCCCGGCTGGAGTCGACCGGGCTCAACGCGGAGGGCCGCGGCTACGCGCACGCCCTGCACTCGCCGTACTGGTGGCTGAAGTGCGCCGTGGGGGTCGACCGCGACCGGCACCCGCTGGTCCGCGGCTACCACCGGCTCCTGGTCTGGGACATCATGCGGCGGCCTCGCGTCACGCGGCTCGCCGAACGGGCGCTGGACCCGTTGATCGGCAAGAGCGTGGTGGTCTACCTGCGCAAGCCGGAGACGCCGTGAGCGCCCGGGTCCCCGAGCTTCCCGGTGTGCTGGACCGGCACGAGGTGGCGCGGACGGCCGACGCGATCGCGTCGGTGCAGGAGCCGGACGGCGCGGTCCCGTGGTCGGAGGGTGCGACCACCGACGTCTGGAACCACGTCGAGGCCGCGATGGGACTGCTGCTCGGTGGCCGGGTCGAGGCGGCGGAGCGCGCCTACGACTGGTGCCTGGCGAGCCAGCGCGAGGACGGCTCCTGGCCGATGCGCGTCCGGCGTGGCGTCGTCGAGGACGCGAGCGGCGAGACGAACATGTCGGCCTACCTGGCGGTGGGGGTGTGGCACCACTGGCTGGTCCGGCAGGACCCGCACTTCGTGCGGCGCTGCTGGCCGGCGGTGCGGCGGGGGCTGGACTTCGTCGTCGCCCTCCAGCTGCCGTCCGGCGGCGTGGCCTGGTCCCAGGAGTCGGCCGGTCACGTGAACGAGGGCGCGCTGCTCGCCGGGAGCTCGAGCATCCACCACGCGTTGCGGGCGGGGCTGGCGCTGTCGGGCCTCGTGGACGACCCGCAGCCGGAGTGGGAGCTCGCCACCGGGCGGCTCGGGCACGCGCTGAGGGCGCACCGGGACCGGTTCCTCGACAAGGCGACGTACTCGATGGACTGGTACTACCCGGTCCTCG
>JAICLD010000070.1 GCA_025927595.1 Nocardioidaceae bacterium | reverse complement strand
GAGTTCCTCGAGCGCGAGGCCGTCGACATCCTCGTGGAGACCGCACGCATGTGGGCGGACCTCGGGTTCTGGCGGGTCAACGGCGACGGCGTGTTCCACATCCACGGGGTGACCGGCCCCGACGAGTACACCACCGTCGTCAACGACAACCTGTTCACCAACGTCATGGCCCGCGGCAACCTGCGCGACGCGGCCTCGGCGGTGCGCTGGCTGCGCGAGTACCACCCCGACGGGTACGCCGCCACGCGGGACCGGCTCGAGCTCCAGGACGGCGAGGTCGAGGAGTGGGAGCGCGCCGCCGACCGGCTGTTCGTGCCGTTCGAGGAGCACCTGGGGATCCACCCGCAGGACGCCCACTTCCTGGACCGGGAGGTGTGGGACCTCGAGGTCACGCCGCCGGAGAACCGTCCGCTGATGCTGCACTACCACCCGCTCGTGATCTACCGCTTCCAGGTGCTCAAGCAGGCCGACGTGGTCCTCGCGATGTTCCTGCGGGGCGCGCAGTTCAGCGTCGAGGAGAAGCGGGCGAACTTCGAGTACTACGACCCGATCACGACCGGCGACTCGACCCTCTCCGCGGTGGTGCAGTCGATCATCGCCGCGGAGGTGGGCTACCACGAGCTCGCGATGCGCTACTTCTACCAGGCGATGTTCGTGGACCTGGCCGACCTGCACCGCAACACCTGCGACGGCGTCCACGTGGCCTCGACGGGCGGCGTCTGGAGCGCGCTCGTCAACGGGTTCGGCGGGTTCCGCGACGACGGGCCCACCTTCACCCTCGACCCGCGGCTGCCCGAGGGCTGGCGGTCGCTGACCTTCCGGCTCACGATCCAGGGCTCGCGCATGCGCGTCCGGGTCGACCACGAGGAGGTCGAGCTGACCCTGCAGACCGGTGACCAGGTCGACATCACCGTGCGTGGCAAGCACGTCCAGGTCACCGCCGCCGAGCCCGTCGTGGTGCCGATCGACGGTCACGGCGACCGGCTGGCCGGCTTCCCGACGCCGTGGGCCCGGGACGGCGTACGCCGCGCCGACGGCACCGTCATCACCGCCTCGGTGCCGCACGGCAAGGGGTCGGCGCCCGACGTGCTGCGCCCGGACCGGTAGGTTCTGGGCCCATGCGCACGTTCGCGACCGTCGAGGAGCTGACCGCCGCGGTCGGCGAGGACCTGGGGCCCAGCGACTGGCTCGAGGTCACCCAGGAGCGCGTCGACGCGTTCGCCGACGCCACCGGCGACCACCAGTGGATCCACGTCGACGTCGAGCGCGCCGGGGCCGGGCCCTTCGGCGGGACGATCGCGCACGGCTACCTGACCCTCTCCCTCATCCCGCTGTTCACGCCGCAGCTCTTCGAGCTCGCGACCCCGGGCGCGAAGCTCAACTACGGCGTGAACCGGGTCCGGTTCCCGCACCCGGTCAAGGTCGGCTCCCGGATCCGCGCCCGGGCGCAGGTCGTCGACGTGAGCGACGTGCCCGCCGGGCGGCAGCTGGTGACCCGCTACACCCTCGAGGTCGAGGGTGGGTCCAAGCCGGCCTGCGTGGCCGAGACCGTCGTGCTGCTGCTCGGCTGAGCCACGCCTCCGCACCGGCGCGGGATAGCGCTGTGCCGACCTGGGTAGGACGTACCCATGACCATCGACAAGAGCCAGATCATCGAGCTGCTGAAGTCACGCGGCGACCACGACAAGGCCTCGCAGGCGGACTCCGAGCTCCCCGACAAGGTCGACCCCCAGGAGCACGCGGGGCTGCTGCAGAAGCTCGGCCTCGACCCGCAGGACCTGCTCGGCAAGCTCGGCGGCGGCGGGCTCGGGAGCCTGGGCCTCTGAGCGGCTCGCCGAGGGCCTACCGCCGCACGCGGTAGCGCAGGTACACGACGCCGCTGCGGAACCGGCGCTCCTCGAGCAGGTCCAGGCCGAGGCGCACGTCCGGAGGAAGGCAGCGGGTGCCTGCGCCGACGACCTCCGGCACGAGGAACAGCCGGCACTCGTCGACCAGCCCGGCGGCGTAGGCGGACGCGGCCAGGGTCGGGCCGCCGATGCTCAGCGTCCGGTCGCTCGCGTCCTTGAGCGCGCGCACGGCGTCGGGCCGGAAGACGCGCTCGAGGCGGGTCCGTGCCGTCCCGACGGCGGACAGGGTCGTGGAGAAGACCACCTTGTCGGCCGCCTGCCACACCGCCGCGTAGTCGGCGCCGACGGTGGGCGGGTCGGCGACGGGGTCGTGGGTGTCCCAGAAGGCCATCACCTCGTACATCCGACGGCCGTACAGGTAGGTCCCGGCGGCCCGCTCGAGGTCGTTGACGAAGCCGTGCACCTCCTCGTCCGGCGCGGCCCAGTCGAAGCCGCCGTGCTCGTCGGCCACGAACCCGTCGAGGGACGCGATCGAGGTGTGCACGAGGTCCGCCATGAGGGCAGCGTACGGCGCCTCCTCGGCGGCGCTTTCCGGTCCCGTCAGTCCGCGACGCGGTCGAGGACGAGCGGGGTGCTCCCGGCGGGCTCGTCGCCCACGTCGAACCCGCCGTCGAGGGCCGGCAGCGCGCGCTCGAACCGCTCGGGCTCGTCGGTGTGCAGGGTCAGCAGCGGCGCACCCTCGGTCACCCGGTCCCCCGGCTTGGCGTGCAGCCGCACCCCCGCCGCGGCCTGCACCCGGTCCTCCTTGCGGGCCCGGCCGGCGCCGAGCCGCCACGCGGCGATCCCGACCGCCATCGCGTCGAGGCGGGTCAGCACGCCGGTGGCGGGAGCCGTGACGACGTGCGTCTCCCTCGCCGTCGGCAGCGGGGCGTCGGGGTCCCCACCCTGGGCGGCGAGCATCCGGCGCCACACGTCCATCGCGGAGCCGTCGCGCAGGCGGTCGGCGGGGTCGGCGTCGTCCACGCCGGCCGCCGCCAGCATCTCCCGGGCCAGCGCCACGGTCAGCTCGACCACGTCGCCCGGACCGCCGCCTGCCAGCACCTCGACCGACTCCGCGACCTCGAGCGCGTTGCCGGCGGTGAGCCCCAGCGGCGTTGACATGTCGGTGAGGAGCGCGACCGTGCGCACGCCGGCGTCGGTGCCCAGCGCCACCATCGTCTCGGCGAGCTCGCGTGCGGTCGCCCGGTCCTTCATGAACGCGCCGGTGCCGACCTTGACGTCGAGGACGAGCGCGCCGGTGCCCTCGGCGATCTTCTTGCTCATGATCGAGGAGGCGATCAGCGGGACCGCCTCGACGGTGCCGGTGACGTCGCGGAGGGCGTAGAGCTTGCGGTCGGCCGGCGCCAGGCCGGTCCCGGCCGCGCAGACGACCGCGCCCACGTCCTCGAGCTGGGCGAGCATCTCGGCGTTGGACAGCTCCGCCCGCCAGCCCGGCACCGCCTCCAGCTTGTCCAGGGTGCCGCCGGTGTGCCCGAGGCCGCGGCCGGACAGCTGCGGGACGGCCACCCCGCACGCGGCGACGAGCGGGGCCAGCGGCAGCGTGATCTTGTCCCCGACACCGCCGGTGGAGTGCTTGTCGGCGGTCGGCCGCGACAGCGAGGAGAAGTCCATCCGCTCGCCGGAGGCGATCATCGCCGCCGTCCAGCGGGCCACCTCGCGCCGGGTCATGCCGTTGAGCAGGATCGCCATGGCCAGCGCCGACATCTGCTCGTCCGCGACGACGCCGCGCGTGTAGGCGTCGACGACCCAGTCGATCGAGGCGTCGTCGAGCTCACCGTGGTCGCGCTTGGTGGCGATCACGCTGACGGCGTCGTGGGGCTCGGCCATGTCAGCCCGGCCCCAGCGAGTCGGGTCCGAACGCGTCCGGCAGCACCTGGCTCATCGGCGTGACGCCCGAGCGGGCCAGCACCAGCAGGTCCGGGCCGCCGTGCTCGGAGAGCAGCTGCCGGCAGCGTCCGCAGGGCATGATCACCCGGTCCGAGCCGTCCACGCAGACGAAGTGGGTGAGCCGGCCGCCGCCGCCGGCGTGCAGCGCCGACACCAGCCCGCACTCGGCGCACAGCGTGACGCCGTACGCCGCGTTCTCGACGTTGCAGCCGACGACCAGCCGGCCGTCGTCGACCAGGGCCGCGGCGCCCACCTGGAAGCGGGAGTACGGCGCGTAGGCGCGCCGCGCGACCTCGCGTGCGGCGTCGAGCAAGCGCGCCCACGGCTCGTCGGGGACCTGGGTCACCTTCGGCTCACTCCTTGACGTAGGGCTCGCCGTCGGCGCCCGGGGCCTGGACCCGGCCGACGAGACCGGCGACGGCGAAGACCGTGGCGAGGTAGGGCAGCATCAGCAGCAGGTTCGTCGGGATCGTCACCGGCGTCTGCGTGAACGACAGCAGCGTGGCGAGCGCGTCGGTGAAGCCGAACAGCAACGCGGCCGCGATCGCGCCGCGCGGGCTCCACCGGCCGAAGATCACGGCCGCCAGCGCGATGAACCCCTTGCCCGAGGAGATGTTCTTGCTGAAGGCGCCCACCGAGCCGATCGTGAGGTAGGCGCCCGCGAGCCCGGCCACCGCACCCCCGAGCATCACGTTGCGGTAGCGCATGGCGAGCACCTTGATCCCCACGGTGTCGGCCGCCAGCGGGTGCTCGCCGACGGCGCGGGTGCGCAGTCCCCAGCGGGTACGGAACAGCGCCACGTCGACGGCGATGATCAGCAGGTACATCAGGTACACGATGATGTTGGCCTCGAACAGCAGCGGGCCCAGCACCGGGATCTTCGACAGCACGGGCAGCGCGATCGGGTCGAAGGTCTTCGGCAGGTTCAGCGCGTCGGCGTTGGGCTGCATCAGCGCGTCGTACATGAAGCCGGTCAGGCCCAGCGCGAACACGTTGAGGACCACGCCGAGGACGACCTGGTTGACCAGGTAGCGGATCGCGAAGAGGGCCAGCAGCAGCCCCATCAGCGCCCCCGCGACCACGGCGCCGACGATCCCGACGTACCCGTTGCCGGCCAGGCTGGCGACCAGCGCGCCGGCGAAGGCGCCGGCCAGCATCTGCCCCTCGATCGCGACGTTGATGACGCCGGACCGCTCGCACAGCACCCCCGCCAGCGCGCCCAGGATCAGCGGGACCGCCGTGAGGATCGTGTTCTGGAGCAGCCCGAGCAGGTCGAACGACGTCCCCGGGGCGCCGGTCACGGCCCAGCACAGGAAGCTGAGCACGAAGCAGAGCAGCGTGACGGCGAGCACCCACCGCATCGCCTCCCGGCTCCAGCCGCGGGCGGCCTGCCAGGCGCCCAGCAGCGCCACGACGACGCCGAGGACGACGCAGGTGGCGCGGGCCGGCAGGCTCACCGACAGGTGCGGGTCCTGCGGCGAGAGCACGAAGTCCGCCTGCGCGCGGGCGGTGGCGGACAACCCGAGCAGCAGCGCGCACACGGCCCCGACGGCGACGAGGACCAGCCCGCTCGTCAGCCGGGTGCGCAGGCTCAGCGGCGGCCGCACGACCTCGTGGACGACGACGTCGGCCTCCGGCCCGTGCGGCGGCACCTCGGTGGCGGTCACCCGTTCCATCCCTTCGCCAGCTGCTGGCCGCCCACGCCCGCGCTCGTGGCGCGGATCCGGAAGATCGCCCGGACCAGCGCCGGGGCGGCGATGAACAGCACGATGAGCGACTGCACGACGACCACGAGGTCCACCGGGGTGCCGGTGCTCGACTGCATCTGCACGCCGCCGGCGTGCAGGGCGCCGAACAGCAGGCCGGCCCAGACGATGCCACCGGCCTTGGCGCGGCCGAGCAGCGCCACCGTGATCGCGTCGAAGCCGATGCCCGCGTCGATGTCGCCGGTGATCGCGCTGTTCGTGCCGAGGATCTGGCTGACCCCGGCCAGGCCGCACAGCGCGCCGCTGAGCACCATCACGACCACGTAGCTGCGCTCGACGCTCATCCCGGCGGTGCGCGCGGCGGACTGGTTCGCGCCGACCGCCCGCAGCTGGAAGCCCAGCGTGCTGCGGGTCAGCAGCCAGTGCACGGCGTACGCCGCGAGCAGCGCGACGATCAGACCGGCGTGCAGCCGCAGGTCGCCGCCGAGCAGGTGCGGCAGCCGCGCGTTCGGCTCGACGACGTTGGAGATCGCCTGACCGTACGGCGGCCGCTGGAACCCCTTCACCGACAGCAGGAACGCCAGCAGGTAGACCGCGACGTAGTTGAGCATGATCGTGGTGATCACCTCGTGCGCGCCGGTGCGTGCCTTGAGCCAGCCGGTGAGGCCGCCCCAGAACCCGCCGCCGACGATGCCGGCGACGACCGCGACGACGAGGTGCGCCACCACCGGCAGGTGCCAGGCGAAGCCGACGTAGCCGGCGCAGATCGCCCCCATCACGATCTGGCCCTGGCCGCCGATGTTGAACAGCCCGGCGCGGAACGCCAGCCCGACCGCGAGGCCGCCGAGGATGAGCGGGGTGGCGTTGACCAGCGTCTCCGAGATCGGTCCTAGGATGCCGGCCAGCGTCCCGTTGGCCGCGGTGTTCGGGTTGAAGACCGCCCCCTCGAACAGCGCGCGGTAGCCGGCGACGACCGCGCGGCCCGCCGCCGAGAAGGTGTCCCACGGGTAGGAGAAGAAGTACGTCGACGCGGCCTGCGTGTCCGGGTCGGCCACGGCGATCAGCACCGCGCCGATCACCATCGCCACCAGGAACGCCAGCGCCGTGACCAGCACCGTGCCACCGCCGCGCAGCCCCGACCAGCGCTCCGACCAGCGCGTCATGACGGCTCCTCCCCCGTCCGGGCCGACCCGGCCATGAGCAGGCCGATCTCCGCTGCGGACGTCCCGGCCGGGACCTCGCCGATGATCCGGCCGCGGTACATCACGGCGATCCGGTCGGCCAGACCCAGCACCTCGTCCAGCTCGGTGGAGACCAGCACGACCGCAGCGCCGTTGTCGCGCTCGGCGACCAGCCGCCGGTGCACGAACTCCATCGACCCCACGTCGACCCCGCGCGTCGGTTGGGAGACCACGAGCAGCCGCAGCGGCCGGGACAGCTCGCGGGCCAGCACGACCTTCTGCTGGTTCCCGCCGGACAGCGTCGAGGCCGGGTGGTGGATCGACTGCGTGCGGACGTCGTACTCCTCGACGCGGGAGCGCGCGTTCGCCTCGATCGCGTCGAGGTCCAGAGCCACCTTGGTGCCGTAGGGCGCCCGGTCGTAGAGGTCGAGCACGAGGTTCTCCGCGACCGTGAAGCTGCCGACCAGCCCGTCGTGCAGCCGGTCCTCGGGGACGTAGCCGACGCCACGGTCGAGGACGTCGTCGACCCGGGCACCGGTGATGTCCGAGCCGAGCAGCCGCACGGTGCCCGACTCCACGGGCCGGAGCCCGACGAGCGCCTCGGTCAGCTCGGTCTGGCCGTTGCCCTGGACCCCTGCGAGCGCGTAGATCTCGCCGGCCCGGACCGTGAAGCTCACGTCGTCGACGAGCACCTGCCCGCGCTCGTCGACGACCCGCAGCGAGTCGACCGCGAGGGTGTCCTCGCCCGGGTCGGCCGGCGCCTTCTCGACGGTCAGCTGCACCGGGCGGCCGACCATCATGGAGGCCAGCTCCGCCGGGGACGAGGACGGCGTCGCCTCGCCGATCACCTTGCCGCGGCGGATCACGGTGATCCGGTCGGCGACCTCCCGGACCTCCCGCAGCTTGTGGGTGATGAACACGATCGAGGTGCCGGCGTCGCGCAGCGTGCGCATCACGTCCATCAGCTCGTCGGTCTCCTGGGGCGTGAGCACCGCCGTCGGCTCGTCGAGGATCAGCACCTTGGCGTCCCGGACGAGCGCCTTCACGATCTCGACGCGCTGCTGGACCCCGACCGGGAGGTCCGCGACCAGGGCGTCGGGGGGCACCTCGAGGCCGTAGCGGCGAGAGACCTCGGCGACCTCGCGGCGCGCGCGGCGACGGTCCAGCAGCCCGAGGAACCGGGTCTTCTCGTGGCCGAGCTCGACGTTCTCGGCGACCGTGAAGACCGGGATCAGCATGAAGTGCTGGTGCACCATGCCGATCCCGGCCGCCATCGCGTCGCCCGGCCCACCGAAGCTGACCGGCGAGCCGTCCACGAGGATCTCGCCCTCGTCGGGGTGGTACAGCCCGTAGAGGACGTTCATCAGCGTGCTCTTGCCGGCGCCGTTCTCCCCGAGCAGCGCGTGGATCTCGCCGGGCTCGACGACCAGGTCGATCGAGTCGTTGGCGACCAGCGACCCGAAGCGCTTGGTGATGCCGCGCAGCTCGAGCTTCACCGGCGCGGCGTCACTGGGGCTGGCTGGGCGAGGTGATCTTGATCTTCCCGGAGGTGATGTCCTTGGTGATCGACTGCAGCTCGCTCTTCAGCGAGCTCGGCACCTTGGAGTCGAACTGGTGGAACGGCGCCAGACCGGTGCCGCCGTTGTCCAGCGTCCCCACGTAGTTGCCGGTCGGGAAGCTGCCGGAGGCCGCCTTCTCGACGTACTGGGTGACAGGGTCGCTGAGGTTCTTCGTGACGCTGGTCAGGAAGTACTTGCAGTACTGGGCGGCGCTGACGCAGCCGTCCGTGTCGACCCAGATCACGCTGACCTTGCCGCCCGAGGCCTGGGCCGCGGCGCCCGCACCGAGGCCGGTGCCGCCGGCGACCGGGAAGATGATGTCGGCGCCGGACTGGATGAAGCTCTGGGAGATCGACTTGCCCTTGTTGAGGTCGGTGAAGGAGTTCGCGAACGTGCCGGCCTTCTGCTTGGTCTCGTCCCAGCCGATGACCTTGACGTCCTTGCCCTTCTGCTTGTTGTAGTACTGCACGCCCTCCCAGAAGCCGTCCATGTAGATCGTCACCGGCGGGATGTTGAGGCCGCCGAACGTCGCCACCTTGCCCGTCTTGGACATCGCCGCGGCCAGGTAGCCGCCGAGGAACCCGCCCTGGGCGGTGTTGTACTGGAAGCCGTAGACGTTGGGCGCGCTCGAGGCGGTGTCGATCTCGGCGTAGTGCTGCTGGGGGTGCTTGGTGGCGACGGCCTTGACCGCGTCGCCCATGAGGCCGCCCACGGCGACGACGGTGTTGCAGCCCTTGTTCGTCTCGGCGGTGAGGTTCGGGGTGTAGTCGTTCTGCGAGCTCGACGACACGTAGGAGACGTCGATCGAGCTGTCCTTCTTGGCCGCGGCCTGCATGCCGGCCCACGAGGACTGGTTGAAGGAGCGGTCGTCGACGCCGCCGGTGTCGAGCACCATGCACGCCTTGAACGCGGTGCCCGAGCCCGACCCGCCGCTGCTGGAGCTGCCGCCGGCGGTGTCGCTCGGCTTCGAGCCACAGCCCGCCAGGAGCAGGCTCGCCGCTCCGACGGCCGCGGCGAACTTCATCGCGTGACGCACAGTTCCTCCTCGTGGGGTCGCCCCGTACCGGCTCCCGGGACGGAAAACAAGCGTCACCCTAGTACCTGCCCCACGGCGGCCCGGGCCGGGAACGGCGACTTTGCCGATCTGTTATGCGTCGGTGACCGGAGCGGACACGGCGACCGCCGCGAGGACCTTCGCGCCGACCCCGACCGCGCGCTCGTCGATGTCGAGGTCCCCCTGGTGCAGGTCGTAGGTCGGCCCGCCCGGCGTGCGGGTCCCGAGGCGCCCCATCGCACCGGGGAGCGACTCGAGGTACCACGCGAAGTCCTCGCCGCCCAGGCTCTGCTGGGTGGAGACCGGGCCGTCCTCGCCGAGCACGGCGAGCACCGCGTGCTCGAGGACCCCGGTGGCGACCGCCTCGTTGACGACCGGGGGGACGCCCCGCACGTAGGTCACCTCGGCCCCGACGCCGTACGGCGCGACGATCTGGCCGATCAGCGCGCGCACGAGGTCCTCGGCGTCGACCCAGGCGACGGCGTCGAGCATCCGCAGCGTCCCGGCGGCCTCTCCCGCCGAGGGGATGACGTTCTTCGCCGACCCGGCCCGGACCATCCCCCAGACCAGGCTCGCCCCGGCGCGGGGGTCGAGGCGGCGCGACAGCGCCGCGGGCAGCTCGGTCACCAGCTTGGCGAGCGCGTAGGTGAGGTCCTCGGTCAGGTGCGGGCGGGAGGTGTGGCCGCCGTGCCCGGTGAGCCGGACCGAGATCGCGTCCGCGGCGCCGGTGAGCGGGCCGACCCGCAGCCCGATGTGCCCGACGTCGATGGTCGGGTCGCAGTGCAGGCCGAACACGCGGTCCACGCCGTCGAGGGCGCCGGCCGCCAGCACCTCCAGGGCGCCGCCCGGCATGATCTCCTCGGCGGGCTGGAACAGCAGCCGCACCCGCCACGGCAGCAGCTCGCGCCGGTGCGCGTCGGCGAGCGCCAGCCCCGCGCCGACGAGGGCCGAGGTGTGCACGTCGTGGCCGCACGCGTGGGCCACCCCGTCGACGGTCGACCGCCACGGCGCGCGGGTCCGGTCCTCGACGGGCAGCGCGTCGAGGTCGGCGCGCAGCGCCACCACGGGGCCCTGCGACGGACCCACCTCCGCGATCAGGCCGCTCTTGGGCAGCAGCCGGACCTCGAGCCCGGAGGCGTCCAGGTGCTCGGCGACGGTGCGGGTGGTCCGGTCCTCGCCCCAGGCCAGCTCGGGATGGGCGTGCAGGTCTCTGCGCAGCGCCAGCAGCTGGTCCTCCGCGGCGTCGACGCAGCCGACGACGTGGGCGAGGACTGGTGACGGCATGGGCGTCCCACCCTACCGGAGCGGTGGCGGCCTCAGAACGCGTCGGGCGGGACGTAGACGCCCCAGACCTCGCGCAGCGCGTTGCAGACCTCCCCGACGGTCGCGCGGGCGCGCAGCGCCTCCTTCATCGGGTACAGCACGTTGTCGTCGCCCTTCGCGGCCTCGACGAGCGCGGCGAGGTGCCGGTCCACGACGTCCTGGTCCCGCTCGGCGCGCAGCCGGGCGAGGCGGGCCGCCTGCTGCTCCTCGATCGTCGGGTCCACCCGCAGCGCCTCGTAGGGGTCGTCCTCGTCCACGGCGAAGCGGTTGACGCCCACCACGACGCGCTCTCCGGAGTCGATGTCCCGGGCGATCCCGTAGGCGGCCCGCTCGATCTCCTCCTTCTGGAAGCCCTGCTCGATCGCCGCGACGGCGCCGCCTCGCTCCTCGACCTGGCCCATCAGCCGGACGGCCTCCGCCTCGAGGTCGTCGGTCAGCGACTCCACCGCGTAGGAGCCGGCGAACGGGTCGACGGTCTTGGTCACGTCGCTCTCGTAGGCGATCACCTGCTGGGTGCGCAGCGCGAGCCGCGCGGCCTTCTCGCTCGGCAGGGCCAGCGCCTCGTCGTAGGAGTTCGTGTGCAGGGACTGCGTGCCGCCCAGCACCGCGGCGAGGCCCTGGATCGCCACGCGCACGAGGTTGACCTCGGGCTGCTGGGCGGTCAGCTGGACCCCGGCGGTCTGGGTGTGGAAGCGCAGCATCTGGGACTTGGGGTTGGTGGCCCCGAACTCCTCGCGCATCACCCGGGCCCAGATCCGCCGCGCCGCGCGGAACTTCGCCACCTCCTCGAGGATCGTGGTGCGGGAGACGAAGAAGAACGACAGCCGGGCGGCGAAGTCGTCGACGTCCAGGCCGGCCCGGACCGCCGCCCGGACGTACTCGATGCCGTCTGCGAGGGTGAAGGCCACCTCCTGCGCGGGCGTCGCGCCGGCCTCGGCCATGTGGTAGCCGGAGATCGAGATCGTGTTCCACCTCGGCACCTCGCGTGCGCAGTAGGCGAAGATGTCGGTGATCAGCCGCAGCGACTGCTGGGGCGGGTAGATGTAGGTCCCGCGGGCGATGTACTCCTTCAGCACGTCGTTCTGGATCGTGCCGGTCAGCCGGTCGCCGTCGACCCCGCCCTCCTCCGCCACGATCTGGTACATCAGCAGCAGCAGGGCGGCCGGGGCGTTGATCGTCATCGACGTCGAGACCTCGTCGAGGGGCAGCCCGTCGAAGAGCACCCGCATGTCGTCGACGGAGTCGATGGCGACGCCGACCTTGCCGACCTCGCCGTGGGCGATCTCCGCGTCGGAGTCGTGGCCCATCTGGGTGGGCAGGTCGAACGCGACCGAGAGGCCACCGCTGCCGTTCGCGACGAGCTGCCGGTACCGCCGGTTGGACTCCTTGGCGGTCCCGAAGCCGGCGTACTGCCGCATCGTCCACGGCCGGCCGGTGTACATCGACGGGTAGACGCCGCGGGTGAACGGGTACTCCCCCGGCCGGCCGAGCCGCTCCGCGGCGTCGAAGCCCTCGAGCGCCTCGGGACCGTAGAGCGACTCGAACGCGAGCCCCGACTCGGTGCGGTTCTCGTCCCCGGCGCCCGGGGCACCGGCGGTGGGGATCTCGGCTTCGCTCATGGCCCGAGCGTACGGCGGCACCTCGCCGCGGCGCAGCATGGCGAGGGCCACTCCCCGGCCGCGACGCACGGCCTGGCAGGCTGCTGACGTGACAGCCACGAGCGCGCAGGAGCAGGTGGAGCGGGCGCTGGCCCGCATGGACGAGGTCGAGCCCCTCGTGGCGTCGGTGTGCACCCGCGACGGGGCCGCGCTCGAACGGGCGCGGCAGCGGGACGCCGAGACCGCCGACGGCCGGTCCCGCGGACCGCTGCACGGGGTGCCCGTGCTGGTCAAGGACAACGTCGACACCGCGGACCTCCCGACGACCGCCGGGTCGATGGTGCTGGCCCAGCGACCCCACCCCGCCCGTGACGCGACCCTGGTGCGGCGGCTGCGCGAGGCGGGCCTGGTCGTCGTCGGCAAGACCAACCTCAGCGAGTGGGCCAACATCCGCGACGGGGCCTCGACCAGCGGCTGGAGCGCCTACGGCGGCCTGACCCGCAACCCCTACGCGCTGAACCGGTCGGCCGGCGGCTCGAGCTCCGGCAGCGGTGCGGCCGTGGCGGCCGGCATCGCGCCGTACGCCGTGGGGACGGAGACGGACGGCTCGATCACCTGTCCGGCCGCGTTCAACGGCTGCGTCGGGATCAAGCCCACGGTCGGCCTGGTGCCGACCGACGGCGTCGTCCCGGTCTCGCACTCGCAGGACAGCCCGGGCCCGCTGGCCCGCACGGTCCGCGACGCGGCGGCCCTCCTCGACGTGCTGGCCGGGCCCCGCCCGGAGGGCACGACCTTCGCCTCCCACGCCGTGGACGGGCGGCTGGCCGGCAAGCGGCTCGGGGTGCCGCG
>JAICLD010000152.1 GCA_025927595.1 Nocardioidaceae bacterium | reverse complement strand
GCCGGGTCAGATGTCGCGGAAGGTCTCGATGCTGGCGCCGAGGGCGTTCAGGCGGGTGGCCAGGTCCTCGTAGCCGCGGTTGATGACGTAGACCGAGCGCAGCACCGACGTGCCCCGGCAGGCGAGCATCGCCAGCAGGATCACGACGGCGGGGCGCAGCGCGGGCGGACAGACGATCTCCGCACCTCGCCAGCGGGTCGGCCCCTCGATCATCACGCGGTGCGGGTCCAGCAGCTTGACCGAGGCGCCGAGCTTGGTGAGCTCGGTGAGGTAGATGGCACGGTTCTCGTAGACCCAGTCGTGGAGCAGCGTCTGGCCCTCGGCGACGGCGGCGATCACCGCGAAGAACGGGAGGTTGTCGATGTTCAGGCCGGGGAACGGCATCGGGTGGATCTTGTCCAGCGGCGCCTGCAGCACGGAGTGGTGGGTGGTCAGGTCGACCAGGCGGGTGCGACCGTTGGCCGCGACGTACTCCTCGGAGCGGTCGTAGCGGAAGCCCATCTCCTCGAGCAGGGCGAGCTCGATCTCGAGGAACTCGATCGGCACGCGGCGGATCGTGATCTCCGAGCGGGTGACGATCGCGGCCGCCAGCAGCGACATGGCCTCGATCGGGTCCTCCGACGGCGCGTAGTCGACGTCGACGTCGATCTGCGGGCTGCCGTGCACGTGCAACGTCGTGGTCCCGACCCCGTCGATGCGGACGCCGAGCTTCTCGAGGAAGAAGCACAGGTCCTGCACCATGTAGTTCGGACTGGCGTTGCGGATCACCGTGACCCCGTCGTGGCGGGCCGCGGCGAGCAGCGCGTTCTCCGTGACGGTGTCGCCCCGTTCGGTGAGCACGATCGGGCGGGCGGGGGAGACGGCGCGGTTCACGGTCGCGTGGTAGCTGCCCTCGGTGGCCTTGACCTCCAGGCCGAACGGCCGCAGCGCGGCCATGTGCGGCTCGACGGTGCGGGTCCCGAGGTCGCAGCCGCCCGCGTAGGGCAGCTCGAACGTGTCGTGACGGTGCAGCAGCGGGCCGAGGAACATGATCACCGAGCGGGTACGGCGCGCCGCCTCCACGTCGATGCGGTCCAGGTCCAGCTCGGCCGGGGGGACGATCTCGAGGTCGTTGTCGTCGTTGAGCCAGCGGGTCTGCACGCCCATGCTGGCCAGCACCTCGAGCAGCCGGTTCACCTCCTCGATCCGGGCGACCCGGCGCAGCGTGGTGCGGCCACGGTTGAGCAGCGAGGCGCACAGGAGCGCGACGCCGGCGTTCTTGGAGGACTTGACGTCGATCGCGCCGGAGAGCGTCGTCGGGCCGGTGACGCGCAGGTGCGTGGGGCCGGCTCCGAGTGAGACGATCTCGGAGTCGAGGGCCTCGCCGATCCGGGCGAGCATCTCCAGGGAGAGGTTCTGATGACCGCGCTCGATCCGGTTGACGGCGCTCTGGCTCGTGGCCAGCACGTCGGCGAGCTGCGACTGGGTCCAGCCGCGGTGCTTGCGGGCGTCGCGGATCAGGTTCCCGATGCGGGCGAGGTAGTCGTCCATGCGGATCACGCTATCTCACATATGAGATACGCCCGTGCAGCGACACGCTGAGGATGTGGGGAGCGTCATGACCCGGAGCCTGCTGTGCGTGCTGGTCGTCGTCCTGGCCGCCGGGTGCTCCGGGCCGTCGGCGCAGCGGGACCGGCCCGGCGGCGGACACGTCCACCCGGTCCCGGACCGGGCGCTGGCGGCGTCCGTGGCGCAGTTCCGCTCCGACGAGGGCACCCGGCACCTCCGGGCGGGGGTGGTGAACCACGGCCACCGCGACATCCGGGTCACCGAGGCGACCATCTCGTGGTCCGGCATGGCGTTCTCGACCGCCGAGCCGCCCGGCGACCCGGTCCACCCCGGGCAGGCCAGCGCGTTCACGGTCGACCAGGGGCGGCCACGGTGCGGGGGACCGCCGACCGGCCGACCGGTCCTGGTCGCCGTGGTGGACGGCCGCGAGCGCCGGCTGCCGCTGCACGTCGACCAGCCCGGCCTGCTCGGTCGCCTCCGCGCGGCCGCCTGCGCCGGTGTGCGGCTGACCCGCCAGGCCGCCGTCCGGCTGCGCCTGGACCGCCGCACCGCAGGCCGCGGGGCGCGGGAGCACCTCCCGGGCACGGTGGTGCTGACCCGCCGCCCCGGCTCCGGGACGCCGGTCCGGGTGGTCGACCTCAGCGGCAGCGTGCTGTTCGAGCTCCGCTCCGCGAGGGTGCCGGCCACGCTGCACCCCGGGGCCGCCACCCTGCGAGTGCCGGTCCGGGTGGGGTCTGCGCACCGCTGCGACGGGCACTCGCGCAGCCAGAGCTCGCAGACGTTCCTGTTCAGCGTGTACGTGCAGGTCGGCCGGGCCGCTCCCCAGCGGGTCGTCACGATCCCGAGCAGCGGCGAGCAGGTCCGCCTGCTGGCGATGCTGGACCGGGTGTGCCGGGCGTGAGCGACTTCGAGCAGGTGCGAGGGTGGGCGCTGCGGCTGCCCGAGACGAGCAGCACCCCGTCGTACGGCGGGGCGCCGGCGCTGCGGGTGAACAAGCGACTGTTCGCCCGCCTGCGCGCCGAGATGGCCGAGGACCTCGACGAGCTCACCGGGGCGCCGTACGGCGAGGTGCTGATGGTGCGCGTCGCCGACCTCGGCGAGAAGGAGGAGCTGCTGGCCTCCGACCCGCGGGCGTTCTTCACGGTGCCGCATTACGACGGGTACCCGGCCGTGCTGGTCCGGCTCCCCCTGGTGGACGAGCAGGAGCTGCGCGAGCTGCTGCTGGACGCGTGGCTGCGAGTGGCTCCGAAGCGGGCCGTCCGGGCGTACACCGAGACGTCCGGGCCGCTGCCGGGCGGGCCCGTTTGACCACCCGGTCCGGGGGTACGACGCGGCCATGGACACCTCGAACACGCATTCGAACGACGACGCGGGGACGCGCTCGGACCAGGAGCGTCCCCTGGGCGCCGGCGCCCCGGCGGAGGGCGGCACCACCGAGAAGGACCCGGAGGCCTGGGTCACCGGCGGCGAGCCGATGACCGGCGCACAGCGCAGCTACCTCGACACGCTGGCCCGCGAGGCCGGGGAGACGCTGAGCCCGGACCTCACCAAGGCGGAGGCCTCCGAGCACATCGACCGGTTGCAGGCGAAGACCGGCCGCGGCAGCTGAACCGCGCCTGTTCCGCCGGGGGTCAGGACCGGGCGGCGCGGGACCGGCTCCTGCCTGCGGGGCCGGTCCGTGTCCCGGACGCCTCGGCGGCCAGCACGGCGGCGCCGACGATGCCGGCGGTGTTGCGCAGGGTGGCCGGGACGATGGGGGTGTCGAGCTCGAGCAGCGGCAGGAACTTCGGGGCATGCTTGCTCACCCCGCCGCCGACGACGAACAGCTCGGGGGACAGCAACCGCTCCAGCATGCGGTAGTAGTCGCGCAGGACCTCCGCCCACGCCTTCCAGGACAGCTCCTTGCGCTCGCGGACGCTGTTCGCGGCCTGCTTCTCGGCGTCCTTGCCGTGCATCTCGAGGTGGCCGAGCTCGGAGCTGGGGACGAGCACGCCGTCGTACACCAGGGCGCTGCCGATGCCGGTCCCCAGCGTGGTGACGACCACGAGCCCGGCCTGGTCGCGTGCCGACCCGTAGCGGACCTCGGCCAGCCCGGCCGCGTCGGCGTCGTTGACGACGACCACGTCGTGACCGATCCGCTCCCGGAACAGCGCCACCGCATCGGTGCCGATCCAGCTGCGGTCGATGTTGGCGGCCGAGCGCACGGTGCCGTGGGAGACGACGCCGGGGACCGTGACCCCCACCGCGGCGTCGGCCGCGGCACCGGCCTCGACCAGCTCGGCCACCACGTCGGCGACCTCGGTGGGCCGGCCACCCGGCGGCGTGGCGATCCGGGTGCGGTCGGCGGCGAACTCTCCGGTCGCGAGGTCGACCGGGGCGCCCTTGATGCCGCTGCCCCCGAAGTCGATGCCGAATGGATGGCCCGTGGTCCCGGTCGTCATGCCGGGAGGCTACCCGGCGGCCCGGACGGCACACGTCGACGCCGACCGACGCCCACGGGGATGTGGCACGATCGACGCGTGACCAGCAGCCCGGCCGAGGCACAGCGCCTGCGCGACCTCGCCCGGCTGCGCCGGGTCCGGGACCGGATCGACCGGGAGTACGCGCAGCCGCTGGACGTCGAGGCGCTCGCCCGGGGTGAGCACATGTCGGCCGGCCACCTGAGCCGCGAGTTCCGGGCCACGTACGGCGAGTCGCCCTACGGCTACCTGATGACCCGGCGCATCGAGCGGGCGATGGCGCTGCTCCGCCGCGGCGACCTCAGCGTCACCGAGGTCTGCTTCGCGGTGGGCTGCTCGTCGCTGGGCACGTTCAGCACCCGCTTCACCGAGCTGGTCGGTGTGCCGCCGAGCGTCTACCGGCGCCGGGCGGTCGGGCAGAGGGGGGAGATCCCGTCGTGCCTGGCCAGACAGGTCACCAGACCGGTCAGGAATCGAGAAGCACGGGTCGACCAGCCGGACCTAGCGTGACCGGCATGGACATCACCATCCACTACACCTTCCTCCCGCACACCGACGCGGAGGCCGCGCTCGGCTTCTACCGCGACACGCTCGGCTTCGAGGTCCGCAACGACGTCGGCTACGACGGGATGCGCTGGATCACCGTCGGCCCGGCGAGCCAGCCGGGCACGTCGATCGTGCTGCAGCCGCCCGCCGTCGACCCGGGCCTCACCGACGACGAGCGCCGCACCATCCTCGAGCTGATCGCGAAGGGCAGCTACGGGAACGCCCTCACCCTCGGCACCGACGACCTCGACGGCCTGTTCAAGCGGCTGGTCGACAGCGGCGCCGACGTCCTGCAGGAGCCGACCGACCAGCCGTACGGCGTCCGCGACTGCGCCTTCCGCGACCCGACCGGCAACCTCATCCGCATCAACGAGGTGCACTGAGATGCCCTCGATCCGGTCCGTCTCGCTCGGAGTGCCCGACCCCGCGGCAGCCGACGCCTTCTACACCGCGGCCTTCGGGCTCGGCCCCCGGCTGCAGCTCCGCGCCGGCGACGAGCCGTCGGAGGGGTTCCGCGGGTTCACCCTGTCCCTCGTCGTGTCGCGGCCGAGCACCGTGGACGCGCTCCTCGGCGCCGCCCTCGACGGCGGCGCGACCGCGCTCAAACCGGCCGCCAAGAGCTTCTGGGGGTACGGCGGCGTGGTGCGCGCCCCGGACGGGGCGATCTGGAAGGTCGCGACGTCGAACAAGAAGGACACCGGCCCGGCGACCCGCGACGTCGACGAGGTGGCGCTGCTCCTCGGGGTGGCCGACGTCAAGGCGACGAAGCGCTTCTACGTCGAGCACGGCCTCGAGGTGGCGAAGAGCTTCGGCGGCAAGTACGTCCAGTTCAGTGCCGCCCCGGACTCCGGCGTCACCCTCGGCCTGTACGGGCGCCGCGCCCTGGCCAAGGACGCCGGCGTCCCCGAGGACGGCGTCGGGTCGCACCGGATGGCCGTCGTCAGCGACGCCGGACCCTTCACCGACCCGGACGGCTTCACCTGGGAACCACCGCGGTCCGAGTGACCGCGCGCCCGCTGCCCGACCGACAGGAGGACGACCTGAGCATGCCCACGAAGGCGAACCGGCCGGCGGCCGCGCTCCCCGCTGCCGACACCCACGACCTGATCCGGGTCCAGGGCGCCCGCGAGAACAACCTCAAGGACGTCAGCGTCGACCTGCCCAAGCGCCGGCTGACGGTGTTCACCGGCGTCTCCGGCTCGGGCAAGAGCTCGCTGGTCTTCAGCACGATCGCCGCGGAGTCCCAGCGGCTGATCAACGAGACCTACAGCGCCTTCCTGCAGGGCTTCATGCCGACGCTCGCGAGGCCGGAGGTGGACCTGCTCGAGGGGCTGACGACGGCGATCATCGTGGACCAGGAGCGCATGGGCGCGAACCCTCGATCCACGGTCGGCACGGCCACGGACGCCAACGCCATGCTCCGGATCCTGTTCAGCCGCCTGGGCGAGCCGTACGTCGGGCCGCCCACGGCGTTCGCCTTCAACGTCCCGACCCGCAGGGCGAGCGGGGTGATGAGCACCGAGAGGAGCGGCAGGGTCGAGAAGAGCGTGGTGCGCGACGCGGTCTACCTCGGCGGCATGTGCCCCCGTTGCGAGGGGATGGGCTCGGTCTCCGACTTCGACCTCACCGCGCTGTACGACGACAGCCTGTCGCTCGGCGAGGGCGCGCTGACGGTGCCCGGCTACAGCATGGACGGCTGGTACGGCCGCATCTTCAGCGGCGCCGGCTTCGACATGGACAAGCCGATCGCCAGGTACACCAAGAAGGAGATGCACGACCTCCTCTACAAGGAGCCGACCAAGATCAAGGTCGAGGGCATCAACCTGACCTACGAGGGCCTGATCCCGAAGATCCAGAAGTCGATGCTCTCCAAGGACGTCGACGCGATGCAGCCGCACATCCGCGCGTTCGTGGAGCGCGCCATCACCTTCCAGACCTGCCCCGAGTGCGACGGCACGCGGCTCACTTCCGAGGCCAGGTCCTCGAAGATCCGCGGGAGGAGCATCGCCGACCTGTGCGTGATGCAGATCAGCGACCTGGCCGAGTGGGTCCGGGCGCTCGACGAGCCGTCCGTCGCCCCGCTGCTCAAGGGACTGCAGCACCTGCTGGACTCGTTCGCCGAGATCGGCCTGGGCTACCTCTCGCTGGAGCGACCGGCCGGCACGCTGTCGGGGGGCGAGGCCCAGCGCACCAAGATGATCCGTCACCTCGGGTCGCCGCTCACCGACGTCACGTACGTGTTCGACGAGCCCACCATCGGCCTGCACCCGCACGACATCGAGCGGATGAACGAGCTGCTGCTGCAGCTGCGCGACAAGGGCAACACCGTGCTCGTCGTCGAGCACAAGCCCGAGACCATCGCCATCGCCGACCACGTCGTCGACCTCGGCCCCGGTGCCGGCACGGCCGGGGGCAGCGTCTGCTACGAGGGGAGCGTGGAGGGGCTGCGGGGGAGCGGCACCATCACCGGCCGCCACCTCGACGACCGGGCCGCCGTCAAGGGATCGGTGCGTGAGTCGTCCGGCGCGCTCGAGGTCCGCGGCGCCTCCACCCACAACCTCCGCGACGTGGACGTCGACGTCCCCCTCGGCGTGCTCTGCGTCGTCACCGGGGTCGCGGGCTCGGGCAAGAGCTCGCTGATCCACGGCTCGGTCGCCGGCCGCGACGGCGTCGTGGTCGTCGACCAGGGTGCGATCAAGGGCTCGCGCCGCAGCAACCCCGCGACGTACACCGGGCTGCTCGACCCGATCCGCAAGGCGTTCGCCAAGGCCAACGGAGTCAAGCCGGCGCTGTTCAGCTCCAACTCCGAGGGCGCGTGCCCCACCTGCAACGGCGCGGGGGTCATCTTCACCGAGCTGGGCGTGATGGCCACCGTCGAGTCCCCGTGCGAGGACTGCGAGGGCAAGCGCTTCCAGCCCTCCGTGCTGGAGTACACGCTCGGCGGTCGCGACATCGCCGAGGTGCTGGCGATGTCGATGACCGAGGCGAAGGCGTTCTTCGGCGACGGCGAGGCGCGCACGCCGGCCGCGCACAGGATCCTCGACCGGCTCGTGGACGTCGGGCTCGGCTACCTCACCCTCGGGCAGCCGCTCACCACGCTGTCCGGCGGCGAGCGGCAGCGCGTCAAGCTGGCCACGCAGATGGCCGACAAGGGCGACGTGTACGTCCTCGACGAGCCGACCACGGGCCTGCACCTCGCCGACGTCGAGAACCTGCTCGGCCTGCTCGACCGGCTCGTCGACTCGGGCAAGTCGGTGATCGTCATCGAGCACCACCAGGCGGTGATGGCGCACGCCGACTGGATCGTCGACCTCGGTCCCGGCGCCGG
>JAICLD010000027.1 GCA_025927595.1 Nocardioidaceae bacterium | reverse complement strand
CTCGGAGCCCGACCACTCAGGGGAGGTGATCACGGGCACCGGCGCGGCCTGGGTGTCTGCGAAGGTGATCTGCTTCCCTTCGTGCTCCTCGGCGAGGTCCGCGAGCCTGACGCCGGTGCGCTTCTCGAGCGTCTTGAAGCCCTGGGTCGCCAGCGCGCCGTTCGTGGTCCCCGACAGCGCCAGGATCGTCTCGCAGACGTGGACGTCGCGGCGCAACGTGGGCCGGCCGTCGGCGACGCCGCCGCGGACCGCGCCGTTCTTGTGCCGCAGGTAGTCCACCTGCTTCCCGAGCTCGAACGTGACTCCCTTGGTCGTAGCGCCCAGGGTGTCCATCAGCGGGCCCAGCGCGTTCATCTTCTCCGCCACCGCCGGGTAGTCCCGCTCCACCTCGACGAGCTTGGGCATCGTGACCCCCGGGACCGGCTCGCACTGTGCCGCCTGTCCCGGACGGGCCCGCCAGTCGCGGACCACGCCGTGCGGGTTGGCCATCGCGTCGGGGGTGTCGTGGGTCAGCGGCATCGCGACCACGTCGGTGCGCACCCCGAGGTGGGTGGCCGCGAGCTCGCTGAACCTCTCGGCGATCGTCTGCCAGGCGTCCCAGTCGGTGCGGGTCTGCCACGGCGGTGCGATCGCCGGGTTGAACGAGTGCACGAACGGGTGCATGTCCGTGGTGTTGAGGTCGTGCTTCTCGTACCACGTGGCCGCCGGCAGCACCACGTCGGAGAACAGCGTCGTGCTGGTCTGCCGGAAGTCGATCGTCATCAGCAGGTCGAGCTTGCCCTCGGGCGCCGTGTCGTGCCACTTGACGTCCTGGGGCCGCTTTCCCTCCGGCGCCTCCGTCGCCCGCAGCGAGGAGTCCGCGCCCAGCAGGTGCTTGAGGAAGTACTCGTTGCCCTTGCCCGAGGAGCCCAGCAGGTTCGCCCGCCAGACAGACAGCACCCGCGGGAAGTTCTCGGGCGCGTCCGGGTCCTCGCCGGCGAAGCCGAGCTCGCCGGACCGCAGCCGCTCTACGACGTGCTCGGCGATCGGCCTGGCCGCCTCCGCCGCCTCGTCGCACAGGTCCAGCGGGTTCCGGTCGAAGGTCGGGTACGACGGCATCCACCCCATCCGGGCGCTCTGCGCGATCACGTCGGCCGTCGTCCTGCCCGCCAGCTGTCCCTTCCCTGTGGTGGCGGACAGCGTGTCGGCGCCGAAGTGGTCGTAGCGGAACTGGTCGGTGTGCAGGTACCAGTACGCGGTCTGGATCATGTTGCGCGGCGGCCGGGTCCAGTCCAGCGCGTTGGCGACCTGCGTGTAGCCGGTGAGCGGGCGGACCTTCTCCTGCCCGACGTAGTGCGCCCAGCCGCCGCCGTTGACGCCCTGGCAGCCGGTCAGCGTGGTCAGGGTCAGGAACGAGCGGTAGATCGTGTCGGAGTGGAACCAGTGGTTCGTGCCCGCGCCCATGATGATCATGGACCGCCCGCGCGACTCCTCGGCGTTGGCAGCGAACTCGCGGCCGATCCGGGCGGCGGCCGAGGCCGGCACCCCGGTGATCGCCTCCTGCCACGCCGGCGTGTACGGCGACGAGGCGTCGTCGTAGGACTCCGGCCACTCCCCCGGCAGGGGCCGCCCGTTCATCGGCCGCCCGACGCCGTACTGGGCGAGGAGGAGGTCGTACACGGTGGTGACCAGGTGCCGGCCGATCCGGCGCACGGGGACGCCCCGCAGCAGGTCCGCGGCGGCGCCGTCAGGGGTGTCGAACCGCGGCATCCGCACCTCGACCGACCGGCCGGCCGTGTCGAGCAGCGACAGCTTCGGGTCGACGTTCTTCAGGTCGAGGTTCCAGCGGCCCACGCCCCCGTCGCCGAACCGGTGCCCCAGCGACCCGTTCGGGACCACCGGCTCGTCGGACCGCGCGTCGAGCATCACGGTCTTGAAGGCGGCGTTCTCCTCGTGCTCGAAGCTCGGCAGGTCCGCGGCGGTGAGGAACTTGCCCGCCGTGCAGGTGCCGTCGGCGGCCTCGTCGAGGCAGACGAGGTACGGCAGGTCGGTGTAGGTCTTGACGTACTCGGTGAAGTACGGCGTCTGCCGGTCGACGAAGAACTCCTTGAGGACCACGTGGCCCATGGCCATCGCCAGCGCGGCGTCGGTGCCCGGCCGCGCCGGCAGCCACTCGTCGGCGAACTTCACGTTGTCGGCGTAGTCCGGGGAGACCGCGACCACCTTCTGCCCGCGGTAGCGCGCCTCGGTCATCCAGTGCGCGTCGGGCGTGCGGGTCACCGGGAGGTTCGAGCCCCACATCACGAGGTAGCCGGCGTTCCACCAGTCGCCGGACTCCGGCACGTCCGTCTGGTCCCCGAACACCTGCGGGGACGCCACCGGCAGGTCGGCGTACCAGTCGTAGAAGCTCAGCATCGAGCCCCCGATGAGGTTCACGAAGCGAGCGCCCGACGCGTGGGAGACCATCGACATCGCCGGGATCGGCGAGAACCCGGCGACCCGGTCCGGGCCCCACTTCCGGATCGTGTGGACGTGGGCGGCCGCGACGATCTCCGTGGCCTCCTCCCACGAGGCGCGGACCAGGCCGCCCTTGCCCCGCGCGGACTTGTAGGCCCGGGCGCGGTCCGGGTGGTCGACGACGTACGCCCACGCCTCGACCGGGTCGCCGCCGGTCTGCCGCTTGGCCTCGCGGTACATCTGCAGCAGGACGCCACGGACGTAGGGGTAGCGGACCCGGGTGGGCGAGTAGGTGTACCAGGAGAAGGCGGCGCCACGAGGGCAGCCGCGCGGCTCGTACTCGGGGCTGTCCGGGCCCACCGACGGGTAGTCGGTCTGCTGGGTCTCCCAGGTGATGATCCCGTCCTTGACGTAGACCTTCCACGAGCACGACCCGGTGCAGTTGACCCCGTGGGTCGAGCGCACGACCTTGTCGTGGCTCCACCGGTCCCGGTAGAAGTCGTCGGCCTGCCTGCCGCCCGCCTTGGTCAACGTCCGGAGGTCGTCGGAGACGGTCCCCTTGGTGAAGTAGCGGCGGCTGCGGACCAGTGCGTCGCTGAGCGCTCCGTCCAGTCCGGGGTCCTGGCTCACGTGCGGTCCTCTCCTGGCGGTGCGTCGACGGGGTGGGGGGCGCCCCTGCGAAGGTCGACATCGTGCGCAGATCCGGGGAGTCAAGTAAAGGACTCCGGACGCCTCGTGTCGGCCGCTTCCGCCCTACCCTCGCGTGGCCGCGACCGCGCGCGCAGGAGTCCGAGGGCACGGGCGCCCGGGACCTTGGTCAGGTCCGCTCGCGCCCTCGGACCCTGTCGCCACGCGCAGCGCCGCGGAGACTGGGGGTATGTGCGAACACTGCGGATGCCGGGGCGTGGAGCCCATCGCCGAGCTGATGGACGAGCACGTCGAGCTGCTGGAGCTCGGCGGCGACGTCCGCCGGCACCTGGTCGCGGGCGACCGCGCGGCTGCCGCGTCCCGTCTGGTGGACCTCGCCCGGCTGCTCACCGACCACGCCGGCCGCGAGGAGCGCGGCATCTTCGCGGCGCTCAAGGCACAGGGCGACTTCGTCGACGCGGTCGTCGACCTCGAGGGCGAGCACGCCGGCTTCGACGCGGCGATGGCGGGCTTCGACCCGCAGGCGCCGGACTTCGAGGACCGGGTGGGACGCCTGCTCTCGGAGCTGAGCGACCACATCGACAAGGAGAACCTCGGCATCTTCCCCGTCGCCGTCGTCACCCTGGGCGCCTCGGGGTGGGAGCTGGTCGCCGAGGCGGGGCACCCGGTGGCTGCTGGTCAGCGGCCGTCCTGAGGGTGGCGGGTTCCTGCCGTCGGGTTCTTGCCGTCGGGTTCTTGCCGTCGGTTTACCAGGGCCCCCTGGTAAACCGGCACACCCCTGCCGTCGCAACAGCAGGGGTGTGCCACTTAAGCCAGGGGTGTACGTCGACCAGCCGCCCGGGCCCGACGCGCTGCCGCGCCGTCCCGACTGGGACACCTGGGTCGAGCAGCCGAGCCGCCCCTCACGCGGGAGTCCGCTCCCGAGCCGTCCGCCGCACGACCGTGAGGGTCAGCACCAAGGTCAGCGCGGCGGTCGCGGAGAGCAGCCACAGCCCGATCGCGTAGGACTCGGTGCGCCCGTAGACGTAGCCCATCAGCAACGGGGGCACGAAGCCGCCGAGGCCGCCCGCCGCGCCCACGAGGCCGGTCACCCCGCCGACCCGCGCCGGCTCGGTGACCCGGGCGACCAGGGCGAAGGTCGCGCCGCTGCCGGACCCCAGGGCCGCGGCCATGGCGAGGAAGGCGACGGTGCCCACGTGCTCGAGCAGGGGGTGGGTGGCCGCCACGCCCGCGCCGACCACCACGACCGCGAAGCCGGCGGCCAGCACCGGGATCGCGCCGAACCGGTCCGAGAGCCAGCCGCCGATCGGGCGCATCAGCACCGCCACCGCCACGAAGCCGGCCATCCGGTTGGCGGCGTCGGCCGGCGTCAGCGCGTAGTCGGTCTTCAGGTACGCCGGGAGGTAGACCGAGAACGCGACGTACCCCCCGAACGCCACGGCGTAGAGCAGGCACGCCTGCCAGGTGATGGGGAGTCGCGAGTTCGCCGAGAGACGTGCGCCGAGGGACGTGGTCGGGGCGGTGCGGCCGGGGGCGTCGCGCAGGACGACCCAGGCGAGGACGGCGTACACCGCCAGCGCCGCCGCCGTGATCAGGAACGGCGCGCGGCTGCCCAGCCCGGTGTAGAGCTTGACGGTGGTGAGCGCGCTGATCGCCGTGCCGCCCATGCCGGCCCCGAAGATGCCGACGGCGAGACCGCGCCGCTGCGGCGGGAACCAGGCGTTGACGAACGGCACGCCGACGGCGAAGGCCGTGCCGGCGATCCCGAGGACGAACCCGCCGACGAGCATCAGAGCGTAGGAGTGCAGTGCGAAGAACGCGACGAAGAGGACCGGCAGCACCGTGACCGCGGAGACCACCGGGAACATCACCCGGCCCCCGAGGGCGTCGGTGAGCGCTCCCACGACGATCCGGCCGAGCGACCCGACGATGACGGGCACGGCGACCATCAGCGCGACGTCGGACTCGCTGAGCGAGCCCAGGACGCCCTGGTCGCGCAGCAGCGGCCCGAGCGGGCTGAGCAGTGCCCAGGCCCAGAAGTTGAGCGCGAAGCCGAGCGTCGCCATGGCGAGCATCAGCCACGGCGAGTGAGTCGCCTCCTCGGCGCCGACCCTGCCGCCCCGGCCGGCCGGTGCCGCCGCCGCTGACCGCGCCCGATCGGTGGTCAGGTCCCTCATCCGAGCTCCTCGTGCCGGGCGCCCCGTCGGCGCCGTCGCCTCCATCCTCGCGGAGTACGACGTCGCAGCGCACGGGTCACAGGTCCCGGGCGTGCCGCCGTTGGGCCCGGGTCGTGGCGGGCCTTTCGGGGCGGCTCAGCGTTCGTGCTCGTGGAGCCGGCCGAGCATGCGGTTGTAGGCGTCGAGCATCCGCTCGCTCGCGTCGACGTCCTCGGTGCCGTCGTCGTCGGTGCCGGTGTCCTCGTTGAGGGTCTGCCGGCGTACCCCCTCCAGCCAGGGCCCGAGGATGTCCGTGCGCTCCGGCCCCGCGATCAGCACCAGCACCAGCCCGACGGCGAAGGTCATCATGAGCCCGTCACCGGCGGCCCACATCAGCCCACCCCCGGCCTGGATGTCGGCGACGGCTCCGGGCGCCCAGTCGGGTCGGTGCATCGACATCATCGGGAACAGGTCGTGCGAGGTCTGCAGCAGCACGATGCCGACCACGGTGTCGGGCGTCATCGCGACGAGCAGCAGCGCGATCCGGAACAGCTGCGGCGGGTGCCACCGGATCGGCTCACGGCCGAGCACGGGCAGCAGGAACAGGTAGCCGGAGACGAGGTAGAGCGCCTGCTCGGTCGGATGCAGCCACGGGTGCATCGCCATCGAGTCCATGAACGAGGTCAGGTGCGTGGCCACGATCACCGCGGCGTAGAACGCGAGCCCCACG
This sequence comes from Nocardioidaceae bacterium, assembly GCA_025927595.1. GTDB lineage: Bacteria > Actinomycetota > Actinomycetes > Propionibacteriales > Nocardioidaceae > Nocardioides_B. The sequence goes on along the minus strand of JAICLD010000027.1, from coordinate 13,471 downwards.
ATCGGGTGCGTCACCAGCGCCACCGGCGGCGACACCAGCACCCGCTCGACGCGGCGGCGGGTCCGGCCCCGGGTCGCGGCGACCAGCACGCTGAGCGGGTGCCCCAGGACCAGGAGCGCGGGGACCACCATGATCAGCAGCAGGTGCTGGACCATGTGGTCCCAGAACAGCGCGTGGGCGTAGACCCCGATGGCCGAGTCGAGGGAGAGCACGAGAACCACGAGGCCGGCCACGAAGCAGCCGACCCGCCACGGCCGGACCGGCTCCTGGCCGTGCCGACGCGCAGCGCGGAGCCCGGCGACGTACAGCACGAGGGCGAGGAGGACGAGCAGGTCCCAGACCGGCTGCCACTGCCACGTCGACACGAGCGCGCGCCCGTCGAACGGCGGCAGCATCGAGTGGGTCAACGGTCGGGCTCCTCTCGCCCCTCAGGCGTCGATCACGATCGGGATGATCATCGGGGTCCGCCGGAACTTCCGCTCGGCCCAGCGACCGATGTCGCGGGCGAGCATCTGCTCCAGCTGCTGGGCCTCGCCGATGCCCTCGGCGGCCGCGTGCGCCAGCGTCTTCTCGATGACCGGCAGCGCCGCGTCGAACGTGTGCTCGTCGTGGACGAAGCCGCGGACCAGGAAGTCCGGCGGGTCCGCCAGCCGGCCGGTGCTGGAGTCGACGATCGCCAGGACCGTGACCACGCCCTCCTCGGCCAGCGTACGGCGGTCGCGCAACGTGGCCTCGGTGGCGCCGCCGACCTCGTTGCCGTCGACGTACACGTTGCCCGCGGGGACCTTGCCGACCACGGAGGCGTGCCCGTCCACGAGGTCGACCACCATGCCGTCGTCGGCGAGCACGACGTTCCTCGGGTCGACGCCGGTGCGGATCGCCAGGTCGGCGTTGGCGCGCAGGTGCCGCCACTCGCCGTGCACCGGCATCACGTTGGACGGCTGGACGATGTTGTAGCAGTAGACGAGCTCGCCGGCACTGGCGTGCCCCGAGACGTGCACCTTGGCGACGCCCTTGTGCACCACGTGGGCGCCCCAGCGGGTCAGTCCGTTGATCACGTTGGAGATCGCGTTCTCGTTGCCGGGGATCACCGAGCTGGCCATCAGCACCGTGTCGCCCTCGCCGACCCGGATCACGTGGTCGCGGTTCGCCATCCGCGACAGCGCGGCCATCGGCTCGCCCTGCGACCCGGTGCAGACCAGGGTGCTCTTGTTGGCGGGCATCCCCTCGAGCTGCTTGAGGGGCACGACGAGCCCCTTGGGCACCTGGAGGTAGCCGAGGTCCTGGGCGACCCCCATGTTGCGCACCATCGACCGCCCGACGAAGGCGACCTTGCGGCCGTGGGCGTGGGCCGTGTCGAGCACCTGCTGGATCCGGTGCACGTGGCTCGCGAAGCTGGAGACGATCACCCGTCGCGGGGCGGTCCGGAAGACGGCCTCGATGGCGGGGTTGAGCTCGCGCTCGGACATCGTGAACCCGGCGACCTCGGCGTTCGTGGAGTCGACGAGGAACAGGTCCACGCCCTCCTCGCCGAGCCGGGCGAAGCCGCGCAGGTCCGTGATCCGGCCGTCGAGCGGGAACTGGTCCATCTTGAAGTCGCCGGTGTGCAGCACCAGCCCGGCCGCGGTGCGGATGGCGACCGCGAGGCCGTCGGGGATCGAGTGGTTGACGGCCAGGAACTCGAGGTCGAACGGGCCGAACGAGCGTCGGTCGCCCTCGGCCACCTCGACCTTGGACGGCCGGATCCGGTGCTCCTTGAGCTTGGCGTCGATCAGCGCCAGGGTGAGCCGCGACCCGACGACGGGGATGTCGGCTCGCTCGCGGAGCAGGTACGGCACCCCGCCGATGTGGTCCTCGTGCCCGTGCGTGAGGACGATCGCCTCGATCGCGTCGAGGCGGTCCCGGATCCAGGTGAAGTCCGGCAGGATCACGTCCACACCGGGTTGGTGCTCCTCGGGGAACAGCACCCCGCAGTCCACGATCAGCAGGCGGCCCGCGTGCTCGAAGACGGTCATGTTGCGACCGATCTCACCGAGCCCGCCGAGCGGGACGATCCGCAGACCCTCCGGCGCCAGCTTCTTCGGCGCGGACAGGTCGAGATGGGGGTGACTCATGGGTCCGACGCTACCGGTGATTCGTCTGTCCTCCTCCTGCGGGGCGGACCCTCCGGAGCGCAGACGGATCGGGGTGGGAGGGTTGGCGGCGTGGAGAGCACGCGGCTGCGGGTGGGGTTCGCCTCCGGCGTCACCCCCGACCGGTGGGCCCGCACCTGGGACCGCCGGCACCCCCGCGACCGGCTCGACCTGCAGCCGCTCGCGGACCGCGACGGCGTCGCGCTCCTGCGCGGGCACGAGCTGGACCTGTGCTTCGTGCGGCTCCCGGTGGACCGCGACGGCCTGCACCTGATCCCGCTGTACGACGAGCAGCCCGTCGTCGTCGCCTCGCGGGAGCACCCCGTCTCGACGTACGACGAGGTCGACGTGGCCGACCTGGGCGACGAGGTGCTGCTGCTCGGCCCCGGGGACGCGCTGACCCGCGAGGCGCTGCGGGCCGCGCTGGACCGGGTCGCCGCGGACGCGGGCATCGCGGTCGTCCCGATGTCGCTGGCCCGGCTGCACCACCGTCGCGACGTCGCCGCGGTCCCGGTCACGGGCGTGCCCACGAGCGGGGTCGGCCTCGCCTGGCTGCGCGAGAGCGACGACCCGCGCATCGAGGACTTCATCGGCGTGGTGCGCGGCCGCACCGAGAACAGCTCCCGCTGAGGGGCCACCCAGTCAGCCCTCTCCGCGGCGTGTCGCTGAGGAGCCGACCCCTCGGCGCTACCAGCCGGCAGGAAGGGGACGTCCCTCGGTGAACCCGGCCGCGGACTGGATCCCGACGAGGGCGCGCTCGTGGAGCTCCTCGAGCGAGCGGGCGCCGGCGTAGGTGCACGCCGAGCGCACGCCCGCGCAGATCTGGTCGAGCAGGTCCTCCACGCCCGGACGCCGCGCGTCGAGGTACATCCGCGAGGAGGAGATGCCTTCCTCGTAGAGGCCCTTGCGGGCCTGCTCGAAGGACGAGTCGCTGCCGGTGCGGCGCGCGACGGCCCGGGCCGAGGCCATCCCGAACGACTCCTTGTAGGCGCGGCCCTGCGCGTCCACGTGCAGGTCGCCCGGCGACTCGTGGGTGCCGGCGAACCACGAGCCCACCATCACCGACGAGGCCCCGGCGGCCAGCGCGAGCGCGACGTCCCGGGGGTGCCGCACCCCTCCGTCGGCCCAGACGTGAGCGCCGAGCTCCCGTGCCGCGGCCGCGCACTCGAGCACCGCCGAGAACTGCGGCCGCCCCACGCCGGTCATCATCCGGGTCGTGCACATGGCGCCGGGTCCGACGCCCACCTTGACGATGTCGGCTCCCGCCTCGACGAGGTCGCGGACTCCGTCGGCGGAGACGACGTTGCCGGCGACGACGGGGACCGACGGCGCCAGCGAGCGGACGGCCGCGAGCGCGTCGAGCATCCGCTGCTGGTGCCCGTGGGCGGTGTCGAGCACCAGGCAGTCCGCCCCGGCCCCGAGCAGGTCGGCGGCCTTGGCCTTGACGTCGCCGTTGACGCCGAGGGCGGCAGCCACCCGCAGCCGGCCGTCCGCGTCGAGGGCCGGCTCGTAGATCGTCGAGCGCAGCGCCGCGGTCCGGGTCAGCACGCCGACCAGCCGACCGCGGGCGTCCACGACCGGGGCGACCCGACGCCGGGCCTCCTCGAGCCGTTCGTACGCCGCCCGCGGGTCGAGGTCGTCGCGCAGGGTCAGCGGCCGCCCCGACATCACCTCGCCGACCTGGGTGAACCGGTCGACGCCGGCGCAGTCCTCCTCGGTGATGACCCCGACCGGACTGCCGTCGCGCACCACGAAGGCGGCCCGGTGCGATCGCTTGGGGAGCAGCGCGATGGCGTCGCCGACCGTCTGGTGCGGGTCGAGGGTGATCGGGGTGTCGAAGACCGGGTGGCGCTGCTTGACCCAGGCGACGACCTCGGCCACCACGGGCAGCGGGATGTCCTGCGGGACGACGGCCAGGCCACCGCGGCGGGCGACGGTCTCGGCCATCCGGCGGCCGGCGACCGCGGTCATGTTGGCCACGACGACCGGGACGGTCGCGCCGGACCCGTCGCGGGTGGAGAGGTCGACGTCGTAGCGGCTGGCCACGTCGGAGTGCCGGGGCACCATGAACACGTCGTCGTAGGTGAGGTCGTGACCTCGGGGGGCGGCGTCGAGGAACTGCACGAGTCCGGGAGTCTACCCGTCGTCGGGCCCGGTCGCCGTCCCCCGATCGAGCAGGCCGGTCCGCCCGAACGTCGCCGCGGTCTCCCGGGCCGTGGGCGCACCCGCGTCCGGGTCCGCGCCCGCGCCGAGCAGGGCACGCACGACGTCGTCCTCGCCCTTGAACACCGCCCCCGCGAGCGGGCTCTGCCCGCGGTCGTTGAGCCGGTCCACGTCCGCGCCCCGTGCCGCGAGCGCGGCGACCGTCGCCGCGTGCCCGTGGTAGGCGGCGAGCATCACCAGCGTGTTCCCGCCTGCGTCGGTCAGGTTGACGGGGACGCCCGCGTCGACGTACGCCACGAGCCGCTCCGTGTGGCCCCCGCGGGCCAGGTCGAACAGCTGGTGCGCCAGCTCGACGAGCTCGGCGTGCGCTGCCGGTTCCTCGGTGCTCATGGCGTGCGATTGTTCCAGGGCTGCGCGTACCGGCCCTACAGTGGCGCGATGCAGACCCTGGACCCGGGTGACCCCGCCGCGCTGGCCGACGAGGTCGCGAGCCGGTTCGAGCAGCTCCACGGCAGGCCGCCCCAGGCGGTCGTAGCGGCGCCCGGGAGGGTCAACCTGATCGGCGAGCACCTGGACTACAACGGCGGGCTGTGCCTGCCCATGGCGCTCCCGCACGCGACGTACGCCGCGGTCGCCGCCCGCGACGACGACGTGGTGACGGTCACGAGCGGTCAGGCCGACGACCGGTTCGAGGGCCGGCTCGACGCCCTGGGGCCCGGCGACGTCTCCGGCTGGGCGGCGTACGCCGCCGGCGTGCTGTGGGCGATGCGCGAGGACGGCTGGGACCTGACCGGCTGCGACGTCGTCGTCGAGAGCCGGGTGCCGGTCGGCGCGGGCCTGTCGAGCTCCGCGGCGATCGAGTGCTCGGTGGCGCTCGGCGCCGTGACCCTCGCCGGCGTCGAGGCCGACGGCGCGGTGCGGAGCCGGCTGGTGCGGGCCTGCATGCGCGCGGAGGCCGAGGTGGCCGGCGCGCCGACGGGCGGCATGGACCAGGCCGTGGCGCTGTTCGCCCGGGCCGAGGCCGCGCTGCTGCTCGACTGCCGCGACTGGAGCATGCGGCAGGTCCCGTGGGCGCCCGCCGCCGCCGGACTCGCCCTGCTGGTCGTCGACACCCGCGCGTCGCACGCGCTCACCGACGGCGGGTACGGCGCCCGGCGACGCGACTGCGAGGACGCCGCCCGGAGGCTGGGCGTGGAGCTGCTCCGTGACGTCGACGACCCGCAGGCGGCGCTCGCCGAGCTGGCCGACGACGAGCGCGTGCACCAGCGGGTGCGACACGTCTTCACCGAGCTGGACCGGGTCCGGCGCACGGTCGAGCTGCTGGATGCGGGCGACATGGACGGGATCGGGCCGCTGCTGACCGCCTCGCACCTGTCCCTGCGCGACGACTACGAGGTCTCCTGCGAGGAGCTCGACGTCGTCGTGGAGACCGCGCTGGACACCGGGGCGCTCGGCGCCCGGATGACCGGCGGCGGCTTCGGCGGCTCCGCGATCGCCCTCGTGCGCGCCGACGCCGTGGAGGACGTCGCCGCCGCCGTCTCGGACGCGTACGACGGGCGCGGCTGGCCGGCCCCGGGCCTGCTCACCGCCCCGCCCAGCGCAGGGGCCCGCCGACTGCGCTGAGGCGCGAGCTCGGTCGGGACCGGGGCCAGACCGGGTCCAGACCGGGTCAGGACCGGGTCACGACCGGGTCACGACTGGGCCGGGTCCGCGGTGCTGATGTCGCGGGCGTGCGTGTCGAGCCACTCCCCCGACCTGGTCGCGCCGACCTCGCGCAGCCCGGCCTCGAGCTCGGCGCGCACCGTCTCGGCGGGGGCGCCGGCCTGGTAGGACAGCACCCGGTCCACCACCGCCTGCACGGCCTCGTCGTCCTCGTCGTGGCGCAGCCCGCTGTGGTCGCTCATTGGGCGGCCTTCTACCCAGCCCCGGCTGGGAGACCCCCGAGGCTCAGCCCTCGGAGCGGATCAGCGCGATCCGGTCCAGCAGCGACTCCAGGGACTCCTCGAACTCGACGGCCGAGTGGTCCTCGGACAGGGCACCGCTGAGCCGCGCGACCGTCGGGTGCTCCAGCGGGCGCGCGTTGCGCTGCTCCCCGTCGTCGAGGACGTCGAGGGGACCCACGTCGGCGCCGAGCACGGAGACCTCCAGGAGCAGGTGTCCGAGCAGGAAGCTCGTGAAGGCGCGGTAGGCCGCCACGGCGGACTCGTCGGTGAAGCCCTCCCGGAGCAGTCCGGCGAGGAACCTCTCAACCCAGGCGACGCTGCGCAGCGGAGGCCTCAGCCAGGGCGCCTCGACGGGACGGGACGCGACCAGGGGGAACACCCGGGGGTGGGACAGGGCCACCCGGCGGACGCCGTGGGCGAGCCGCTGGAGGAAGTCCTGCCAGCCGTCCCGGGGCTCGGCCAGCACCGCCTCGTCGGCGTGCATCTGCTCCATCACCGCCTGCACGACGGCGTCGAGGAGGTTCTCCCGGCCGGGGACGTAGCGGTACAGCGACATCGCCTCGACCCCGAGCATGGCACCGAGGCGCCGCATCGACAGGCCGGGCAGGCCGTGTTCGTCGATGTAGCCGATCGCGGCCGCGACGATGCTCGCCCGGTCCAGTGGACGGCGCACCGACGGCGGCGCCTCCCCGGCCACGACCGCGGCGTCCACGTCCACCAACCGGCGCTCGTCGGGCATACCACCTCCGGGTTCGGGCACAGGCGTCGAGGCCATCCTACGAGGTCCGGCGCGTCGCCCCCGTCGTACAGACTTACGTTGTAAGTTCGCAAGTCGGGGTACCGGCCGGCGACACGGCCGCGCCCACTGGCGCCGGTGGGGCCCTGCTGGAGCCGGCCCGCGACCGGCTCGCGGACGCGACCGACAGGCATCACGAGCAACCGACGAACGGAGACCACGATGAAGGGCAAGGCAGCACTGCTGGCCGGACTCGCCGCCGGGTACGTGCTCGGCACCCGGGACGGCCGGGGACGCTACGAGCAGATCAAGAGCAGCGCCCAGGGCCTGTGGAAGGACCCGCGCGTGCAGGACAAGGCGAGCGCCGCGCGTGACGCGGTGCACAAGCACGTGCCCTCGGGCGGGTCGGGCTCCGGCGCGCCGGACGTGACGCCGTCGAGCGGCACCACCGTCACCCCCACCCCGGGCCCGACCACGGCCACGCCGACCACCGGTCCCGGCGGCACCGATGACTGACACCCGCGAGCCGTCGGCCCACGACGCCTCGACGGCCGAGCTGGTGTCGCGGCTCACGCAGCAGTCCACCGAGCTGATCCGCTCCGAGCTGCGGCTGGCGCAGGCGGAGATGACCGACAAGGTGAAGCACGCCGGGGTCGGGGCCGGCATGTTCGGCGGCGCCGGCATCGTCGCGCTGTACGGCGTCGGGACGCTCCTGGCCACCGTGATCCTCGCGCTGGCGCTCGTGGTGCCGGCCTGGCTCGCGGCGCTGATCGTCACCGTGGTGCTGTTCGTCGTGGCGGGCGTCGTCGCGATGGTCGGCAAGAAGCAGGTCTCGCAGGCGACCCCGGCCGCCCCGGAGCGCACCATCGAGAACGTCAAGCAGGACGTCGCCGCCGTCAAGGGAGAGCACCGGTCATGACACACGACTCCGCAGGTGGCAGCACCTCGGTGGACGCCCCCGAGCCGGGCGTCGAGGAGCTCCAGCACGAGGTCGAGGAGACCCGGGCGGAGCTCGCCGAGACCGTCGAGGCGCTCAGTGCGAAGCTCGACGTGAAGAGCCGCGCCCGGGACAGGGTCGCGGCCACCAAGCAGCAGGCCCTGGACAGGGTCGCCCAGACCAAGGCCGGCGCGACCGACGAGCGCGGCCGCCCCACCCCCGTGACCCTGGCGGTCACGGCAGCGGTGTGCGCGGTCCTCGCCGGCGCCGTGGTCGTGGTCTGGAGGCAGCACCGATGAGCCGTTCCGAGCAGTCGACGACGCAGCAGCGCGAGGACGCGCCGCACCCCGACAGCGGCGCCAAGCCCGACTCCCCCGGCGACCTGAAGAAGCCGTCCTGGAAGTACGTCGTCCGCAAGACCATGCGGGAGTTCTCCAAGGACCAGTGCACGGACCTCGCCGCCGCGCTCACGTACTACGCCGTGCTGGCGCTGTTCCCGGGCATCATCGCCGTGCTGTCGCTCGTCGGCCTGTTCGGCCAGGGTCCGCAGACGGTGAAGACGATCACCGGCATCCTCGCCAGCGTGGGGGTGTCCTCGCCCACCATCGACAAGGCCATCACCCAGGTCAGCAACACGCCCGGGGCGGGCCTCGCGCTGGTCATCGGCCTGCTGTCCGCCCTGTGGTCGGCCTCCGGGTACGTCGGCGCGTTCAGCCGGGCGATGAACCGCATGTACGAGGTCGACGAGGGCCGCCCGGTCTGGAAGCTGCGGCCCGTCATGCTCCTCGTCACGCTGATCACGGTCGTGCTCGCCGCGCTCGTGGCGCTCGGCCTGGTCGTCAGCGGCCCCGCCGCGCAAGCGGTCGGCAACGCGATCGGGCTGGGGTCGACGGCGGTCACGATCTGGAACATCGCCAAGTGGCCGGTCATGCTCGCCGTGGTCGTCCTCATCGTCGCCCTGCTCTACTACGCGACCCCGAACGTGAAGCAGCCGAAGTTCTCGTGGCTCAGTGTCGGCGCCATCTTCGCGATCGTCACCTGGGTCGTCGCCTCGGCGCTGTTCGGGTTCTACGTCGCGAACTTCTCCAGCTACAACAAGACCTACGGCTCGCTGGCCGGCGTCATCGTCTTCCTGCTCTGGCTGTGGATCACCAACCTCGCCCTGCTGTTCGGCGCGGAGCTCGACTCCGAGCTCGAGCGCGGCCGGGAGCTGCAGGCGGGCCTCGAGGCCGAGCGGACCGTGCAGCTGCCGCCGCGCGACACCAAGGTCAGCCGCAAGAAGGAGGCCAAGGAGGAGGAGGACATCGCCCGAGGCCGACGGCTGCGCGAGAGCCGCGGTGCCAGCGACGACCCGGACGGGAAGGACTCCTGATGAGGCCCGAGCAGCCGAGCAGCACCTCTGCGTAGATCCTCTACCGCCCCGTCGGCCTCGTCGGCAGCGTGGTCGCCGGCGTGATCGCCGGCCAGGTGTTCAAGGCGGTGTGGAAGCATGCCGCCCCGGGCGACCAGGAGGACGCGCCCAAGGCCCTGGAGTCGGAGTACGGGATGCGCCAGGTCCTGGTGGCGGCCGCGGTCCAGGGGGCGATCTTCGCCGTCGTCAAGGCGGCGACCACGCGCGGCGGCGCCCGGGCGTTCCAGCGGGCCACCGGGGAGTGGCCCGGCGACTGACGGGTGTCGACCGGATACGGTGACCGCCATGTCCGAGCCCGGTGCGTCCCCCACGTCCCCGGTCCTGCCGCAAGGCGGGCGGGTCCGTCCGGTCGTGCGCTGGGGGGAGCCGGTGATGCACCGCACCCAGGAGCCGGTCACCGACTTCGGCGCGGAGCTGCAGTCGCTGGTCGCCGACATGGCTGCCACGATGTACGCCGCCGACGGCGTCGGCCTGGCCGCCTGCCAGATCGGCGTCGACCGCTCCGTGTTCGTCTTCGACTGTCCGGACGCGGACGGCGTGCCGCACCGGGGTGTCGTGTGCAACCCCGAGCTGCTGCTGCCGGTGGGACGGGACCGCCGGCTCGACGACGACGACGAGGGCTGCCTGTCGCTTCCGGGCGCGTTCGTGACGTGTGCGCGTCCGTCGTACGCCCAGGTCCGGGGGCAGGGGCTCGACGGCTCGCCGGTGACCCACACCGGCACCGGGCTGCTGGCCCGCTGCCTGCAGCACGAGACCGACCACTGCCGCGGCACCGTCTTCGGCGACCGGCTGAGCAAGCGGACCCGCAAGCGGCTGTTCCGGCTCGCGGACGAGGCGGCGCACGACTACCCCCCGGACTGGCCGGTCCCCCTGACCGCCTCGTGACGCGCCGACCCGGCGTCCTCACCGGCGGCGGCACCCGCCGGACGTAGGCTGTCCCGGCCGCCGGCACGCCCGGCCCGTCCTCGTCGCAGGAAGTCCCCCATGACCAAGTCCGCCTCCGGGCTGCGCGGCCGACGCGTGCTGCTTCCCCTGGTCGGGATGCTGGCGCTCGGGCTCGTGGTCGCCGGCGTCGTGGTGGCCCTCTACAGCCGGCTGACCGAGGAGGCGGGGCGGCCGAGCCGGACCCGGGCCGAGCCCGCCGAGCTCGTCCCGCCGGGCTCCCCGGCGCCGCGGCGGTCGAGCCGGCCGAACATCGTGATGGTGCTCGCCGACGACATGCGCAGCGACGACCTGCGCTGGATGCCGCACGTGCGGCGGCTGCTGGACGACCAGGGCCTGGACTTCCGCAACTCCTTCAGCCCCAACCCGCTGTGTGCCCCGGCCCGGGCCTCGCTGCTGACCGGGCAGTACTCCCAGAACACCGGCGTGTTCTCGGTCTCGGAGCCGCACGGCTTCGCCCGCTTCGACGACCGCCGCACGATCGGCACGAGCCTCAACGAGGCGGGCTACAACACGCTGTTCCTCGGCAAGTACCTCAACGGGTACGGCACCGACGCGTCGAAGGCCACCGGGCGGGTCTCGTTCCGCTACGTCCCCCCCGGCTGGACGGAGTGGGCGGGCGCGGTGAACCGGCCGCCGCACAGCGGCTACTCCTCGGGCGGCACCTACAGCTACTACCACGTGATCCTCAACCGCAACGGCTACATCGACGACAGCCACCGCGGCCAGTACCAGACGCCGCTCGAGGGCCGGATCGCGTCGCGGCTGGTGGAGCGGTACCACCGCTCGTCCAAGCCCTTCTTCCTCTACTGGGCGCCGATCGCGCCGCACTTCGGGCTCCCCCGGGAGAAGGACGACCCGGTGCACGTCCGCTGGCCCGACGGGCGGCACGAGGTCCTCAAGACGCCCGCCCGGCCGCCGTCGCTGCGGGGCCGCTTCGACCGGCGGATCCCCCGCGCCTCGGGTCTGCCGGCCGACGGCGGTCCGGCGGAGCGGGACGTCCGCGACAAGCCGCGCCCGATCCGCTCCCTCCCCGAGCTGGACCGGTCCGAGCGCCTGGGGGTCCGGTCCCTGACCCGGCAGCGCGCGGAGTCGCTGTACGCGCTGGACCTGCAGGTCGCCCGGCTGGTGCGGACGCTGCGGCGCACGGGCGAGTACCGCGACACCGTCGTGATGTTCACCTCCGACAACGGCTACTTCCTCGGCGAGCACCGGGTGCGGCAGGGCAAGATCAAGCCGCACGAGCCCTCGCTGCGGGTCCCGTTCCTGATGGCCGGCCCCGGCGTCCCGCACGGGCGCCGCTACGACCCGGTCACCACCGAGGACGTCACCGCCACGATCCTCGACCTCGCGGACGCTCGGCCGCCGCGTCCGCCCGACGGGACGTCGGTGCTGCCGTCCGTCCCCGGCGACCGGGGCTGGCGGGTCCCGGTGCTCACCGAGGGGCTCGAGGGCGAGCGGGTGTTCCGGCGCGCCCGGCGCCAGCCCGCACCGGGCTTCGACGACCCTCGGACGACGATCGGGATCCGCACCCCGCGGTGGAAGTACGTCCGGTACGTCGACGGCGACGGCGAGCTCTACGACCTGGACCACGACCCCAACGAGCTGCGCAGCCACTTCGGCGACCCGCGCTACGCGCACGTGCAGCGCGAGCTGGCCCGGCTCTGGCGCGCCTACGAGGACTGCGCCGGCGCCTCCTGCCGGGTCGCGATGCCCACGGACCTGCAGCGCGACCCCGCCGCCGACCGGACGGCGACCCAGCACCAGGAGCGCGGGGTCCGGGCCCGCTACGGCTACTGGCGCTGACCCCCGCCGCGACGGCCGGTGACGTAGCAGGCGACCGCGGAGGCTGCCGCCACGTTGAGCGAGTCGATGCCGGCCCGCATCGGGATCACCGCGCGCACGTCCGCGGTCTGCTGCCAGCGGGGCGACAGCCCGTGCCCCTCGCTGCCGAGCACCAGCGCCACCCGGTCGAGCCCGGCCACCGCCTCCTCGATCCCCGTGGCGTCCTCGGCCAGCGTCAGTGCCACGGTCGTGAAGCCGGCCGCCGAGACGAGCGGCAGGGCGTCGTACCAGGACGCCAGGCGGGCGTAGGGGACGTTGAACACCGCGCCCATCGCCACCTTGACGGCGCGGCGGTACAGCGGGTCGGCGCAGCGGGGGGCGAGCAGGACGCCGTCGACACCGAGCGCGGCGGCGGAGCGGAAGATCGCGCCGACGTTGGTGTGGTCCACGACGTCCTCGAGGACGACGACCGTGCGGGCTCCCGCGAGCACCGTGGCGACCGCGGGGAGCGGACGCCGTTCGAGGGACGCGAGCGCCCCGCGGTGCACGTGGAAGCCCGTCACGCGCTCCGCGAGCGCCTCCGAGACGACGTAGCAGGGCGCGTCGCTGCGGGCCAGCACGTCGCCGAGCCCGCCGAGCCAGCGCGGCGCCATGAGGAACGACCGCGCGGCGAACCCGGCCTCGACGGCCCGCCGGACCACCTTCTCGCCCTCGGCGAGGAACAGCCCGTGCCGGGCCTCGAGGTGGGTGCGCAGCTCCACGTCGCGCAGGTCGCGGTAGTCGGCGAGCCGGGGGTCGTCCGGGTCGTCGACCTCGAGCAGGTCGGCCACGCGCGGCACGGTACCGACCGCCCGCAGTGGTCCTAGCACCAAGGTCCCATGGCGCGCCGCCCCGCGCAGGGCGGATAACGGTGTGGTCCCCTTCCCGATCCTCCGACAGTAAGAAGAGGCCATGAACACCCTCGTCCTCGTCGCAACGGGCGCTCTCACCGGTGAGGCCGTAACGGTGTTGCGCCGGGTGGCGTGAACCGTCCGGGGTGCGGCACCGTCATACCAGCAGGAGGTTCCGGTGCGAGAGGACGACGTCGCGCTCATCGAGCAGCTCCACGACGAGCACGCAGCCGCGCTCTACCAGTTCTGCCTGCGGCTGACCGGGTACGACCGGGGCCGCGCCGAGGACGTGGTGCAGGAGACGCTGCTGCGCGCCTGGCGCCACCTCTCGGTGACCGACGACTGGCGGGGCTCGCTGCGCTCGTGGCTGTTCACCGTCGCCCGCAACATCGTCATCGACGACTGGCGGGCCCGCCGGGTGCGTCCCGAGCTCGCCGTCGCCGACGTCCCGGAGCCCCCCTCGGAGGCCGACCAGACCGACCAGCTGCTGCAGGCCTGGGTGGTCGCCGAGGCGGTCACGCGGCTCTCGCCG
>JAICLD010000002.1 GCA_025927595.1 Nocardioidaceae bacterium | reverse complement strand
CTCACCGCCGTCACCAAGCGCTTCGGGGACTTCACCGCCGTGGACGCCCTCGACCTCCTGGTCGAGCAGGGCCGGTTCTTCGCCCTGCTCGGGCCGTCCGGCTGCGGGAAGACGACGACGCTGCGGATGGTCGCCGGCCTCGAGGAGCCGACGTCGGGCACCATCACGATCGCCGGCCGGGACATCAGCCGGCTCCGGCCCTACAAGCGACCGGTCAACACCGTGTTCCAGAGCTATGCGCTGTTCCCGCACCTCGACATCTTCGAGAACGTCGCCTTCGGCTTGCGTCGCCGCGGGGTCAAGGACGTCAAGCGGCAGGTCCACGAGATGCTCGAGCTCGTCGAGCTGGGCGGCTACGACAAGCGCCGGCCGGCCCAGCTCTCCGGCGGCCAGCAGCAGCGGGTGGCGCTCGCGCGCGCGCTGATCAACCGCCCGCAGGTGCTGCTCCTGGACGAGCCCCTGGGGGCGCTGGACCTGAAGCTGCGCCGCCAGATGCAGATCGAGCTCAAGCGGATCCAGACCGAGGTCGGCATCACGTTCGTGCACGTCACCCACGACCAGGAGGAGGCCATGACGATGGCCGACACCATCGCGGTGATGAACCAGGGGGTGATCGAGCAGATGGGCAGCCCGTCGGAGCTGTACGACGACCCCGCCACGACCTTCGTCTCCAACTTCCTGGGGCAGTCCAACCTGGTGCGCGCCGGCGTCCTCGAGGCGCGGGGGACCGACGTGGTCGTCGACGCCTACGGCTGCAGGCTGACCGCCCAGGCGTCCCGCGCCCGACGCAGCGATGGCACGGTCTGGGTGGGCGTGCGGCCGGAGAAGGTGTTCCTCGCGGACGCGGGCTCGGTCGAGTCCGCCGGTTCGAACGTCCTGGTGGGCGGTGTCGTCAGCGACGTCAGCTTCATCGGGGTCAGCACGCAGTACCTCGTCCAGATGCCCTGGGGACAGGAGCTCACGGTCTTCGAGCAGAACAGCGGTGCCCACCGGGCGTTCCGGCCGGGATCCCCTGTGGACCTGCGGTGGTCCCCCGAGCACACCTTCCTGCTCGACGCCGACCAGGACGCCCACGCCGGGGACCAGAGCTACGCCGAGCTCGTCGGCACCCAGCCCGCATGAGCGTCGCGCAGGCCGGGGCGACGGTCGGCGGCTCGCTCGACCCGAGGGACGGCGACCGGGAGGAGCCCCGCCGCAGGAGCTCGCGCGCGGGCTACCTGCTCCTGCTGCCGGGCATGCTGTGGCTGCTGCTGTTCTTCGCCGTGCCCACCGTGCAGCTGCTCGCCACGTCCCTCTACGACCCGAACGGCTCGCTGGACACCGGCTACGCCATGACGTGGTCGTTCGGAACCTACCTCGACGTGCTCTCGCAGTACCGCGACCCGTTCCTGCGGTCGCTGTACTACGCCCTGAGCGCCACCGTCCTGGCGCTGCTCCTCGGCTACCCGCTGGCGTACGCGATCGCGGTCAAGGCCGGCCGATGGAAGAACCTCATGCTGGTCATGGTGATCGCACCGTTCTTCACCAGCTTCCTCGTCCGCACGCTGGCGTGGAAGTCGATCCTCGCCGACAACGGCTTCGTGGTGAGCTCGCTGCAGTTCCTGCACCTCCTGGGCCCCGACAGCCGGTTGCTGGCCACGTCCGTGGCCGTCGTGACCGGCCTCACCTACAACTTCCTGCCGTTCATGGTGCTGCCGATCTACGCCAGCCTCGAGAAGATCGACCTGCGGCTGGTGGAGGCGGGCAAGGACCTGTACGCCGACGGGGTCACGTCCTTCCGCAAGATCACGCTGCCCCTGTCGATGCCGGGAGTGGTGGCCGGAACCCTGCTCACCTTCATCCCCGCGGCCGGGGACTACATCAACGCCCAGCTGCTCGGCACTCCGAGGCAGTACATGATCGGCAACGTCATCGACAACACCTTCCTGGTGCAGCTGAACTACCCCGTCGCGGCCGCCTGCTCGGTCGTGCTGATGGCGGCCATCGTCGTGATGGTGCTCGTGTACGTCCGCCGCGCCGGGACCGAGGAGCTGGTGTGACCGCGACCACCGTCAGCCGGACCTCGTCCCTCCAGCGGACCGGCCGCTGGGTCGGCGACCACGTCGTCATGGCGGTCGCCCTCGTGGTCCTCGTCTACATGTTCCTGCCGATCTTCTTCGTCGTGCTGATGTCGTTCAACCAGCCGACGAGCAGGCTGTCCTACGAGTTCGACGCCTTCACGTGGGACAACTGGGCGAACCCCTGCCAGTCGAGCGGCATGTGCGGCGCGGTCGTGACCAGCCTGCAGATCGGCTTCCTCGCGACCGTCGTGGCGACCCTGCTGGGGACGCTCGTGGCCTTCGCGCTGGTGCGTCACCGGTTCCGGGGCCGGGCGGCCACGAGCCTGCTGATCTTCCTGCCGATGGCGACTCCCGAGGTCGTCATGGGCTCCTCGCTGCTCGCCCTGTTCAGCAGTGTCGGGCTCGCGGGCAAGCTGGGCTTCTGGTCGATCCTGGTCGCCCACATCATGTTCTGCCTGTCGTTCGTGGTGGTGACCGTCAAGGCCCGGCTGGCCGGGCTCGACTCCACGCTGGAGCAGGCCGCCATGGACCTCTACGCGAACGAGTGGCAGGCGTTCTGGCGGGTCACGTTCCCGCTGGTCTTCCCGGGCATCCTCGCCGCCGCGCTGCTCAGCTTCTCGCTCTCGTTCGACGACTTCATCGTCACGAACTTCAACCACGGCAACACGATCACCTTCCCGATGTTCGTCTGGGGGTCCGCGCAGCGCGGCATCCCGGCCCAGGTCAACGTCGTCGGCACGGTGATGTTCCTGATCGCGCTCGGCCTGGTGCTGGCCGGCAGCGCGCTGCAGCGACGCCGCCCGGCCTGACGTGGTGGGCACCGCAGCGCTGCGGTCTCTCGCCGACGCCGCGCCTCGCACCTACTGGCTCGACGACCCGGCGCGGCCGGCGGCCCTGGCCCCGCTGCACGGGCCCGAGGCGACCGACCTCGCCGTCGTCGGCGGCGGCTACACCGGCCTCTGGGCAGCGCTGCGGGCGAAGGAGCGCGACCCGGCCCGCGACGTCGTCCTGCTCGAGGCGGGCCGGTGCGGCGACCAGGCGAGCGGGCGCAACGGCGGCTTCGCCTCCGCGAGCCTGACCCATGGCTTCGGCAACGGCGTCGAGCGGTGGCCCGACGAGCTGCCGGAGCTCGAGCGCCTCGGTGCGGAGAACCTGCGCGACATCGCCGAGACGGTCCGCAGCCACGGCATCGACTGCGCCTGGGAGGACACCGGCGAGCTGACCGTCGCGCGGTCCCCGCACGAGGCGCTCGAGCTGCACGACCTGGCGACCGCGATGACGGGGGTCGGGCACGACGTCGTGCTGCTGGACGAGGCCGGCGTCCGGGCCGAGGTCGACTCCCCGCGCTACCTGGCCGGGCTGTGGGACCGCGCCGGCACGGCCATGGTGGAGCCGGCTCGACTGGCATGGGGGCTGCGCGAGGCGGTGCTCGCCGCCGGGGTCCGGGTGTACGAGGGCACCCCGGTCCGGTCCGTGGACGAGCACGCCGGCGGCGTGCACCTGCGCACCGGGGACGGCGAGGTGCGCGCCCGCCAGGTGGTCCTGGGCACCAACGCCTTCCCCTCGCTGCTGCGGCGGCTGCGGCTGATGACGGTCCCGGTGTACGACTACGTGCTGATGAGCGAGCCGCTCTCCCCGGCGCAGCGCGAGGCCGTCGGCTGGAGGAACCGGCAGGGGGTCGGCGACGCGTCGAACATGTTCCACTACTACCGCCTGACCCGCGACGACCGGATCCTGTGGGGCGGCTACGACGCGGTGTACCACTTCGGCAGCCGGATCGAACCCCGCCTGGAGCAGTCGCGCACCCACGAGCGGCTCGCCGAGCACTTCCTCGACACGTTCCCCCAGCTCGAGGGGCTCCGCTTCACGCACCGTTGGGGCGGCGTGATCGACACCTCCACCCGCTTCACGGCGCTCTTCGGGACGGCGTACGGCGGCCGGGTCGCGTACGCGGTCGGGTACACCGGCCTCGGGGTGGCCGCTACCCGGTTCGGCGCCGACGTCGCCCTGGACCTGCTGGACCGCGCGACCACCGGCCGGGAGACCGAGCGGACCCGGTTGGCGATGACCCGCCGCCGGCCGCTGCCGTTCCCTCCCGAGCCGTTCCGGTACGCCGGCGTGCAGCTGACCCGGTGGTCGCTGGCGCGAGCCGACGCCGACGGCGGCCGTCGCAACCTGTGGCTGCGGGCGCTCGACCGGGCCGGCCTCGGCTTCGACTCCTGAGCGGCTACCACCCCGCCAGGCCGCCGACCGTGCGGACCAGCAGGAAGCCCCCCGCCACGGTGCAGGCGAGCGCCACGACCTGTCCCAGGCGGGCCGGGCGCATCCGCGTCGCGAGGAGGGCGCCCACGACCGTCCCACCGGCGGCCAGCACGCCGAGCAGGCTGCCGAGCCGGACGTCGGTGACGCCCGCCTGGAGGTAGCCGGCGGAGGCCGGCACGACGATCGCGAGCTGGGCGGCCTGGCTGACCGCGACCGCGCGCACGGGGGCGACCCCGAGGGCCAGCAGGACCGGCACGAGCAGCACCGGCCCGCCGGTCCCGGTCAGCGCGCAGGTGAACCCGACCCCGACGCCGACGGCCACCAGGCCGGCCGTCCCGGGCCCGCGGCCCGAGCCGGCGGCGCGGGGCCGGAGCAGCTGCCGGACGCCGACGAGCAGGGTGAGCAGCGCCAGGAGCAGCAGCACCGCCGGCGCGGGGAGCAGGGCGTTCGCGGCCGCCCCGAGGAAGGCCGCGGGCACCAGCCCCACGGCGAGCCGCGTCAGCATCGGCCAGGGGACCACGCCGCGCCAGGCGTAGGCGGCGGTTCCCACCACGCCGGTGAACAGGAACGCCCAGGTGCTCGTCGCGGTGGCGGCGTGCGGTCCCATCCCGCCCAGGGTCACCAGCCCCGGCGGCAGGAGCACCCCGCCGACGCCCACCATGCCGATCAGGACGCCCACCATGCCGGCGAGCAGCAGCACGAGTCCCAGCGCGGGTCCCCCTCGTCGTCCGGCGGTCCGGGCGAGCCTAGCCCTCCCGGGGTCCGGTGCCGAGCACACCGCGTCGCCACCGCTGCCCGACCGCGCTGCTGACGAACGTGATTGGGGTCACATGTCGGTGGGTATGGAGACCGACGGCCCACCCAACAGCCCCGCGGAGAGGATCCCACGATGACACTCGACCCGCAGCAGGCCCGCGAGAGCCGCGAGGTCGCCGGCACCGCCGAGCACGGCCGGCAGGTCCGCCGTGCCGCCCTGGCGAGCACGGTCGGCACCACGATCGAGTGGTACGACTACTTCCTCTACGGGACCGCGTCCGCGCTGGTGTTCCCCAGCGTGTTCTTCCCGCACGCCTCCCACTACGTCGGGACCCTGGAGTCCTTCGCGACGTACTTCGTCGGGTTCGCGGCCCGCCCGATCGGGGCGGCGATCTTCGGGCACTGGGGTGACCGGATCGGCCGCAAGGTCACCCTGATCGTGACGCTGCTGATGATGGGGCTGTCCACGACGCTGATCGGCGTGCTGCCGGGGGCCGCGAGCTGGGGCGTCGCCGCGCCCCTGCTGCTGATCCTGCTCCGGGTCGTGCAGGGCATCGCGGTAGGGGGCGAGTGGAGCGGCTCGGTGCTCCTGTCGATGGAGTGGGGCGACCAGAAGAGGCGCGGGCTGATGGGCAGCTGGCCGCAGCTCGGCGTGGCGTCCGGGCTGATCCTCGGAACCGGCTTCCTGACCCTGCTGAGCACCGCTACCGACGACGCCGCGTTCACCTCCTGGGGCTGGCGGGTGCCGTTCCTGTGCAGCCTGGTCCTGGTCGCCATCGGCCTCTACATCCGGCTGAAGATCCTCGAGACCCCGATGTTCGCCAAGATCGTGGCGGACAAGGCGGTCAAGAAGGCGCCGGTGCTCGAGGTGATCAGGAACCACCCCCGGGCGATCATCCTGTCCGCACTGGTGCGGATGTCGGAGCAGATGCCGTTCTACGTGGTGACCGCCTTCGTCCTGTCCTACCTCACCGACGACACGCACGGCTACGGGAACAACTTCGTGCTGATCGGCACGCTGATCGCGGCGGCCCTGGAGTTCGTCCTGGTGCCGTTCTTCGGCAACCTCTCGGACACGGTCGGGCGCAAGAAGGTGTACGCCGCCGGCGCCGCGCTCATGGGCGTGTGGGGCTTCGTGTACTTCGCGCTGCTCGACAGCAACGTCACCTGGCTGGTGTTCGTCGCGGTCTGCCTCGGCCTGGTGCCGCACTCCATGCAGTACGGCCCGCAGGCGTCCCTGATCGCCGAGAGCTTCCCGACGTCACTGCGGTACGGAGGCGCCGGGCTCGGCTACCAGCTCGCCTCCGTCGTGGCCGGGGGCCCCGCGGCCCTGATCGCGACCTGGCTGATCCACACCTTCGACACCGGCTACGCCGTCTCGGTGTACATCCTGATCTCGTCGGTGATCACGCTGGCCGCGCTGGCCGCGATGCACGACCACAGCCGCTCCGACATCGAGCAGGAGTCCAGCTACGCCCGGTAGCCGGGCCAGGTCACAGCTTGGTCCAGGCCTCCTCGAGCACCGAGCGCAGCTTCTGCTCGATCTCGTCGAAGTGCTCCTGGTCGCAGGTCAGCGGGGGAGCGAGCTGGATCACCGGGTCGCCGCGGTCGTCGGCGCGGCAGTAGAGACCCGCGTCGAACAGCGCCTTGGACAGGAAGCCGCGCAGCAGCCGCTCGGCCTCGACGTCGTCGAAGGTCTCCTTGGTCGCCTTGTCCTTGACCATCTCGATGCCGTAGAAGAAGCCGTCGCCACGGACGTCGCCCACGATCGGCAGGTCGGTCAGCTTCTCCAAGGTGGCGCGGAACGCGTCCTGGGTGTCGAGCACGTGGCGGTTGAGGCCCTCCCGCTCGAAGATGTCGAGGTTCGCGTTGCCGACCGCCGTGGACACCGGGTGGCCGCCGAACGTGTAGCCGTGCGCGAACGTCTCGGTGCCGTGCAGGAACGGCTCCATCAGCCGGTCGGAGGCGATCATGGCGCCGAGCGGGGAGTAGCCGGACGTGAGGCCCTTCGCGCAGGTGATCATGTCGGGCTGGTAGCCGTAGCGCTCGGCACCGAACATGTGCCCGAGCCGCCCGAAGGCGCAGATCACCTCGTCGCTGACGAGCAGGACGTCGTACCGGTCGCAGATCTCGCGGACCCGCTGGAAGTAGCCGGGAGGCGGCGGGAAGCAGCCGCCGGCGTTCTGCACGGGCTCGAGGAAGACCGCGGCGACCGTCTCGGGTCCCTCGTTCTCGATCGCCACCGCGATCTGGTCCGCGGCCCAGAGGCCGAACGCCTCGAGGTCGCCCGAGGACTGGTAGGGCTGCGGGGCGCGGTAGAAGTTCGTGTTCGGCACGCGGAACGTCGAGGGCACCAGCGGCTCGAAGACCGCCTTCAGGCCCGGCAGCCCCGTGATCGAGAGCGCGCCCTGCGTGGTCCCGTGGTAGGCGATCGAGCGGCTGATCACCTTGTGCTTCATCGGCCTGCCGGTGATCTTGAAGTAGTTCTTGGCCAGCTTCCAGGCCGACTCGACGGCCTCGCCGCCGCCGCTGGTGAAGAACACCCGGTTCAGGTCGCCGGGGGCGTAGTTCGCCACCCGCTCGGCCAGCTTGATGGCCTCGGGGTGGGCGTAGGACCACAGCGGGAAGAAGGCGAGCTCCGAGGCCTGCCGCGCGGCCGCCTGCGCGAGCTCGGCGCGACCGTGACCGACCTGGCTCACGAACAGCCCGGCGAGCGCGTCGAGGTAGCGCCGGCCCTTGGCGTCGTACACGTAGGCGCCCTCGCCGCGCACGATCACCGGGACGTCGGCGTGGTCGTAGCTCGACATCCGCGTGAAGTGCATCCACAGGTGCTCCCGTGCGGACTTCTGCAGGGCCGAGTACGTCTCGTCGTCCATGGGCAGGCCTGACGGCGTCTGGCTGGGTGAGGTCATGCGTCGCTCTCCTCGTCGTGGGTGCCTCCATGGTGCCCGTCGCTGGACACCGAATGCAAGCGGATCCGTCGCTCGTACCGGGTGAGATGGAACGACTTCGTCACCGTACCCCTGGTCAGTCGACGGAATCCGAAGGCACACTGGTCCGATGCGCACGCCGACCCTCGTCCTTCGCAACGGCCACGTCTTCGACGGGCACCGGCACCGACCGGGCCACGGGGTCGTCGTCCGGGGCGACCGGGTCGTCGCCGTGGAGCCCGAGGACCGGCTCACGGAGCACGTCACGACGGGTGCCGAGGTCGTGGACCTCGCGGGCGGTCTGGTGCTGCCCGGCTTCCAGGACGCGCACGTGCACCCGGTGCAGGGCGGCGTCGAGCGGACCCGCTGCGACCTCACCGGCCTCTCGACGCGGGAGGAGTACCTCGTCGAGGTCCGCCGCTACGCCGAGGAGCACCCCGACCGCCCCTGGGTGCTCGGCGGGGGCTGGTCGATGCCCGCTTTCGGGCCGGCCGGTCCGCTCGCCGCGGACCTCGACCACGTGCTTGCGGGCCGTCCCGTCTTCCTCGCCAACCGCGACCACCACGGCGCCTGGGTGAGCTCCGCGGCCCTGCGGCTGGCCGGGGTGGGTCCCGGCACGCCGGACCCGGCCGACGGGCGGATCGAGCGGGACCCGGCCGGGGCCCCCACCGGCACCCTTCACGAGGGCGCCATGGACCTCGTGCAGCGGCGGATCCCGGCCACCACCGACGCGGAGTACGACCTCGGGCTGCAGGTCGCGCAGTCCTACCTGCACTCGCTCGGGGTCACGGCGTGGCAGGACGCCCTGCTCGGGGAGTACGCCGGCAACGGCGACCCCTCCGGGGCGTACGTGCGCGCCGTCGGGGCGGGCACGCTCACCGCCCGGGTGCGCGGTGCGCTGTGGTGGCGACGCGACCGCGGCCTCGATCAGGTGCCGGACCTGCTCGAGCGAAGGGCCGCGCTGACCCGCGGCCGGCTGGACGCCGGCTCGGTGAAGATCATGCAGGACGGCGTCGTCGAGAACGGCACCGCCGCGCTGTCCCGGCCCTATCTCGACGGCAGGGGCGGCAGCACGGCACGGCGCGGCCTCTCCTTCGTCGAGCCGGCGCTGCTGGCGGCCGCGGTGACCCGGCTCGACGCCGAGGGCTTCGGGATCCATGTGCACGCGATCGGGGACCGGGCGGTCCGGGAGGCGCTCGACGCCTTCGAGGCGGCCCGCACCGCCAACGGCGTCTCGGCGGGCCGGCACCACGTCGCGCACCTGCAGGTCGTGGCCCCGCAGGACCGTGCGCGCTTCGCGGCGCTCGACGTGAGCGCCAACATCCAGGCGTTGTGGGCCGCCGTCGACGACGCCATGACCGAGCTGACGCTGCCGTTCCTCGACGCCGAGCTCGCCGGCTGGCAGTACCCCTTCGCCTCGCTCGCGCGGGCGGGAGCCCGTCTGGTCGCGGGCAGCGACTGGCCCGTCAGCACGCCCGACCCCCTGGCCGCGATCCACGTCGCCGTCAACCGCACGGACCCCGAGAACCCGGGTGAGCCGTTCCTGCCGGCGGAGGCCCTCCACCCGGTGCAGGCGTTCGCCGCGTACACGAGCGGTGCGGCGCACGTGAACCACCTCGACGGCGCCGGCGTGCTGGCGCCGGGCCGCCTCGCCGACCTGGCGGTCCTCGACCGTGACCCGCTGGCCGGGGACCCGGGCGAGATCGGCCGGGCCCGCGTCGTCGCGACGTACGTCGACGGGGTGCCGGTCCACGTGTCCTGACGGAGGCCGCTGCTAGCGTGATTCCGCCCTGCCCCAGCAACGACCCCGAACCCCAGGAGCGACCATGCCGTCGGTGCGTCCCCGTCTCGTCGCCGCCGTGCTCGCCACGACCGTGGGCCTGGGCTCGCTGACCGCCGTCGCGCCGCCGGCCACCGCACGGGCGTCGACGCCGTCGCCGGGTGGGGGGTCGGCCGGCGACCCGCTGTTCCCCTCGATGGGCAACTCCGGCTACCAGGTGCGCCACTACGCGATCCGGCTCGCGTTCGCGCCACGCACCGGCCGGATCGACGCGGCCACCTCGGTGTTCGCGCGCACGACGCACCCGCTCTCGTCGTACTCGCTCGACCTCCAGGGCCTGCACGTCCGCTCCGTGCGGGTGGACGGCCACCCGGCGCGGTTCGAGCGGCACGGACACAAGCTGGTGGTGACCCCGCGACGACCGGTCCGCGGCCGGTTCACGACGAGCGTCGCCTACGCGGGACGCCCGACCAC
Source organism: Nocardioidaceae bacterium (assembly GCA_025927595.1). Taxonomy (GTDB): domain Bacteria; phylum Actinomycetota; class Actinomycetes; order Propionibacteriales; family Nocardioidaceae; genus Nocardioides_B. The sequence continues at coordinate 37,773 of JAICLD010000002.1, read as the reverse complement.
CCACATCGACCCGGACGGCTCCTCGGAGGGATGGGTGCCGACCGACGACGGTGCGACGGTGGTCAGCGAGCCGGTCGGCGCGATGACCTGGTTCCCTGACAACAACACCCCGCGCGACAAGGCGACCTTCGCCGTGAGGGTGACCGCCCCGTCCCGGCTCGCGGTGGCGGGCAACGGCGAGCTGGTCCGCCGGCGGTCCCAGGCCGGCCGGACGACGTGGACCTGGCGGCAGGGCCACCGGATGGCGACGTACCTGGCGATGGTCTCGATCGGCCGCTACTCCGTGCACCACTCGACGATGCGCACCACGACCGGCCGCAGGCTGCCGGTCTGGAGCTTCGTCGACCCCCGCTACGGCAGCCAGGCGGCGGTGCGCCGGCTGGTGCCGAGGGCGGTCCGGTTCCTGGAGCGGCGCTACGGCCGCTACCCGTTCTCGAGCACGGGTGTGGTGATCGACCGCGTGGGGGTCGGCTACGCCCTCGAGACCCAGAACCGCCCGGTCTTCGACGGGGCTCCCGACGCGGTCACGGTCGTGCACGAGCTCGCCCACCAGTGGTACGGCGACTCCGTCACGCTGACCCGATGGACCGACCTGTGGCTGCACGAGGGCTTCGCGACGTACTCCGAGGACCTGTGGAACGCCGTCCACGGCGGGCCGAGCCCGGCCCGCGCGTTCCGCGAGCGGTACGACGCGAACCCGGCGTCCTCCTCGCTGTGGAGCCCCGCACCGGCCCGCTTCAGCGACCCCGCCGACATGTTCGGCGCCCCGGTCTACGAGCGCGGTGCGATGACCCTGCAGGTGCTGCGCGAGCGGATCGGCACGAGCGACTTCTTCGCGGTCATGCGGCGCTGGGCCGCCGCCCACCATGAGGGGCACGGCACCACGGCGCAGCTCGTCGCCCTGGCGGAGCGAGTCTCGGGGCAGGACCTCGGCCCGCTCTTCCACGACTGGCTGTACGTCCCCGCGAGACCGTCCGGGTACTGACCGGCCCTCGGCCCCGGGAGGCGCGGCGACACGGATATCGCGCCCGCGTGTCGGCTCTGCGGAGGATCTCGTCAGTCTTTCCTGGCGCTCCCTATCGATCTCGTTGCCTGATCGCTAGGCTTCGGGCCATGGCCGACCTCAGCTTCCACAACATCGTCAACGGCGAGCCCGTCGCCGCCGCGGACGGCGCGACGTACGACCTCGTCAGTCCCGTGACCGGGGAGGTCTACGCCTCGGCGCCCGCCTCCGGGGCCGAGGACGTCGACCGCGCCATGCGCGCCGCCGAGACCGCCTTCGAGCAGTGGGGCGACACCACGCCGGCGGAGCGGCAGCGGGCGCTGCTGAAGATCGCGGACGCACTGGAGTCGCGCGCCGACGAGTTCGTGCGCGCGGAGTCGCAGAACACCGGCAAGCCGCTCCAGCTGACCGCCGAGGAGGAGCTGCCGCCGTGCGTGGACCAGCTCCGGTTCTTCGCGGGGGCCGCGCGCGTGCTGGAGGGCCGGGCCACCGGCGAGTACCTCAAGGACCACACCTCCAGCATCCGCCGCGAGCCCATCGGCGTGGTCGCGCAGGTGACGCCGTGGAACTACCCGCTGATGATGATGGTCTGGAAGATCGGTCCCGCGCTCGCGGCGGGGAACACCGTGGTCCTCAAGCCGTCGGACACCACCCCGGCGTCGACCACGCTGTTCGCGCAGATGGCGCAGGAGTTCCTGCCGCCGGGCGTGTTCAACGTCGTCTGCGGCGACCGGGACACCGGGCGCGCGCTGGTCGAGCACCCGGTGCCGCAGATGGTGTCGATCACCGGCTCCGTCCGCGCGGGCATGGAGGTCGCGGGCTCCGCGGCAGCCCAGCTCAAGCGCGCGCACCTCGAGCTCGGCGGCAAGGCGCCGGTCATCGTGTTCGACGACGCCGACGTGGAGGCCGCGGCCGAGGGCATCGCGGCGGCCGGCTACTTCAACGCCGGCCAGGACTGCACGGCGGCGACCCGCGTGCTCGCCGGCCCGGGCGTCCACCAGGACTTCGTCGCCGCCCTCACCGAGCAGGCCAGGTCGACCAGGACCGGCGCGCCCGACGACGACGTGCTGTACGGCCCCCTCAACAACCGCAGCCAGCTCGACCGGGTCAGCGGCATGCTCGAGCGGCTGCCCGACCACGCGAGCGTGGAGACCGGCGGCGCGCGGCAGGGCGACCAGGGCTTCTTCTACGCCCCGACCGTCGTCTCCGGGCTGCGTCAGGACGACGAGGTCATCCAGGACGAGATCTTCGGACCCGTCATCACCGTCCAGAGGTTCAGCGACGAGCAGGAGGCCCTGCGCTGGGCCAACGGCGTGAAGTACGGCCTCGCCTCCTCGGTGTGGACCAAGGACCACGGTCGGGCGATGCGCATGGCCAAGCACCTCGACTTCGGGTGCGTGTGGATCAACACCCACATCCCGATCGTCGCGGAGATGCCGCACGGCGGGTTCAAGCACAGCGGCTACGGCAAGGACCTCTCCATGTACGGCCTGGAGGACTACACGCGGATCAAGCACGTGATGTCCTACATCGGCTCCTAGCGTGCGGATCCTCCTCGTCGGCGCCGGCGGTGTCGGCGCGGCGTTCGCCTCCATCGCGGCCCGCCGCGACTTCTTCGAGCTGCTCGTCGTCAGCGACTACGACCTCGCGCGCGCGGAGCGGGCTGCGGCCGCCGACGGACGCTTCGTGGCCGCACGGGTCGACGCGTCGTCGGCCTCCGCCGTCGCGTCCCTCGTCCGTGAGCACGCAGTCACCCACGTGATGAACGCCGTCGACCCGCGGTTCGTGATGCCCATCTTCGACGGCGCGTACGACGGGGGAGCCGACTACCTCGACATGGCGATGAGCCTGTCGCGGCCCCATCCCGACGCGCCGTACTCCGAGGTCGGCGTGAAGCTTGGCGACGAGCAGTTCGCGAAGGCCGCCGACTGGGAGGGCGCGGGGCGCCTCGCGCTGTGCGGGATCGGCGTCGAGCCGGGGCTGTCCGACGTGTTCGCGAGGTACGCCGCGGACCACCTGTTCGAGGACATCGACGAGCTCGGCGTTCGCGACGGGGCGAACCTGACCGTCGCGGGTCACGACTTCGCTCCCTCGTTCTCCATCTGGACGACGATCGAGGAGTGCCTCAACCCGCCGGTGGTGTGGGAGAAGGGCCGCGACTGGTTCACGACCGAGCCGTTCAGCGAGCCGGAGGTCTTCGACTTCCCCGAGGGGATCGGGCCGGTCGAGTGCGTCAACGTCGAGCACGAGGAGGTGCTCCTCATGCCGCGCTGGGTCGACGCGAAGCGGGTGACGTTCAAGTACGGCCTCGGCGAGGAGTTCATCGGCGTGCTCCGGACGCTGCACCTGCTCGGCCTGGACCGCACCGAGAAGGTCCGCGCCGGCGGTGTCGAGGTCAGCCCTCGCGACGTCGTCGCGGCCTGCCTCCCCGACCCCGCGACGCTGGGGGAGAGGATGCGCGGAAAGACCTGCGCGGGGCTGCAGGTCACCGGGACCGGCAAGGACGGCCGGCCCCGGTCGACGTACCTCTACCACGTGGTGGACAACGAGTGGTCGATGAGCGAGTACGGTCACCAGTGCGTCGTCTGGCAGACCGCCGTCAACCCGGTCGTGGCGCTGGAGCTGCTGGCCAGGGGGACCTGGTCCGGGACAGGTGTGCTCGGGCCCGAGGCGTTCGACGCCGTCCCGTTCCTGGACCTGCTCACGCAGTACGGCGCACCGTGGGGCCAGCGCGACGCTGGCAGCCGTGACCGTCCCCCGCCGCAGGACTAGCTCCGACGTACGACCGATCGCCTGCAAGCTGCCGACCCGGCGCGTCTGGCGGGCTGCATGCTGCTGACCCGGCGCGTCTGGCGGGCGGTGTGCTGCTGACCCGGCGCATTTGGCGGGGCAACTTCACCAGACGCGCCGTCTCACCGCCTCGTAGGACGCCAGACGCGCCGTCTCACCGCCTCGTAGGACGCCAGACGCGCCGTCTCACCGGGTCGGGAAGCGCCAGACGCGCCGTCGCGGCGGGTCAGGCGGTGGCGTCGAAGGCCTCGGCGACGACGTCGAACCCCTCCCCGAGCAGGGCGTCGGAGATCACCAGCGGCGGCAGGAACCGCAGCACGTTGCCGTAGGTCCCGCAGGTCAGCGTCACGACTCCCTGGGAGTGGCAGTACGCCGAGACCGCCGCCGCACGCACCGGGTGCGGGCTGCGGCCGTCCTCGTCGACGACCTCGACCGCCATCATCGCGCCGCGGCCGCGGACGTCGCCGATACAGGGGTGCCGCTCGGCGATCCCGCGCAGCCGGCCGCCGACGAGCTCGCCGATCTCGCGGGCCCGCCCGCACAGGTTGTCCTCGCGCATGGTCGCGATGGCGCCGAGCGCCGCCGCGCAGGCGACCGGGTTGCCGCCGTAGGTGCCGCCCAGGCCGCCGTTGTGCACGGAGTCCATGATCTCCGCGCGGCCGGTCACCGCCGAGAGCGGCAGGCCGCCGGCGATCCCCTTCGCGGTCGTGATCAGGTCGGGGACGACGCCCTCGTGGTCGCACGCGAACCAGTCGCCCGTGCGGCAGAAGCCGGTCTGGATCTCGTCGGCGACCAGCACCACGCCGTGCGCCGCGGTCCACTCCCGCAGCCGAGGCAGGAACCCGTCGGCCGGCACCACGAATCCGCCCTCGCCGAGGATCGGCTCGATCACCAGGCACGCGAGGTCGGTCGCCCCCACCTGCTTCTCGAGTACGTCGATCGCGCGATCGGCCGCCTGCTCGCCGGAGATCGCCGTCGGCTCCCGGAACGGGTAGGACGTCGGGACCCGGTACACCTCGTTGGCGAACGGCCCGAACCCGTGCTTGTAGGGCATCGACTTCGCGGTCATCGCCATCGTGAGGTTCGTGCGGCCGTGGTAGGCGTGGTCGACGACGGCCACGGCGCTGCGCCCGGTGTAGGAGCGGGCCACCTTGACGGCGTTCTCGACCGCCTCGGCGCCGGAGTTGAACAGCGCCGAGCGCTTGTCGTGGTCGCCGGGCGTCAGCTCCCCGAGCTGCTCGCACACGTCGACGTACACGTCGTAGGGCGTGACCATGAAGCAGGTGTGGGTGAACGCGCGGACCTGCTCGACGACGCGGTCGACGACGTGCGGGGCGGCGTTGCCGACGCCGACGACCGCGATGCCCGAGCCGAGGTCGATCAGCGAGTTGCCGTCGACGTCCACGAGGACGCCGCCGCCCGCGGACTCGACGAAGACGGGCAGGGTGGTGCCCACCCCGGCGGCGACATGCCGGCCGCGTCGCTCGAAGCGCTCCTGTGAGCGGGGTCCGGGGATCGCCGTGACGAGGCGCCGCTCCTGGGGGAGCCCGGGGCCGCCGGCCGTGGAGGAGGCGGGCGCGGTGCCGGGGGCGGTGACGGGGGTGTCGGTCGAGGTGAAGGTCACGGTGCCCACCCTAGTCCGGCAGGATGGGTGGGTGCCTCCCCCGCCGAGCAGTCGCCGCGACGTCGTGCTTCTGGGCTCCACAGGCTCGATCGGCACCCAGGCGCTCGAGGTCGTCCGGGCCAACCCGGACCGGTTCCGGGTGGTGGCCCTCACCGCTGCAGGGTCGCGGCCCGACCTGTTCGCCGCGCAGGTCGCGGAGTTCGCGCCGGCCTTCGCCGACCTCGGCGAGGAGGCCTCCTGCCACGCCGCCGGGCTGGAGTGCGACGTGGTGCTCAACGGCATGACCGGCGCCGTGGGCCTGCGGCCGACGCTGGCCGCGCTGGACGCCGGCCGCACGCTCGCGCTGGCCAACAAGGAGTCGCTGATCATCGGCGGCCCGGTCGTGACCCGCCGCGCCCGGCCCGGCCAGATCGTCCCGGTCGACTCCGAGCACAGCGCGCTGGCCCAGTGCCTGCGCGCCGGCCGCGCCGACGAGGTGCGCCGGCTCGTGCTCACCGCCAGTGGCGGGCCGTTCCGCGGCCGCCGGCCCGAGCAGCTGCACGACGTGACGCCCCGGCAGGCCCTGGCGCACCCCACCTGGTCGATGGGGCCGGTGGTCACGCTGAACTCCGCGACGCTGGTGAACAAGGGGCTCGAGGTGATCGAGGCGCACCTGCTCTTCGGGGTCCCGTTCGACCGCATCGAGGTCGTCGTCCACCCCACGTCCGTCGTGCACTCCATGGTCGAGTTCGTCGACGGCTCGACGCTGGCCCAGGCTTCGCCGCCCTCGATGCTGGTCCCGATCGCGCTCGGCCTCGGCTGGCCCGACCGGGTCCCGGACGCCGCACCGCCGGTCGACTGGACCGCCGCGCAGACGTGGGAGTTCCTGCCGCTCGACGACGAGGCGTTCCCCGCCGTCCGGCTGGCTCGCGAGGCCGGGGTCCGCGGCGGCACGGCGCCGGCGGTCTACAACGCGGCGAACGAGGTCTGCGTGCAGGCGTTCCTCGACGGTGAGACGAGGTTCACCGACATCGTGCCGACGATCGAGCGGGTCCTGCGCTCGCACGACGTACCCTCGAACCCGACGGACGTGACCGTCGAGGACGTGCTGGCGGCCGACGCTTGGGCACGTGCCGAGGCGAGGAGAGGAACCGGGACCACCGCGAGATGACCGTGCTCATGTTCGTGCTCGGGGTGCTGGTGTTCGCCGTCGGCGTCGCCGCGTCCATCGGCCTGCACGAGCTCGGCCACCTCGTGCCGGGCAAGCTGTTCGGCGTCAAGGTGACCCAGTACTTCGTCGGCTTCGGGCCGACGGTGTGGTCCCGCCGCCGCGGCGAGACCGAGTACGGCGTCAAGGCGGTGCCCTTCGGCGGCTACGTCAAGCTCGTCGGGATGCTGCCGCCCGGCGACGGGGACGACCCGTCGGCGCTGCGCGGCTCGAACACGGGCGTCGTGTCGCAGCTGATCCGCGACGCGCGCTCGGCGGAGTACGACCTGGTGGAGGAGGGCGACGAGGACCGCCTCTTCTACCGGCTGTCGTGGTGGAAGAAGCTCGTGATCATGGGCTCGGGCGTCGCCACCAACCTGGTCCTGGCGTTCCTGCTGTTCGCGGTCGTGTTCATGGGCCGCGGTGCGCTGGTGCCCGACACCGGCAGCACCGTGGTGGGACAGGTCTCGCAGTGCGTCATCGCGACCACGTCGGCGGACGCGTCCGAGCGGCCCTGCACGGCCGCGGACCCCGAGGCTCCCGCCAAGAAGGCCGGGATCCGCCCCGGTGACCGGATCGTGTCGTTCAACGGCACCCCGGTCTCGACCTGGTGGCAGCTGCGCAAGGTGATCGCCGCGAACGACGCCGGTGCCGCCACGATCGTGGTCGAGCGCGCCGGTCACCGGCGGACGCTGCACACGAGCACGACCGTCACCGCGCGACCGGTCCCCGGCGGCTCCGACCAGCTGACCCGCACGGGCTTCCTCGGGGTGGTCCCGACGGCCGGCTACGTCCGGCAGGGGCCCGGCTACGTCGTGTCCACCATGGCCAGCGGCACCTGGGAGACCGTCAAGGCGATCGGCTCGCTGCCGGTGAAGCTCTACCACGTCGCCCGGGCCGCGGTCGGTCTGGAGAAGCGGGACCCGAACGGCCCGATGAGCGTCGTCGGCGCGGGACGCGTCGCGGGCGAGCTGACCAGCCAGCGGGGCGTCCCGCTGAGCGACGGGATCTTCAGCGTCGTCGGCCTGCTCGCCGGGCTCAACCTCTTCCTCGGGGTCCTGAACCTGGTGCCGCTGCTCCCCCTCGACGGCGGTCAGATGGCCGGCGCCGTCTACGAGGCGCTGCGGCGGGCCGTCGCGAAGCTGCTCCGCCGCCCCGACCCCGGCTTCGTCGACGTCGCCAAGCTGCTCCCGGTGGGGTACGTCATGGCCGGTGTCATCCTGGTGGCGAGCGTCGTTCTGATCTACGCCGACATCGTCGCGCCGGTCAGCCTCAGCTAGCGCTCCCACCCCGGGCACACGAACGGCACCACGAACCGCTCGACACGCAGACAAGCAGACAAGAAGGAAGACGATGACCTCGGTCAACCTCGGCATGCCGGCCGCCCCTCCGCCGGTGCTGGCACCCCGGCGGCGGAGCCGCCAGATCAAGGTGGGGACGGTCCTGGTCGGCGGCGACGCGCCGATCTCCGTGCAGTCGATGACCACGACGCTGACCGCCGACGTCAACACGACGCTGCAGCAGATCGCCGAGCTCACCGCTGCCGGCTGCGACATCGTGCGGGTGGCCTGCCCGTCGCAGGACGACGCCGAGGCGCTGCCGCAGATCGCGTCGCACTCGCAGATCCCGGTCATCGCCGACATCCACTTCCAGCCCAAGTACGTCTTCGCCGCGATCGACGCCGGCTGCGCCGCCGTACGGGTCAACCCGGGCAACATCCGCCGCTTCGACGACCAGGTGAAGCAGATCGCCCGGGCCGCCAAGGACCGCGGTACGTCGATCCGGATCGGCGTCAACGCCGGCAGTCTCGACAAGCGGCTCCTGGAGAAGCACGGCCGCGCCACGCCCGAGGCGCTCGTGGAGTCCGCCGTCTGGGAGGCGTCCCTGTTCGAGGAGCACGACTTCCACGACTTCAAGATCTCGGTCAAGCACAACGACCCGGTCGTGATGGTGAGGGCCTACGAGATGCTCGCCGAGCGCGGGGACTGGCCGCTCCACCTCGGCGTCACCGAGGCAGGCCCGGCGTTCCAGGGCACGATCAAGAGCAGCGTGGCGTTCGGTGCGCTGCTGTCGAAGGGGATCGGCGACACGATCCGGGTCTCGCTGTCCGCGCCTCCGGTCGAGGAGGTCAAGGTCGGCCTGCAGATCCTGGAGTCGCTCAACCTGCGCCCGCGTCGCCTCGAGATCGTCTCCTGCCCGTCGTGCGGGCGGGCCCAGGTCGACGTCTACAAGCTCGCGGACGAGGTGACGGCCGGGCTCGACGGGCTCGAGGTCCCGCTGCGGGTCGCGGTCATGGGCTGCGTCGTCAACGGTCCCGGCGAGGCGCGCGAGGCCGACCTCGGCGTCGCCTCGGGCAACGGCAAGGGCCAGATCTTCGTCAAGGGCGAGGTCGTCAAGACCGTCCCGGAGTCGAAGATCGTCGAGACCCTGATCGAGGAGGCGATGCGGATCGCCGAGGAGCTCGAGCCGGCGGTCGACGGCGGCGGCGGCGCCACCGTCACGGTCGGCTGACCGGGTCAGGCACCCGTCCAGCGGTACTCCACCTCGGGGCGGCCGCTGCCGCCGTACCGGACGCTGCGCTCGACGACCTCCTCCGCCGCGAGGTACTCCAGGTAGCGCCGTGCGGTGACCCGCGAGCTGCCGATGTCGCCGGCGAGCTCGGAGGCGGAGCGGCCGACGCCGTCGCGCAGCGCCAGCGTCACCTCCCGTAGCGTGTCGACGCTCATGCCCTTGGGGACCGCCGACCGTCGCGGCGTCGCCCGCAGCACGCCCAGGACCCGGTCGACCTCGTCCTGGCCGAGCGGGCCGGTGTCGTCGCTGAGCCGTCGGCGGTAGTCGGCGTACTGCTCGAGCTTGCTGCGGAACCCCGCGTAGGTGAACGGCTTGAGCAGGTAGAGCACCACGCCCTGCGAGACGGCCCGCTTGACCACCTCGACGTCGCGGGCCGCGGTCACCGCGATCACGTCGCACAGGTGACCCTCCGCGCGCATCGCTCGCAGCAGCCCGAGCCCGTGCCCGTCGGGCAGGTGCATGTCCAGCAGCACCAGGTCCACCGCTCCGTCGGCCCGCAGCGCCCGCAGCGTCTCGACCGACGACCGGGCCACCCCGGCCAGCTCGAACCCCGCCGTACGACGGACGTAGTCGGCGTGCGCCTGCGCCGACAGCTCCTCGTCCTCGACGACGAGCACCCGCACGTCTCGGGGGCGGTCCGGCGTCACGGGACGGTCCCGATCCGGATGTCGAAGGCGGCCCCGCCCAGCGGCGAGCCGGCCACGTCGATGCGGCCGCCGTACCTGCGCACCGCCTGCACCACCAGGGCCAGCCCCAGGCCGCGCCCGACCGGCCCGTCGGAGGTCTTGGTGGACCAGCCGCGCTCGAAGACCCGCTGCCGCAGCGCGGGGGACAGGCCGGCGCCGGAGTCGGAGACCCGCAGGTGCAGGGAGTCGGCCGACGAGGTCATCTCGACCAGCACCACCCGCTCCGGGCGGTCGCCGACGGCGTCCATGGCGTTGTCGAGCAGGTTGCCCAGCATCGTCACGGCGTCCCGCTGGTCCACCGGCAGGCCGGAGACGTCGATGCGGTCGTCGAGCCGCAGCTGCACCCCTCGCTCGGCCGCCTGTGCTGTCTTGCCCAGCAGCAGCGCCGACACGACCGGGTCCGACACCGAGCCGACGACGCGGTCGGTGAGCACCTGGGCGGTCTCGAGCTCCTCGGTGGCGAAGTCGAGCGCCTCGTCCGTGCGGCCGAGCTCGACCAGCGACACCACCGTGTGCAGCCGGTTGGCGGCCTCGTGGCTCTGGCTGCGCAGGGACTCCGCCAGTCCCCGCACGGTGTCCAGCTCGCCCGCCACGGCCTGGATCTCGGTGTGGTCGCGCAGCGTGACGACCGACCCCACGTCGTGTCCCTGCCACCGCGCCGGCGAGCTGTTGAGCACCAGCACCCGGTCGTCGACCAGGTGGATCTCGTCGGAGCGCTGGACGCCCGAGGCCACCGCCCGGGCGAGCGGCTTCGGCAGGCCGAGGTCGGCGACCGGCCGGCCCACGTCGTCCTCGCCGACGCCGAGCAGCCGGGTGGCCTCCTCGTTGACCAGCTGGAGCCGGCCCTCCGCGTCGACGAGGAGCAGCCCCTCGCGCACCGCGTGCAGCACGGCGTCGTAGTACTCGTACATCCGGGTGATCTCGCGCTCGCCCATCCCGTGCGTCTGCCGGCGCAGCCGCCGGCTGATCAGCCAGGCGCCGACGAGTCCGGCCGCGAGGATCCCGGCGGCGGCCAGGCCGATGGTGGGCAGCCGGCTCACGAGCGCGTCCTGGATCCGCTCCATCGTGATGCCGACCGAGACGAGCGCGACCACGCGTCCCCCCGCCTCGACCGGGACCACCGCCCGCATCGAGGGGCCGAGGGTGCCGGTGTACTCCTCGGTGAACGGTGTGCCGAGCGGCGCCGTGCCGAGGTCGCCGATGAAGCGGCCCCCGATCCGGGCCGGGTCCGGGTGGGAGTAGCGGACGCGGTGGGTGCTCATCACCACGACGAAGTCGGTGCCGGAGTCGCGCCGTACCCGCTCGGCGAACGGCTGGATCGCCTTCGAGGGGTCCGGCGTCCGCAGCGCCCGGCGCACCAGCGGGGTGTCCGCCACCGCGACGGCCACCGCCAGCGACCGGTCGCGGGCGCCGGCGACCTGCGTCCGCCGGGCGTCGGTGTAGGTCAGCGCCACGGACCCGGCCACCACCACGAGGACGACCAGCACCTGCAGCAGGAGGATCTGCCGGGCGACGGGGCTGCGGCGGCCGGAGGGACGGGACACCCCGGCATTCTCGCCCCGGAGGAGCCAGGGCGTGTGAACTCAACGACCAGAACGGTGACCGCGCTCACAGGGTGCGACATCGTCGGCTCCACCGGGACACCCCCGGACCCCCCGGACCCCCCGGACCCCCCAGCCCTCTTGGAGACACCGCCATGTCGTCGCCCGTCAGAACCGAGGCCGGCCCCGCCCGGCGCACCGACCGCACCCACTGGCTGTACCTCGCCGTCATCGCCGCCGTCGTCCTCGGCGTCCTCGTCGGGCTGGCCGCTCCCGGCTTCGCGGTGGGCCTCAAGCCGGTCGGCACGGCCTTCGTCGGCCTGATCAAGATGATGATCGCGCCGGTCATCTTCTGCACGATCGTGCTCGGCGTCGGCTCCGTCCGCAGCGCCGCCCACGTCGGCAAGGTCGGCGGCCTCGCCCTCGGCTACTTCCTGGTGATGTCGACCGTCGCGCTGGCCATCGGCCTGGTGGTCGGCAACCTCCTGCACCCGGGCGCGGGACTGCACCTGACCCCGGACGTCGCCAAGGCCGGCGCGGACCAGGCCGCCGAGGCGGGGACCACGACGGACTTCCTGCTCGGCATCATCCCCACCACGCTCGTCTCCTCCCTCACCGACGGGGAGGTCCTCCAGGCCCTGCTGGTGGCGCTGCTCGTCGGGTTCGCGCTCCAGGCCATGGGCCCCGCCGGCCGCCCGATCGTGCGCGGCGTCGAGCACGTGCAGCGGCTGGTGTTCCGGGTGCTCGCGATGATCATGTGGGCCGCGCCCGTCGGCGCCTTCGGCGCGATGGCCGCCGTCGTCGGCGAGACCGGCATCGACGCGCTGAAGAGCCTCGCGGTCATCATGGTCGGCTTCTACATCACCTGCGCGATCTTCGTGTTCGTCGTGCTCGGCACCATCCTCAAGCTGGTCACCGGCGTCAACGTGTTCAGCCTGCTGCGCTACCTCGCCCGCGAGTTCCTGCTGATCCTGTCGACGTCGTCCTCGGAGTCGGCGCTGCCGCGGCTGATCGCCAAGATGGAGCACGCCGGCGTCGACCAGGCCACCGTCGGCGTCGTGGTGCCGACCGGCTACTCCTTCAACCTCGACGGCACCGCGATCTACCTGACGATGGCGTCGCTGTTCGTGGCCGAGGCGCTCGGCAAGCCGCTGCACCTCGGCGAGCAGATCTCGCTGCTGGTCTTCATGGTCATCGCGTCCAAGGGCGCCGCCGGCGTGACCGGCGCCGGGCTCGCCACCCTGGCGGGCGGGCTGTCCACGCACCGCCCCGAGCTGCTCGACGGCGTCGGCCTCATCGTCGGCATCGACCGCTTCATGTCCGAGGCCCGCGCCCTGACGAACTTCGCCGGCAACGCCGTCGCGACGGTCCTCGTCGCGACCTGGACCGGTGGCGTGGACCGTGAGCAGATGCGGGCGGTCCTGGCGGGGGAGCGGCCCTTCGACGAGACCACGATGCTCGACGCCGACGAGCAGGCCGCCGGGTCCGTCGAGGGGAGCGAGCCGACCGGGCCACGCACCGCGAAGAGCCTCGTCGGCGCGTAGGCTCCCGCGTGTGCTCGGCACCCAGCACGGACTGCGCCTGCTCGGCCCCTCCGACCTCCCCGCGATGCTGGAGCTCGCCGCGCAGGACCCGGTGGTCAACGCGTTCGCCGACTACCGCAGCCGCCTGACCGGGCTGGACCCGCGCTGGCTGGGCGGGGAGATGTGGGGCTACCTGGTGGACGGCCGGCTGGTCGCGGCGTGCCACTCCGCGGCGAACCTCGTGCCGGTGCAGGCGGGCGAGCCGGCCCTGGAGGCGTTCGCCGCCCGGGCCGTCTCGCAGCGCCGTCGCTGCGCGACGATCGTGGGGCCGGCGGGGACGGTCGCGTCGCTGTGGCGGCGGCTGGAGCCGCACTGGGGACCGGCGCGGGACCTGCGCTGGGACCAGCCGCACCTGGAGATCGGCGCCGAGCCGGCCGTCGCCCCCGACCCGCTGGTCCGGCGCAGCGAGCGGTCCGACCTCGACGCGCTCTACCCGGCGTGCGTGGCGATGTACACCGAGGAGGTCGGCGTCTCCCCGGAGCTCGGGGGCGGCGCCGACCTGTACCGGGCCCGGGTCGCGCAGCTGGTCTCCCGCGGCTGGTCCTTCGCCCGCTTCGAGCACGGGCGGGTGGTCTTCAAGGCCGAGGTGGCCGCCACGTCGCCGTACGCCTGCCAGGTCCAGGGCGTGTACGTCGCCCCGCACCGTCGCGGGGAGGGGCTGGCGGAGGCCGGCATGGCCGCGGTGGTGTCGCTGGCGCTCGCCGACATCGCGCCGGTCGTCTCGCTCTACGTGAACGCGCACAACACCCCCGCGCGGCGTGCCTACGAACGGGTCGGCTTCCGGCAGAGCGCCACCTTCGCGACGATCATGTTCTGACATGTTCTGCCATGTTCTGACATGGTCTGACCCGCCCTGGCGGGTCCGAGCCCGCGGCCGGACCGGACCGGGGGTTGCGGCGGCGGGAGGGTCCGGTCCACCGTGGACCCTGGTACAGATGCCGTGATCGTCGGCACCACGAGGGGAGACCACCATGAGCCTCGCCGGACTCGTCGCCGCCTGTGCGACCGCCTCGCTGGCCGTCTCGCCGGGACTCCTGGTGGGGTCGGGCGACGACGCGTCCCCGGACGTCCCGGCCCGCGCGCACGGGCACCAGCACGCCCGCGGGACCCTGCCCGGGGGCTTCCGGCACCTGGTCGTGATCTACGAGGAGAACCACTCCTTCGACAACCTCTACGGCGGCTGGGGCCGCGTCGGCCGGCACCGCGTCGAGGGCCGGCGGCAGGCGTCCGCGCAGAGCAGGACCCAGGTGGCGCAGGACGGCACTCCCTACACCTGCCTGCTGCAGAACGACGTGAACCTGGCCACCCCGCCACTGTCCGCGCGGTGCGCCGACTCGCACACGGTCTACACGTCCGGCGGACCCGTCACGGGCTTCACGAGCCACTTCCACAACGGCACGTTCACGATCGACCGCTACATCCGTCCCGAGGACACCACCTGCCCGGCGCCCGGGCAGAAGGCGGACCACGGCGTGCCGAAGGGGCAGGGCCTCCCGGGCGGCTGCACGCAGGACCTCGTGCACCGCTTCTACCAGGAGCAGTACCAGCTCGACGGGGGCCGGCAGGACCGGTACGTCACCGGCTCCGACGCGGTCGGGCTGACCATGGGGCACTACCGGACGAGGTCGCTGCCGGTCTACCGCTACCTGCACTCCCGCCGGGCGCCGAAGTACGTCGTCGCCGACCACTTCTTCCAGTCCGCGTTCGGTGGCTCGTTCCTCAACCACCAGTGGCTGATCGCCGCGCGGTCGCCCCTCGACACCAGTGCCGGCCCGGGCGGGCCGGACGAGGGCCTGCACTCGGTGCTGGACGCCGACGGGTTCCCGAACGCGAGCTACCCGCTGTACCACCCGGCCACGACCGTCAAGGACGCCCAGCTCACCCAGGCCTGCGGTCCGGCGGAGCACCCGGCCCTGGCCTGCGGCGACTTCGCGGTGAACACGATGCAGCCGTCCAGCCCGCCGGCCGCCGCGACGGGGGCACGGCTGCCGCTGATCGACGACGCGACCTACCCCAACATCGGTGACCGGCTCACCGACGCCGGGCTGTCCTGGAGCTGGTACTCCGGGGGCTGGGACGCGGCGGCGGCCGGCACTCCCGGGCCGCTGTTCCAGTACCACCACCAGCCCTTCAACTACTTCGCGGACTACGCACCGGGGCAGCCGGGACGCCGGCACCTGCGGGACGAGAAGCGGTTCTTCCACGCCGCCCGGACGGGACGGCTGCCCGCGGTGAGCTTCGTCAAGCCCTACGGCGCCGAGAACGAGCACCCCGGCTACTCCAGCGAGCCGAACGGCAGCGACCACCTGGTGCGCCTGCTCAAGGCCGTCACCCGGGGGCCGCAGGCGCGCAGCACGCTCGTGGTGGTCACCTACGACGAGTTCGGCGGCCAGTGGGACCACGTCCCGCCACCCGGCATGGGCACCCGCGGCGTCCACGACGAGTGGGGTCCCGGGACCCGGATCCCCGCGCTCGTGCTCAGCAGGTCCTTCCGGCACTCCGGCGTCGACCACCGCGTCTACGACACGACCTCGATCCTCGCGACGATCGAGCACAGCTTCGGGCTCGAGCCGCTGTCGAGCCGGGACGCACGCGTGCACGGCCTCGCGCGAGCCGTCCGGATCGGCGGCCGGTAGCGCGACCGCGACGCGGGGCAACGGGTGTGCGGGCGCGACGGTGACGGCCCCGGACGGATAGCCTTCCGCCCATGATCTCGCCCCACGAAGCCGCTCGCTCCCTTCGACTGGGCTCAGGACACGTCGCTCACGCCCCCGCGGGGGCCCCGAGATGATCCTGCGGATGTCGAGCCTGTTCCTGCGCACGCTCCGGGACGACCCGGCGGACGCCGAGGTCCCCAGCCACCGGCTGCTGGTCCGGGCGGGCTACATCCGCCGCGCCGCCCCGGGCATCTACTCCTGGCTGCCGCTGGGGCTGCGCGTGCTCCGCAACGTGGAGCGGGTCGTGCGCGAGGAGATGGACGCGATCGGCGCCCAGGAGCTGCAGTTCCCCGCGCTGCTGCCGCGCGAGCCCTACGAGGCGACCGGCCGGTGGTCGGAGTACGGCGACGGGATCTTCCGCCTCCAGGACCGCAAGGGCGGCGACTACCTGCTCGGGCCGACCCACGAGGAGCTGTTCACGCTCGTCGTCAAGGACCTGTACTCCTCCTACAAGGACCTGCCCGTCTGGCTCTACCAGATCCAGACCAAGTACCGCGACGAGGCCCGGCCGCGCGCGGGCCTGCTGCGCGGCCGCGAGTTCGTCATGAAGGACTCCTACTCCTTCGACGTGAGCGACGAGGGCCTGGACCGCTCCTACGAGGCGCACCGCGCGGCGTACGTCCGCACCTTCGACCGGCTCGGCTTCGACTACGTGGTCGTCACGGCGACGTCGGGCGCGATGGGCGGCTCCAGGTCGGAGGAGTTCCTGGCGACAGCGGAGAACGGCGAGGACACGTACGTCCGCTGCTCCACCTGCGACTACGCCGCGAACGTCGAGGCGGTGCAGGTCCGGCCCCCCGCCCCGGTGCCGTACGACGACGCGCCGCCCGCGCACGCCGAGCAGACGCCCGACACCCCGACGATCCAGACGCTCGTGGACCACCTCAACACCGCGTTCCCGCGACCGGACCGGCCCTGGCACGCGGGGGACACCCTGAAGAACGTCCTCGTGGTCCTCAAGCACCCCGACGGCACCCGGGAGCCGGTGGCGATCGGCCTGCCCGGCGACCGCGGCGTCGACGAGAAGCGGCTCGGCGGGCAGCTCGAGCCGATCGAGGTGGACGCCTTCGGAGAGGCCGACTTCGCGCGCCACCCCTCGCTGGCGAAGGGCTACATCGGGCCCGGCGTGCTGGGCGAGAAGAACGAGTCCGGGATCCGGTACCTCGTCGACCCGCGGGTCGTCGAGGGCACCCGCTGGGTCACCGGCGCCGACGTCTCTGGGTCCCACGTCCTCGACCTGGTGGTGGGCCGCGACTTCACCCCCGACGGTGTGATCGAGGCCGCGGAGGTCCGCGACGGCGACCCGTGCCCCTGCTGCGACGGGACGCTGCAGACCGCGCGCGGCATCGAGATGGGCCACATCTTCGCGCTCGGCCGCAAGTACGCCGACGCGCTCGGGCTCCAGGTCCTCGACGAGTCCGGCAAGCTCGTCACGGTCACGATGGGCTCCTACGGGATCGGCATCTCCCGTGCGGTGGCGGCGATCGCGGAGAACACCCACGACGAGCTGGGCCTTGCCTGGCCGCGCGAGGTCGCGCCCGCCGACGTGCACGTGGTCGCCACGGGCAAGGACGCCGCGGTGCACGAGACCGCCGACGCGCTCGCGGTCGAGCTCACCGCCCGCGGCCTCACCGTGCTGTACGACGACCGCCCCAAGGTGTCACCGGGGGTGAAGTTCAAGGACGCCGAGCTGATCGGCGTGCCCACGATCGTCGTGGTCGGCAAGGGGCTCGCCGACGGCGTCGTCGAGGTGCGGGACCGGACGTCGGGGGAGCGTGAGGTCGTCGCCGTCGACGCGGCGGCCGCCTACGTGGTCGCCGCGACCCGGGAGCCGGACGGCAGCCCGGTCCCGGAGGACTGAGCCGAGCCGGCCTACCCGTTCGCCCCGGTCGTCCCGTTCGGCCCGGGGCGGCCCGGCATCCCCGGGTAGGGCTGCGGCGCTCCGCCGAACGACAGCTGCCGCACGGCGCCGTCGGCCAGCGCCGCCGCCGCCCAGGCCCGCTCCCGGCGCGCGGTGCCGGCCACCGTGGCGGCGTAGACGGCGGCGCACCGGCGCTCGACGTCGAGCGCCGCGGCGCGCAGCTGGCCCGGGGTGCGGCACGGGTTCGGCAGCCGGTAGCTGACCTCGGCGGCCACGGGCACGCCCCCGGCCGCCCGGACCATGGCGGTCAGCTGGTCCCGACGCCCGCGATGGGTGGCGTAGCCGGCGGCCAGCCGCGCCGCGAGGTCCGGCTGCTGGGAGGCCGGGACCCGGCCGCCCAGGACGCCGTAGAGGTACACCGCCGCGTGCTCTCCCGCCAGCGCGTGCTGCAGGGACTGCACCGGACTCATGCCGACTCCCGGGCGGACTCCCGGGCAGCGGCGGAGAGCACCGCCGCCTGCTGCGAGGCGGCCGCCGCCATGCTCGCCAGGAGTCGCGCGAACGTGCCGCTGCGCGCCGCGACACAGCTGTCCCGGCCGTCGCGCGCGTGCCGCTCCTCGGCTCCGGCGAGCGCCGCCAGGGCCGCCGAGGGCCGGGCGGGGACCGCAGCCGGGTGTCGGGGGCGGCGCCGGGACGCGGCGGCGGGTGCCGGCCCGGTGCCGTCCGGGACGGCTGCGGAGAGCACCCGGACGTGGTCCCGGTGCGACGCGCGGCCGCTCGCGAGCACGCCGCGCAGCCGGGGGTGCACCCGGGCGGTCGCCTGCAGCGTCGCCAGCATCGCCCGCTCCCGGAGCAGCACGGCCCGCGCCAGCGCGACGTCGGGGTCCTCCGGCACGGCCGTGGGTGATCCGGTCACCGACGGCGTCGGGCCCGCCGCCCCGGGTCGCCGGTCCGCGCCGGTGCAGCCGGTCGCGAGGACGGCGGTGACCGCGAGCGCCCCGCCCGTCGCCGTACGACGGGAGAGCGCGGGCGCGGGCGGCACGGGCGGCACTGGCACGGGGCGAGTCTGTCAGGGGACGCGACCGGTCGGGGACCGGCACGCCAACGGTTAGGGTGGTGCCAGCGTCGACCACAACAGCACAGCAGGAGGGCACCGTGAGGACCGACCGGACCCGCGAGCAGGTGGCCGAGGTGCTGACCGGACCGCTGGCCGCCGCCGGGCTGGACGTGGAGGCGGTCGACGTCACCGAGGCCGGACGCCGCCGGCTCCTGCGCGTCGCCGTCGACCGCGACGGCGGCGTCACCCTGGACGACATCGCCGAGGCGACCCGCGAGGTGTCCCGGCTCCTCGACGAGCACGACGTGATGGGCGAGCGGCCCTACGTCCTCGAGGTGACCTCCCGCGGCACCGACCGTCCGCTCACGCTGCCCCGGCACTGGCGCCGCAACGTCGGCCGGCTGGTCAAGGTCGCGCTGGCAGACGGCGGCTCGGTGACCGGCCGGGTCCGCGACGCCGACGAGGCCCTGGCCGTGCTCGACGTCGACGGGGAGTCCCGTGAGGTCGCGTACGCCGCCGTCGCCAAGGCCGTGGTCCAGACCGAGCTCAACCGGAAGGAGCCCTGACCCGCATGGACATCGACATGAACATCCTGCGCTCGCTGGAGCGGGAGAAGGAGATCTCCTTCGACATCCTCGTCGAGGCGATCGAGCAGGCGCTCCTGACGGCGTACCACAAGAGCCCCGGCGCCCAGCCGCACGCGCGCGTGCAGCTGGACCGCAAGAGCGGCCACGTCAGCGTCTTCGCGGCCGAGACCGACGAGGAGGGGACGGTCCTCGCGGAGTACGAGGACACGCCCGACGGCTTCGGCCGGATCGCGGCGACCACAGCGAAGCAGATCATGCTGCAGCGGCTGCGCGACGCCGAGGACGACGTCAAGTTCGGGGAGTTCTCGGGCAAGGAGGGCGACATCATCTCCGGGGTGATCCAGCAGGGCCGCGACCCGCGTGACGTGATGGTCGACCTCGGCCGGCTCGAGGCGCTGCTGCCGGCGGGCGAGCAGGTCCCGGGGGAGCGCTACGAGCACGGCTCCCGGATCCGCTGCCTGGTCGTGTCGGTGCGCAAGGGGATGCGGGGCCCGCAGGTGATGCTGTCGCGCTCGCACCCCAACCTGGTCAAGAAGCTGTTCGCGCTCGAGGTGCCGGAGATCGCCGACGGCACCGTCGAGATCTGCGGGATCGCGCGGGAGGCCGGGCACCGCACGAAGATCTCGGTGCGCTCGACGGTGCCGGGGGTCAACCCCAAGGGCGCCTGCATCGGGCCGATGGGGCAGCGGGTCCGTGCGGTGATGAGCGAGCTGCACGGGGAGAAGATCGACATCGTGGACTTCTCCGAGGACCCGGCCGAGATGGTGGCCCACGCCCTCTCACCGGCGCGGGTCTCCGAGGTCCGGGTGGTCGACCTCGCCGCGCGCTCGGCCCGGGTCGTGGTGCCCGACTACCAGCTGTCGCTGGCCATCGGCAAGGAGGGCCAGAACGCGCGGCTCGCCGCGCGGCTGACCGGCTGGCGCATCGACATCCGCTCCGACGAGGCGCCGGACGGCCCTCCGGTCGCCCCGCCGGTCGCCCCGCCCGTCACCCCGCCCGTGGACCCGCCGGTCGCCGAGTTCGGCAGCGGGGCCGGCAGCGGCTAGACTGGGGGACGGTTCGCCACCGCCGGCAGAAAGCGTGGGTCGGATGTCCTCTCGCGGTGCCCCCGGGGATCGACGAGGCAGCATCCGGACCTGCGTCGGCTGCCGGCAGCGGGCCGACAAGCTCGAGCTGGTGCGAGTCGTCGCCCAGGACCGGGGAGCAGGCCTGGAGGTCGTCCCCGATCCGCAGGGCGGGGCACCTGGCCGGGGGGCGCACCTGCATCCCTCGACCGCGTGCCTGGTGCTCGCCCTGCGACGCCGAGCCTTCGCCAGGGCCCTCCGCACGGAGGGAGCCGGGCTGGGCACCCGGCTGCTCGAGGCGTTCGTGCACGAGCACCCGGCGGCGCACGACACCCCCGCACCACCCGCAGCACGACCGACAAGGAAGTGGAGCAGCAGCTCATGAGCACTCGATGAGAACCTCTCGATGAGCATGCACACCAGCTAACGGTCCGGCTCGTCCCCCACCGCGGGGGAGCACCCGACTCGGACCAGAAGGAGAAGCGTGGCTAAGGTCCGAGTCCACGAGCTCGCCAAGGAGCTCGGAGTGGAGAGCAAGGTCGTCCTGGCCAAGCTCAAGGAGATGGGCGAGTTCGTCAAGTCGGCGTCGTCGACGGTCGAGCCCCCGGTCGTGAAGAGGTTCACGACGCAGTTCGGCGAGGAGCTGAAGAGCTCCGGCGCCGCCAAGAAGCCGTCCGGAGCGCCCGCCCAGGCGCCGGCAGCCGCCGCCCCCGCGGAACCGGCCCCGGCGCCGGTCCAGGAGGCGCCTGCCGCTACGGTCCCGGCGCAGGCAGCCCCCGTCACGCCCGTGGCGCCGGCCGCTCCCGCGGCGGAGACGCCCGCAGCCGCCGCTGCCCCGGCAGCACCCGCTGCGCCCGCGGCACCGTCCGGACCCCGACCCGGACCCCGACCGGTTCCGGGCCAGGCACGCACCGAGCCGGCCGCCCCCGCGCAGCCGGCCGCTCCGGAGCCGGCTCCGCAGGCCCCCGCGGCGGCCGCTGCCCCCGACGAGCCCGACCCTGCCGCCGCTCCGGCGGCGCGCGCCGGCGTCCCGGCGCCGACGCACCGTCCCGGCCCCCCGCCGGCACGTCCGGCGGCGCGTCCCTCGGGCGGCGCCGGTCGTCCCGGCTCGCCGCGTCCCGGCAACAACCCGTTCTCCTCCACCCAGGGCATGGGCAGGCGCCCGGCTCCGCGCCCCGGTGCCGAGGCGCCGGCCGACCGGGCGCCCCGTCCGCCGGCTGCCCGTGAGGGCGGTGCTCCGGGTCGTCCCGGGATGCCGCGTCCGAACCCGGCGATGATGCCGAAGTCCCCGGCGGCGTTCGGCGCCGGCCCCGGTGGTCGTCCCGCGGGTCGACCGGGTGCTCCCGGCCGCGGTGGCGCACCCGGCGCGCGTGGTGGCGCCCCGGGTCGCGGCGGCCCCGGCGCCCCCGGCGCGGGTGCGGGTGGTGGCTTCGCCGGTCGTCCCGGCGGCGGTGGCCGCCCCGGCGGCGGTCGCCCCGGCCAGCGCGGGCAGACCCAGGGCGCCTTCGGGCGTCCGGGCGGCCCCTCGCGGCGTGGCCGCAAGTCGAAGCGGGCCCGTCGTCAGGAGTTCGAGGCGATGCAGGCCCCGACCATCGGCGGCGTGCGGGTCCGCAAGGGCGACGGCGAGACCGTTCGTCTGGCGCGCGGGTCCTCGCTGACGGACTTCGCCGAGAAGATCGGCGTGGACGCGGCGGCGCTGGTGCAGATGCTGTTCAGCCTCGGTGAGATGGTGACGGCGACCGAGTCGGTCAACGACGAGACGCTCGAGCTGCTCGGCGACGAGCTGAACTACGTCATCGAGGTGGTCTCGCCCGAGGACGAGGACCGTGAGCTGCTGGAGTCCTTCGACCTCGAGTTCGGCGAGGACGAGGGCGACGAGTCCGACCTGGCGGCGCGACCGCCGGTCGTCACCGTCATGGGCCACGTCGACCACGGCAAGACCAAGCTCCTCGACGCGTTGCGCAACGCCAACGTGGTCGCCAAGGAGGCCGGTGGGATCACCCAGCACATCGGGGCCTACCAGGTCGCGACGCAGGTCGACGGCGAGGACCGCCGGATCACCTTCATCGACACCCCGGGCCACGAGGCGTTCACCGCCATGCGTGCCCGCGGTGCGCAGGCGACCGACATCGCGGTGCTCGTGGTCGCGGCCGACGACGGCGTCATGCCCCAGACCGTCGAGGCGCTCAACCACGCCAAGGCGGCCGGGGTGCCCATCGTGGTCGCGGTCAACAAGATCGACGTACCTGCGGCCGACCCGACCAAGGTCCGCGGCCAGCTCTCGGAGTACGGCCTGGTCCCCGAGGAGTACGGCGGCGACACGATGTTCGTCGACGTCTCCGCGAAGGCCGAGCTGAACCTCGACAAGCTGCTCGAGGCGATCGTGCTGACGGCGGACGCGTCCCTGGACCTGCGGGCCAACCCCGACCAGGACGCCCAGGGCCTCATCGTCGAGGCGCACCTCGACCGCGGCCGTGGCCCGGTGGCGACCGTGCTGATCCAGCGCGGCACCCTGCACGTCGGCGACTCGATCGTCGCCGGCCCCGCCTACGGGCGGGTCCGGGCGATGCTCGACGAGTACGGCGAGAACCTCGACGTGGCGCTGCCGTCGCGACCCGCGATGGTGCTCGGGCTCACCGCCGTCCCCGGCGCGGGCCAGAACCTCATCGTCGTCGACGACGACCGGGTGGCCCGGCAGATCGCCGAGAAGCGCGAGTCGCGGGAGCGGGCGGCCATGCAGGCCAAGCGCCGCGTCCGTCGTACGCTCGAGGACTTCATGGCCTCGATGGAGAAGGGTGCGAGCCAGGAGCTCAACCTGATCCTGAAGGGCGACGTCTCCGGCTCGGTCGAGGCCCTCGAGGACTCGCTGGCCAAGATCGACGTCGGCGAGGGCGTCAACCTGCGGGTCATCGACCGCGGTGTCGGTGCGATCACCGAGACCAACGTCGACCTCGCGGCGGCCTCCGACGCGATCATCATCGGCTTCAACGTCCGCCCGCAGGGCAAGGCGACGGAGATGGCCGACAAGGAGGGCGTCGAGATCCGCTACTACTCGGTCATCTACCAGGCGATCGAGGAGATCGAGGCGGCGCTCAAGGGCCTGCTCAAGCCGGAGTTCGAGGAGGTCTCGCTCGGCCAGGCCGAGATCCGCGAGATCTTCCGCTCCAGCCGGATCGGCAACATCGCCGGCTGCATGGTGATCTCGGGCACGATCCGCCGCAACGCCAAGGCGCGGCTCATCCGCGACGGCAACGTGGTGTCGGACAGCCTCGACCTGGCGTCGCTGCGGCGCGAGAAGGACGACGTGACCGAGGTCCGCGAGGGCTTCGAGTGCGGGCTGGTCCTGCGTGGCTACAACGACATCAAGCAGGGCGACGTCGTGGAGTGCTTCGAGATGCGGGAGATCCCCCGGGCGTAGCCGGGACGCGTCGGTGGGTCGGCGGGTCCGCGCAGTGCTGCGCGGACGCGTCGGCCCGCAGCGAGTGCTCAGGGTCGTCGCCGACCGGATCCGCAGAGACCAGCAGGAGCAACCATGGCAAGCCCCCGGGTCCGCAGGGTCGCGGACCGCATCCAGGTCATCGTCGCCGAGATGCTCGAGAGGCGGATCAAGGACCCGCGGCTCGGCTTCGTGACGGTCACCGACGTGCGGGTCAGCGGCGACACCCAGCAGGCGTCGATCTTCTACACCGTCCTGGGCGAGGAGGAGGAGGTGGCCGCCTCGGCCGCCGCGCTCGAGTCCGCCAAGGGGGTGCTGCGCTCGGAGGTCGCCAAGCAGCTCGGGATGCGGCACGCGCCGTCGCTCGCGTTCGTCCACGACGCGCTGCCCGACACCGCCCGGCACATCGACGACCTGCTGGCCCGGGCGCGCGAGTCCGACGCGGCCGTCGCCGCGGCGGCCGCCGGGGCGACGTACGCCGGGGAGCCCGACCCCTACCGCAAGCCCCACGAGGACGACGACCTCGACGAGCCCGACGACCTCGAGGAGCCGGCCGCGGGAGCCGACCGCACGGCGCCGGGCCGGGTGCGCGGGGAGTGAGCGCCGCAGGGCCGCCCGCCGGGGGGCTGGTCGTCGTCGACAAGCCGGGCGGGCTGACCTCGCACGACGTGGTGGCCCGGGTCCGGCGGCTGGCCGGCACGCGCAAGGTCGGGCACGCAGGCACCCTGGACCCGATGGCGACCGGCGTGCTCGTCGTCGGCGTCGGCCGGGCCACCCGACTGCTCGGGCACCTGACGCTGACCGAGAAGGCGTACGACGCCACCGTCCGGCTCGGGGCCGGGACCACGACCGACGACGCCGAGGGCGACCTGCTCGAGCCGGTGCCGACGGCGGGGCTCGACGCGGCTGCCGTGGCCGCCGCGGCGCAGGCCTTCGTCGGCGACATCGAGCAGCGGCCCTCGTCGGTGTCGGCGGTCAAGGTCGACGGCCGGCGCTCCTACGCGCGGGTCCGCGCCGGCGAGGCCGTCGAGCTGCCGGCGCGGCCGGTGACCGTCCACGAGCTGACCGTCCACGACGTCCGCCGGGACGGGGACTGGCTGGACGCCGACGTGACCGTGCGGTGCAGCAGCGGCACCTACGTGCGCGCGCTGGCCCGCGACCTGGGTGGCGCCCTGGGCGTGGGCGGGCACCTGACCCGGCTGCGCCGTACCGCCGTCGGGCCCTTCACGCTCGACGAGGCCCGTACCCTCGGGGACCTGGCCGGCGGCTTCGAGGTCCTGGGGCTCGACGCGGTGGCCCGGCGGTGCTTCCCCGCCGTCGACCTCGACGAGGAGGCGGCCGCGGCCGTGCGGCACGGCCGAGCGCTCCCGTTGACCCTCGAGCAGTCCGGCCCGGTGGCCCTCGTCGGTCCGGCAGGAGAGTTCCTCGCCCTCTACGAGCGGCGGGGCCAGGGCGCCGCCCCCGTCGCCGTCTTCGTCTGAGCGGCTGTGGCACGATCGTCGCAGCCGACACGACGACGGGCCGAGCGGAGGACACGTGGAGGTATGGCGCACCCCGGCCGAGGTGCCCCTCGACCTCGGCCGCACCGTGGCGACGATCGGCAACTTCGACGGCGTCCACCTCGGGCACCGGCACGTGGTCGGCCGCGCCGCCGAGGTGGCCCGCGGGCTCGGAGGCCTCCCGGTGGTGGCGGTCACGTTCGACCCGCACCCGATCGCGGTGCTGCGGCCCGAGCACGCCCCGCCGACCCTGACCGGCATCGGGACCCGGGCCGCGCTGCTGGCCGAGGCCGGCGTCGACGACCTCCTCGTGGTGCCCTTCGACCGGGACGTGGCCGCCTGGCCCCCGGAGCGCTTCGTCACCGCTGTCCTCGTCGACACCCTGCACGTCCGGGCGGTCGTCGTCGGGGCGAACTTCCGCTTCGGGGCGCGCGCCTCCGGGGACGTCTCGACGCTGGTCGCGCTGGGACGCGAGCACGACTTCACCGCGGAGGGGATCGCGCTCGACGGCGGGCCGCAGGTCTGGTCCTCGACGTACGTCCGCAACTGCCTGTCCGCCGGGGACGTCGAGGGTGCGGCGGAGGCCCTCGGCCGGCCGTTCACCGTCCGCGGCGAGGTCGTGAAGGGTGACCAGCGCGGCCGCGAGCTGGGGTACCCGACCGCCAACGTCCCGGCGTCGGGGATGCTGGCCGCCCCGCAGGACGGCGTCTACGCCGGCCGGCTGCGGCGGCTCGACGTGCCCGACGCCCCGTGGCTGCCCGCCGCGATCAGCGTCGGCACGAACCCGACCTTCGACGGCGACCGCGAGCGCCGCGTCGAGGCCTACGTGCTCGACCGCGACGACCTCGAGCTGTACGGCGTCGAGGTCGAGGTGGCCTTCGTCGCCCGGATCCGCGGGATGCTCCGCTTCGACTCCGTCGCGGACCTGGTCGAGACCATGCGCCGCGACGTCGACCGCAGCCGGGACCTGCTGGGCGCCTGAGCGGCCTGCCGGTTTACCAGGTGCCCCTGGTAAACCGGCACACCCCTGCCGTTGCAACAGCAGGGGTGTGCCAGTTCTGTCAGGGTCGTCGCGCCGTCATGCGGTAGAGCCGCTGACCATGTGGACCCGGACCCGTGCCACGGTGGCGGCCGGCGTCGACAGGTCGGCCCACGTGGCGCGTTCGAAGGTGAAGCCCGTGGCCCGTCGAATCGCGTCCTCGCGACGCTTCTCGGCGAAGACGACGTCTCCGGGCTCCTGGCCGGGCTCGAGCAGGCGGCCGTACTTGACCCGGCCGTCGAACTCGAAGAGCAGTCGGTGAGCCGGCCAGGCGAGGTCGGTGAACCCCAGCAGCCTCCCGTCCCGGTCGAACACCGGGAACTGCAGCTCCGGCCGGGGCAGGCCGTGCTTCCAGAAGAGGTAGCGGCACCGCGACTCGCCGACCGACTGAGCCCGGCCGTCCGCCAGCCGCAGCACCAGGTCCAGGGTGCGGCTGCCGCGGTGGCGCTGCATGGCCTCACGCAGCTGCTCCAGCCGGTCGACGGTGACGCGCCCTCTGCGGAACGTCGAGTCCGCCACCACGAGGCCTGACTCCACACCGGCCCCACAGATCGTCTCGGCCAAGGAGCGCGCCTCGTCGAGGACGGCCATCCCGGCCATCATCTCGACGTCGTCATCCCGGAGGGACCCTTGGTGGTGGACGACGTCCCGCTCGATGCTGCCGGAGCGACCATCGCGCCGGGTGACGTGAACCCGACTCAGGTCGATGCCCCAGACGTCGCAGCCACCCCTGACCACCATCGCGCTGACGTGGCTGAGGGCCACCGCGTCACCATGAGCATGGAGGACGGCACGGGCGCGGCGCACGTGACGTTCGACCGCGTCGAGCCGCTGCCAGGTGTCGAGCGGCGTGTAGGCGCCGTTGCGGATCCGGGTCCAGACCCGGCGTCGAAGCATGTCGCGGATGAATCGGTCGTCGTGCCCCGCGGCGAGGATCTCCGACCGGGCGATGAAGCCATGCCGCTCGTCGAGCGCCCTGAAGTAGTCCTGCACGCCCCGCAGTGTGAGCCGCCGGAAGCGGCCGGAGCGGTGTTCCTTCGCTCCCTGTGGACCCGTGACCGCCATGCCGAGGTGTGTGGACGCTCTCCGCGCGGCGACGGCTTCCGCCGGTCCGTCGTACGAGCTGGGGACGCCACACCCCCGAGGGAACTGGCACACTCCTGCTGTTGCAACAGCAGGGGTGTGCCGGTTTACCAGGGGCGCCTGGTAAACCGACAACCGGCCGGCGGCGTCAGCGGAACACGACGGTCTTGTAGCCGTTGAGCAGGACGCGGGACTCGGCGTGCCAGCGGACGGCCCGGGAGAGCACCTGGCTCTCGACGTCGCGGCCGGCGGCGGCGAGCTCGGCGGCGTCGAAGCGGTGGTCGACGCGCATGACGTCCTGCTCGATGATCGGGCCCTCGTCGAGGTCGGCGGTGACGTAGTGGGCGGTGGCGCCGACGAGCTTGACGCCGCGGTCGAACGCCTGGTGGTAGGGGCGCGCACCCTTGAAGCTCGGCAGGAACGAGTGGTGGATGTTGATCGCCCGGCCCTCGAGCGAGCGGCAGGTGTCGTCGGAGAGCACCTGCATGTAGCGCGCGAGCACCACGAGGTCGACGCCGAGGGAGTCGACGAGCCCGAGCATCTGGGCCTCGGCGTCGGCCTTGGTGTCCGGTGTCACCGGGATGTGGTGGTAGGGCACCCCGTACGACGTCACCATCGGCTCGCAGTCGAGGTGGTTCGAGACGACCCCGACGACGTCGATCTGCAGCGCGGACCTGCTCCACCGGAACAGCAGGTCGTTGAGGCAGTGGCTGAACTTCGAGACCAGGATCAGCGTCCGGTACGGCGCCGTGGCCAGCCACAGCTCCCAGGTCATCGAGAACCGCTCGGCGACCGGGGCGAACGCCGCGCGGAGCCGCTGGAGCAGCGCCTGGGGGTCCTGTCCCCCCGCGGCGTCCTCGACGCCGAACCGGACCCGCATGAAGAACCGCTGCTCACCGAGGTCGTCGAACTGCTGGCTCTCCAAGATGTTGCCGTGGTGCTCCACGAGCAGCCCGGTGACGGCGTGCACGATCCCCGGCCGGTCCGGGCACACCAGCGTGAGCACGAAGGTGGGGGAGGAGGTGGAGCTGGCGTCGGTCATGGCGCACGTTGTACCGGCGCGGCACCCCTCCCGTCAACGGCGACGGTTGCGCCAACAGAAACTCGTCCTGTCATACGCAACACGGGTGCGCTACGGTCGGCCCATGCAGAGCACCACCGAGACGGCTCCCGGGGTGCAGTCGGTGGACCGAGCACTGACCATCCTCGGCATCCTGGCACGCCTGGGCGAGGCTGGCGTGACCGAGATCGCCGGCGAGCTCGGCGTCCACAAGAGCACGGCCTTCCGGCTCGTCGCGACCCTCGAGTCCCACGGGATGGTGGAGCAGAACGAGGACCGCGGCAAGTACCGGCTCGGCGTCGGCGTGCTCCGCCTGGCGGGCGCGACCACCGCCCGGCTCGACGTGGTCCAGGAGGCGCGACCGGTCGTCCGCAAGCTCGCTGCCGACACCGGGGAGACGGTGAACGTCGCGGTACTCTCGGACCGGTCGGTGCTCTACCTGGACCAGGTCGCCGGGCAGTCGGCGCTCCAGGCGCACAACTGGGTCGGCCAGCACATCCCGCTGCACGCGACCTCGAACGGCAAGGTGCTGCTCAGCGGCCTGTCGCCCGCCGAGGTCGACCAGCGGGTGCCGCGGCTCACGGCCTACACCCCCACCACCGTCACCAGCCGCGCGCGGCTGCGGCGCGAGCTCGTCGAGGTCCGCGAGCAGGGCTACGCGGTCGCCGTCGACGAGCTCGAGCTCGGCCTGACCGCGATCGCGGCGCCGATCCACAACGCCCACGGGGACGTGATCGCCTCGCTCAGCGTGTCGGGTCCGACGTTCCGGCTCGGGGAGGCTCGGGTCAAGGAGGTGGTACCGGTGGTGACGGACGCGGCCGACGAGGTCTCCAGGCGGCTGGGTCACGGATCGGCGTAGGGTGCCGCACCGGGGTTGACGGGGTCACCCGATGCGGCAAAGGTGTTGCGTAACGCACACCCCGTTGCGACATACGCAACGACTTATCGGATGGAACGGACGGACGACAGGTGCCGGAACTGTACATCGGCGGCCGCTGGGTGGCCGCTCGCGAGGGGGGCCGGCGCGAGATCCGCTGCCCGGCGGACGGGTCGCTGGTCGCCGAGATCGACGAGGCCGGGCCCGCCGACACCGAGGCCGCGATCACGGCCGCCCGCGAGGCGTTCGACGACGGCGCCTGGTGCGGCTCCTCCTCGCTGGAGCGTGGCCGGCTGCTGCACCGGGTCGCGGACCTCCTCCAGCGCGACAGGGCCGACGTCGCCCGGGCGGAGTCGCTGGACACCGGCAAGCGCCTCGTCGAGAGCGAGTACGACGTCGACGACGTCGTCGGGGTCTTCCGGCACTACGGCAACGTCGCGGCCGAGGACGCCGGACGGGTCGTCGACACCGGCCGCCCCGACGTCGTGAGCCGGATCGTGCACGAGCCGATCGGCGTCGCCGGGCTGATCACGCCCTGGAACTACCCGCTGCTGCAGACCTCCTGGAAGGTGGCACCGGCGCTGGCGGCCGGGGACACGTTCGTCCTCAAGCCCAGCGAGCTCACACCGCACACGGCGATCCACCTGATGCGCCTGCTGGAGGAGGCCGGCGTCCCCGCCGGCGTCGCCAACCTCGTGCTGGGCGCGGGCCCCCGGGCCGGCGCGCTGCTCAGCGAGGACCCGCGGGTCGACCTGGTGTCGTTCACGGGGGGACTGGCCACCGGCAAGCGGATCATGGTCAGCGCCGCCGGCACCGTGAAGAAGGTCGCCCTCGAGCTCGGCGGCAAGAACCCGAACGTGGTGTTCGCCGACGCCGACCTCGACGCGGCCCTCGACTTCGCACTGACCGCGGTGTTCCTGCACTCCGGCCAGGTCTGCTCGGCCGGCGCGCGGCTCGTCATCGAGGAGTCGGTGCACGACTCGTTCGTCGACGAGCTCGTCGCGCGTGCCGGCCGGATCCGTCTCGGCGGCCCCTTCGACGACCGCGCCGAGACCGGACCCCTGATCTCCGAGGCGCACCGCGACAAGGTCGAGGAGTACGTCGCGCTCGGCCTCAAGGAGGGGGCGACGCTGCGCTGCGGCGGCGCCCGGCCCGACGCGCCCGAGCTGGCCGACGGCTTCTACTACCTGCCCACGGTCCTCGACCGCTGCGACCGCTCGATGTCGGTCGTCCACGACGAGTCGTTCGGCCCCGTCCTGACCGTCGAGACGTTCACCACCGAGGACGAGGCCGTCGAGGTGGCCAACGACAGCATCTACGGCCTCGCTGGCGCCGTCTGGACCCAGAGCGCCGGCCGCGCCGAGCGGGTCGCCTCGCGGCTGCGGATGGGGACGGTGTGGATCAACGACTACCACCCGTACGTCCCGCAGGCCGAGTGGGGCGGCTACAAGCAGTCCGGCATCGGCCGCGAGCTCGGCGCGACCGGCATCGAGGAGTACCGGGAGACCAAGCACGTCTGGCACAACATCCGGCCGGCGGCGCAACGCTGGTTCGACGGCGCAGAGAAGGCCTGAGGAAGAGGTGGACGTGAACAGCCAGGACGCGACGTACGACTACGTCATCGTCGGAGGCGGGTCCGCGGGATGCGCGCTGGCCAACCGGCTCAGCGCCGACGCCGGCACGACCGTGCTCGTGCTGGAGGCCGGGCGCAGCGACTTCCGGATCGACCCGTTCATCCACATGCCCGCCGCGCTGCCCTACCCGATCGGCAACCGGCTCTACGACTGGAAGTACGAGTCCGAGCCGGAGCCGTTCATGGACGGCCGCCGCGTGTACCACGCGCGCGGGAAGGTGCTCGGTGGCTCCAGCAGCATCAACGGCATGATCTTCCAGCGCGGCAACCCGCTCGACCTGGAGCGGTGGGCGGCGGACAAGGGCATGGAGTCCTGGGACTACGCGCACTGCCTGCCCTACTTCAAGCGCATGGAGACCTGCCTGGCCGGCGCCGACGAGTGGCGCGGCGGGAGCGGTCCGCTCCTCATGGAGCGCGGCCCGGCGACCAGCCCGCTGTTCGGGGCGTTCTTCGAGGCGGTGCAGCAGGCCGGCCACCCGCTCACCGACGACGTCAACGGCTACCGCCAGGAGGGGTTCGCGCCGTTCGACCGCAACGTCTACCGCGGCCGCCGGCTCAGCGCCGCGCGGGCGTACCTGCACCCGGTGCGGCACCGCCCCAACCTACGGGTGGAGACGCTGGCCATGGTCACCGGCCTGGTCACCGAGCGCCGGGACGGCACCCCGCGGGTCACCGGCGTCGACTACCACCGCGCCGGCCGAGGGTCGCGCCGCGTCCGGGCCGGCGAGGTGGTCCTGTGCGGCGGCGCGATCAACAGCCCGCAGCTGCTGCTCCTGGCCGGCATCGGCCCCAAGGAGCACCTCGAGGGCCTCGGGATCGACGTCCTCGCGGACCTGCCCGGGGTGGGCAGCAACCTCCAGGACCACCTCGAGGTCTACATCCAGTACGCCTCGAAGCAGCCGGTGTCGATCGGCCCGTGGCTCAAGCACCGGCACAAGCCGCGGATCGGCGCCGAGTGGCTGTTCCTGCGCCGCGGCGTGGGGTCCTCGAACCACTTCGAGGCCGGCGGGTTCATCCGCAGCAACGACCGGGTGGACTACCCGAACCTGATGTTCCACTTCCTGCCCATCGCGATCCGGTACGACGGGTCGCGGCCGGCCGCCGAGCACGGCTACCAGGTCCACATCGGCCCGATGTACTCCGACGTGCGGGGCTCAGTCAGGCTGAGGTCGCGCGACCCCTACGAGCACCCGGCGCTGCGGTTCAACTACCTCTCGACCGAGAACGACCGTCGGGAGTGGATCGAGATGGTCCGGGCGGCCCGGCACATCCTCAACCAGCCCGCGTTCGACGTCTTCAACGCGGGGGAGCTGTCACCGGGCCCGTCGGTGGACAGCGACCAGGAGATCCTGGACTGGGTCGCCAAGGACGCCGAGACCGCACTGCACCCGTCGTGCACCGCCCGGATGGGCGTCGACGAGCAGTCCGTGCTGGATCCGGAGACCATGCGGGTGCACGGCGTCGACGGGCTGCGGGTGGTCGACGCGTCGTCGATGCCGTACATCACGAACGGCAACATCTACGCGCCGGTGATGATGCTGGCGGAGAAGGCGGCGGACCTGATCGCCGGAAACACCCCGCTGCCGCCCTCCGACGCGCCGTTCTACCGCTACCGTGACAACTCTCCGCTCCACCCGCCGTCGCACCCCTCACCCTCGACCGGAGGAGAGCAGCGATGACCCAGACCGTGCCCGCGACCGAGGGCCGTTCCACTCCTGCGGGCGACCCGGCCCTGGTGGTGGACGGCCTGTGGAAGATCTTCGGCAGCCGTGCCGACAAGGTGATCGGCACGCCGGACGCGGCGCTGTCCCGCAAGGAGCTGCAGGCCAAGACGGGATGCGTCACCGCGGTCAAGGACGTCTCCTTCTCGGTGCAGCCGGGTGAGGTGTTCGTCGTCATGGGGCTCTCCGGCTCCGGCAAGTCGACGCTCGTCCGGCTGCTGACGCGCCTGATCGAGCCGACGGCCGGCACGATCCGGATGGGCGGTGAGGACATCACCTCCGCCGACGCGGGCCACCTGCGCGAGCTGCGCCGGCACCACGTGGCCATGGTGTTCCAGCACTTCGGACTGCTGCCGCACCGCACGGTGATCGACAACGTGGCCTTCGGGCTCGAGGTGCGCGGGCTCGGCAAGAGCGAACGGCGCGTGCGGGCGCAGGAGATGGTCGACCTCGTCGGGCTCGCCGGGAACGAGGGGTCCTTCCCCGACCAGCTGTCCGGTGGCATGCAGCAGCGCGTGGGGCTGGCCCGCGCCCTCGCGGTCGACCCCACGCTGATGATGTTCGACGAGCCGTTCTCGGCGCTCGACCCGCTGATCCGCCGCGACATGCAGAACGAGGTCATCCGGCTGCACCAGGAGGTCGGGAAGACGATGATCTTCATCACCCACGACCTCCAGGAGGCGCTCAAGCTCGGCGACCGGATCCTGATCATGCGCGACGGCGAGATCGTCCAGATCGGCACGCCGGCCGAGGTCGTCGCCAACCCGGCGGACGAGTACGTCCGCGACTTCGTCAGCGACGTGCCCCGCTCCCACGTGCTGACGCTGCGCTACGTGTGCCGGCGTCCCGAGGGAGGCGACCCCGGGCGCGGCCCGGCCCTGCAGGCCGACGAGGTCGTGCGGGACGCGGCCCGGCAGGTGCTCGCCGCTCAGGACCCTGTCCGCGTCTTCGACGGCGAGACGTTCCTGGGCATCGTCGAGGACGAGGACATCCTGCGCGTGGTCGTCGCCGAGGAGGACGTGGCGTCGTGAGCACCACGGTCACCCGGCCGGCCGACACCTCGCCGGTGCAGGAGGAGCAGCCACGGGTCGAGAGCCACCGGCCGACCCACACGTTCGCCCGTCTCGCGGTCGTGGTCGCCGTCTGGGTCCTCGGCTGGCTGGTGCTGCGGGGCCACCAGACCCTGGCGCTTCCCGGCGCCCAGCTCACGTCGTTCCAGAGCTGGCTCAACGACGTCAAGAACTCCTTCGACGCGGCCCGTGAGACCAACGTCTTCTTCAAGGTCATCGGCGGCCTCAGCGACGGGCTCAACTGGCTCTTCACCCACCTGCAGTACCTCTTCAGCACCCCGGCCCCCGGCCGTCCCGTCCCCGAGATCGGCTGGGTCGGGGTGCTGGCGCTCCTGGTCTTCACCGCGTTCGCGCTCGCCGGCGTCCGGTCCGCGGTCCTGGTGCTCGTCGGCACCCTGGCGTTCGGCTACCTCGGCTACTGGCGGGAGAGCATCGACACGCTGCTGATCACGTTGCTCGCCGTGGCGATCTGCGTCCTGATCGGCGTGCCCATCGGCATCTGGATGGCGCGCCGCAAAGGGGTGAGCGCCTCGATCACCCCCCTGCTCGACGCGATGCAGACCATGCCGTCGTTCGCCTACCTGCCGCCGCTCGCGCTCATCTTCGGCATCGGCACCGCGTCGGCGATCGTGCTGACCGTCATCTACGCCATCCCCCCGCTGATCCGCATCACCGAGCACGGGATCCGCGGAGTGTCCGAGGGTGCGGTCGAGGCCTCGCAGTCGCTGGGCTGCACGTCCGGGCAGCAGCTGCGCAAGGTCCAGCTGCCGATGGCGCGCCGCACGATCGTGGTCGGCATCAACCAGTGCATGATGGCCGCGCTGTCGATGGCGATCATCGCCGCGTTCGTCAGCGGACCCGGCCTCGGCGTCCCGGTCACCCAGTCACTGGCGGCGCTCGACATCGGCGGGTCCGCGGTCTCCGGCGGTCTCATCGTGGTCATCGCGATCATGCTCGACCGGACCACGACCGCGGCGAGCCAGCGCGGCGAGATCCTCGCGAGGGCCGGCAGTGGCACCCGGCGGATGCGCAGGATCGTGCTGGTGGTGCTCGCGGTCGTCACCGTGGTGGCCGTCTACGTCTCGAGGCTGCGTCTGTCGGCCGCGCAGTTCCCCGCGCACCCGGCGCTGCAGAGGCCGGTCTCCAGCTTCATCTCGTCGGTCACCGACGCGGTCGTCAACGCGATCGAGCAGGTGACGACGGCGTTCGCCAACATCGTCAGCTACGGCCTGATCAACCCGCTCCAGTCCGTGCTGGCGTCCTCCCCGTGGTGGCTCAGCGCCGCGGCGATCCTGGCCCTGGCCTACGTGCTGGGTGGCTGGCGGCCGACGGTGACGGCCGCGGTGTGCGAGGCGGTGCTGCTCGGCGTCGGCCTGTGGAACGACTCGATGATCACGCTGACCACGGTGCTCGTCGCCACCATCATCGTCGTGGTCGTGTCCGTGGTCCTCGGGGTGACGATGGGTCGCAGCGGCCGGACCGACACGATCCTGCGGCCGTTGCTGGATGCCCTGCAGACCATCCCGCCCTTCGTCTACCTCGTGCCGGCTCTCGCGCTGTTCGGCGTGGGGCGGTTCACCGCGATCGTCGCAGCGGTGGCCTACGGCGTCCCGATCGCCACGAAGCTGGTGGCGGACGGCATCCGCGGCGTGTCCCCGACCTCGGTCGAGGCCGCGGAGTCCTCCGGCGCCACGGTGTGGCAGATGATCACCAAGGTGCAGCTGCCGATGTCGCGGGCGGCCGTCGTGCTGGCGACCAACCAGGGCCTGCTCTACGTGCTGTCCATGGTCGTGATCGGGGGCCTCGTGGGTGGTGGCTCGCTGGGCTACTTCGTCGTGGCCGGCTTCTCCCAGGACCAGCTCTTCGGGAAGGGGCTGGCCGCCGGCATCGCCATCACCGCGCTCGGCATCATGCTCGACCGCATCGCCCGACACGCAGCCGCCCGTCACGGGCGCGCCTGACTCCGAACACCCGACTGGGCAACATCGAGGAGGAAGAAGTGGCAAGACGCAACAACAGGAGCATCAGGCGACTGTCGCTGGTGGCGCTGGCCGCGGTCGCGGGACTGGTGCTCGCCGGGTGCGGGGGGTCCAACATCAAGTCGACCACCACCGCGAGCGGCAAGAGCTGCGGGCCGTTCAACATCGCGGTCAACCCGTGGGTCGGGTACGAGGC
This sequence comes from Nocardioidaceae bacterium, assembly GCA_025927595.1. Taxonomy (GTDB): domain Bacteria; phylum Actinomycetota; class Actinomycetes; order Propionibacteriales; family Nocardioidaceae; genus Nocardioides_B. Next base: position 1,910 of record JAICLD010000002.1, on the reverse strand, counting down.
CGACGCGTACGTCGTCGGCACGGTCGCCCAGCAGAAGCTGGGCTGTCAGGTCAACTACAAGAACCTCAAGGAGGAGGTGTCCTGGCAGGGCTTCGGCAGCGGCGACGTCGACGTGGTCCTGGAGAACTGGGGCCACCCCGACCTGGTGAAGAAGTACATCAAGGGCAACCACACCGGGCAGGACGCCGGCCCGACCGGCAACATCGGCGTGATCGGCTGGTACGTGCCGCCGTGGCTGGCCAAGGCGCACCCGGACATCCTGAGCTGGAAGAACCTCAACAAGTACGCGTCGAAGTTCAAGACGTCCGAGTCCGGTGGCAAGGGGCAGTTCCTCGACGGCGACCCGTCGTTCGTCACCAACGACGAGGCGCTGGTCAAGAACCTGAACCTGAACTTCAAGGTGGTCTACGCCGGCAGCGAGACCGCGCTGATCCAGGCCTACCGGAAGGCGGAGAAGAACCACAGCTGGGTGATCGGCTACTTCTACGACCCGCAGTGGTTCCTGTCCGAGGTGCCGATGAAGAAGGTGAGCCTGCCGAAGTACACGCCCGGCTGCGACTCGAACCCGGCGAAGATCGCCTGCGACTACCCGAAGTACAACCTGAACAAGGTCGTCGCGACGAAGTTCGCCGAGTCCAAGAGCCCCGCGTACACGCTGGTCAAGAACTTCCACTGGACCAACGACGACCAGAACCTGGTCGCCAAGTACATCGCGGCCGACCACATGAGCCCGACGGACGCCGCGAAGAAGTGGATCTCGGCGAACCCCGACAAGGTGAAGGCCTGGCTGCAGGGCACCTGAGCACCCGCTCCACCCGTTGGCTAGGCGCGGCGGTCCGTCGGTTCCCGACGGGCCGCCGCGTCCGGTTGACACGGCGCCGCAGGACCGCCGAAGATGAGGGCACTGTTCCGGATAGCGCACGCTGTTGCGGAACACGCAACACTCTGACCTCAGAAGGGAGGCCGTCATGGCCTCGGTCCCGTCCTCAGCCCGCGTCGTCGTGATCGGCGCCGGCATCGTGGGCAACAGCCTCGTCTACCACCTCGCGCGGCTGGGGTGGCGCGACATCGTGCAGATCGACAAGGGCCCGCTGCCGAACCCCGGCGGCTCGACCGGTCACGCCTCGAACTTCATCTTCCCGGTCGACCACTCGCGGGAGATCACCGACCTGACCCTCGACTCGGTCAAGCAGTACCAGGAGATGGGCGTCTTCACGCAGTCCGGCGGCTTCGAGGTCGCGCGCACCGAGGAGCGCATGGAGGAGCTGCGACGCCGGATGTCCTCGGCGCGTGCCTGGGGGATCGAGTCCGAGCTGGTGACCCCCGCCCAGGTGCAGGAGAAGGTGCCGTTCCTCGACCCCGACCAGATCGTCGGCGCGTTCTGGACGCCGTCGGTGGGCGTCGTGGACTCGCTGCGAGCCGGGACCATCATGCGCGAGCGCGCCCTGGAGCTGGGCGCCCTCACGGTCGTCCCGACCGTCGAGGTCACCGGCCTCGACGTCGAGGACGGCGTGATCCGGCGGGTGCGCACGTCCGGCGGCGACATCGACGCCGAGACCGTCGTGATCGCCTGCGGCGTCTGGAGCCCCAAGATCGGCGACATGGCCGGGATCAGCATCCCGCTCACGCCTGCGGTCCACCAGATGATCAGCGTCGGCCCGTGCCCGCAGCTGTCCGGCCACGAGGGCGAGATCTCCTTCCCGATCGTCCGGGACATGGACACCTTCTGCTACGAGCGCCAGCACGGCGCCGACATGGAGGTCGGCTCCTACGCCCACCGGGCGATCCTGCACGAGCCGGAGGAGATCCCCTCGATCGAGCAGGCCAAGCTGTCGCCGACCGAGATGCCCTTCACCTCCGAGGACTTCGACCCCCAGCTGGAGCAGGCCTTCGAGCTGATGCCCGAGCTG
>JAICLD010000033.1 GCA_025927595.1 Nocardioidaceae bacterium | reverse complement strand
GCGTCGTCACGAAGATCGCGTCGCGGGCCACGACCTCCGCCCGCCCGTAGCGGGTGGCGTGCACGAAGATGTTCTGCGCCGTCGGCAGGCCCGCGATCACCGTGACGGCCAGCAGGCCGGCGTGGTCGAGACCGAGCAGGAACCGCCCGACGACGTACGCCGTGACCGGCTGGGCGAGGAGCTTCAGCACGGCGATCCAGGCGATCTCGCCCCGGGGCGACGCGTGCCCGCCCCGGCCGCTGCGCAGCGAGACGCCGTAGGCGATCAGCATCGCCGGCACCGCCATCCCGCCCACCAGCTCCAGCGGGTCCCGCAGGACCCCGGGCAGCCGCACGCCCGTCACGGCGAGGACCAGGCCCAGGACGGAGCCGACCGTCAGCGGGTTCGTCGCGGGACGGGAGAGCGCCCGCAGCAGCGAGAACCGGCGGTCGGACGTGGCGTGGTCGAGCAGCGCCAGCGCCACCGGCTGGAGCAGCAGCAGCTGCAGCAGCAGCGTGGGCGCGACCCAGGCGGCGTCGCCCAGGACGTACGCCGCGACCGGCAGGCCCAGGTTCCCCGCGTTGACGTAGGAGGAGCTCAGCGTCCCGACGACGGCGTCCGCCAGGTCGTGGTGGAGGACCAGCCTCGCCGTGGCGGCGTACAGCGACGCCGAGACCAGCACCCCCGCCGCCGAGGCCAGCAACGGCCGGGACAGCACGGCTGCCACGTCGGCGTGCCCCAGGACCGTGACCATCAGGGCCGGGCTGGCCACGAAGAACGAGATCCGCGACAGCAGCACGCGGCTGTGGTCGTCGAGCACGCCGACGTGGGCCAGGAGCGCACCCAGGCCGATCACGACGCCGAGGGTCACGAAGCCCTCGACCACGCCACCCATCCGACGGCTCCCGCGCCCGCGCGCTCAGCGCACCAGGCCGAGCAGGCCGCGGACCCGGTGCTCGGCGACGTGCAGCGCCGACCCGAGCAGGGTGGAGCCGGGCAGCCGGGTCGCCACGAGGGCCTGCTCCAGCCAGGACGCCCGCACCCACGCGGGGTCGCTGCGCTCGCGCCCCGAGACCCGACCACCGGGACCGTCGGCCAGCGCCGCCAGCTCCATCGCCTCGCGCAGCGGCAGCGCGTCGGTGAGGTCCACCTTCGTGGGGTCCGGCTGACCGGGACGGCACACCATGTCGTGGCGCAGGCTGCGCACCAGCGCCGCCGCGGTCCAGTACGGCGCCGCAGAGACCAGCCCGGCGCCGAGGGCCACCGCGGACACCGGCGCGCCGACGACCGGGACCTGGACCCGCGGCAGTCCGGCGACCTCGGCGTACAGCCGGAGCAGCTCGGGGTAGGTGACGACGTCGGGGCCGCCGATGTCGACGTCGCCGGTGGCGCCGCCCTCCAGCGCGTCCGCGAGCACGCGTACCACGTCGGCCACCGCGATCGGCTGCACCCGGGAGCTCATCCACACCGGTACCGGCTGGACGAGCAGCGTCGAGGCGGTCTGCCGCAGGATCTCGAAGGAGGTCGACCCGGCGCCGATGACGATCCCCGCCCGCAGCGACAGCGTCGCCGCGCTGCTCTGCTCCAGCAGCCGCTCCACCTCCAGGCGGGAGGCCACGTGCGGGGAGAGCTCGTCCTCGGGCACGTCCGGCACCAGCCCGCCGAGGTAGACCACGCGACCCGTGCCGCGGGCGTCGACGGCGTCGCGGACCGCCCGGGCGGCGGCCCGGTCGCGGGCCGGGAACCACGGCGAGGACAGCCCGTGCACGAGGTAGCACAGCGCGTCCACGCCCTCGAGCGCCTCGTGGACCTGGTCGGGGTCGGTGGCGTCCATCCGGACCAGCTCCGCGCGGTCCGCCCATGCGAACCGCTCCGGCCGGGGCTCGCCGGAGGCGGCGGCGACCACCTCGTGGCCGCGGCGCAGCAGCTCCGGGACGAGCCGGGTGCCGATGTAGCCGGTGCCGCCGGCAATGAGGATGCGCACCTCCTCAGCATCGCAAGCGGGGCAAGCCCCGCCCGTGGCTACCCCGAGACGAGCTCGACCAGGCGGTCCCAGGCGGCCCGCCGCTCGTCCGGGTCGCCGGCCACCGCCTCCGCGGTGTGCGCTGCGTCGTGCGCCTCGACGGCCGCGGGGCGCCCCGCCGCCGCGAGGTACGGCGTCAGGGTGCACGCCGAGGCCGCCACGAGGCCGCCACGGCCCAGGTGGCCGCCGAGGGCCTGCACCCGCCGCTCCCACGCCATGTGCCCGGCGAGCCCGCCGAGCGCGGTCCGGGGCCGGCACTGGTCCACGTCGAGGCGGTACCGCGAGGCCCAGGCCACCACGTCGTGGCGGCCCATCGGTCGCGCGATGCCGTAGCCCTGCCCCTCGTCGACGCCGAGCTGCACGGCCGCCTCGATCAGGCCGTCGTCCTCGAGGCCCTCCATCACCACCGAGAGGCCCTGGCTGCGGGCGATGTCGCTGATCGGCTGCACGAAGTGCAGCGCGTGACCGGGAGCGAGGTCGGTGCCGCGCACGAGGCTCTGGTCGATCTTCACGTCGTCGAACGCGAAGTGCCGCAGCCGCAGCAGCGAGCTGTAGCCGGAGCCGAGGTCGTCCTGGGCGAGCCGGACGCCGAGCGCCTTGAGCTCGTCGACGAACCGGCCGCGGCGGCGCAGCTCGGCGTCGACGAAGCCCGTCTCGAGCAGCTCCAGGGTGAGCCGGCCGGGCTCGACGCCGTACCCGGCGAGCAGGTCGCGGACCAGACGGACGTAGCGGCGGTCGTCGAGCGCCCCGACCGGGAGGTTCACCGACACGTCGGTGCGCAGGCCCTGCTCCTGCCAGCCGACGACGGCCGCCAGGGACTGGTGCAGGCCCACCTCGAACAGGTCCACGAGCTCGTCGTGCCCGAAGGCCGGCAGGAACTCCGCCGGGCTCACCAGCCGGTCGCCGTCGACGAGGCGGGCCAGCGCCTCGAGCCGCAGCAGCCGGCCGCTCGGCAGCGCGACGAGCGGCTGGAAGAGCATCTCGACGTGGCCGTCCGCCAGGCTGGCCAGGTGCGCGGCCCGGTCGCGGTGGCCCCGCACCCCGCTGGCGAGCGTGGGCCGGTCCTCGAGCCGCTCCAGGGCCTGCTCGGCGACCTGCTTGACCTGCTCCAGCATCGCGCGGCGGCCGGTGGAGGAGAAGAACCCCGGCCGCGACGCCTGGAGCGAGACGAGGGCGCGGGAGCGGCCGCGCCGGTCCACCAGCGCCACAGCCGCGCCGGAGCGCCAGCCGAGCGCCGCCGCCGCCTCGCGCCAGGGCACCGTGCTCGGGTCGGTCTCGTGGGAGTCCGACACGATCACCGAGCCGGTGCGCCAGGCGCGTCCCATGGGCCCCGCACCGGTGGGGTCCCGCTGTGCGGTGGTGATCGGCGGGGCGGTCCGGAGCGGGAACGCCAGGTACCGGTCGTAGCCGGGACCGCTGCCGACCTCGTGCTCGAACGCCCCGCCCGCGTCGGGGCGGATGAACAGGACCACGGCCATCCCGTCGAGGGTGGCCAGCGCGTCCACCAGGCCGCGGGCGAGGTCGGCGACCGTGCTCGCGGAGGAGACCGCCTGCACCGCGCGCAGCAGCACCCGGTTGGTCGCGGCGTCGGCGTCGCGGAACCCGAGCAGCGCCCAGCGCAGCTCCTCGGCGAACAGCTCGGTGACCGCCGTGCGAGCCGCGACGAGGCCCAGCGGCGGCCCATCCCCGCTGCCGGCGCCCGTCTCGAGGGTCTCGAGGGCCTCGAGCACGCCACGACCGTGGTCGATGACGGCGCCCGCGTAGAGGTCGAGGTCCACGCCCGACATCGCGAGCTCGCGGCCGATGCGGCGGCTCCGCTCGCGCCGCACGGCCGGGTCCTCCCCGGCGAGCAGCTCGCGCAGCCGCTGCACCTGGAGCCGCTGCACCGCCTGGAGGCCGGCGGGGGTGAGCCGTTCGAGGACCGCGCGGATCTGGTGGTCGCGCCCGACCCGGGCGTAGAAGGCCGCGACGAGGCCCGGCAGCAGGTCGTCGACGTGGTCGAGGACCCGGGCGAGCACGTCGGTCCTGGTGGCGCGCGCCGTGCGGTCGGGGACGCCGACGACCGCCGCCGCGGCGGCGGGACCCCGGGACCGTCCCTTGCTCACGGACGAAGCGTAAAGGACGGTCGACGACCACCGCGCGGGTTCGCCGGTTCGCCGCGGGGCGGCTGCTCGCCTCAGCCCGGCTCGACGAGCGCGGCGCCGCGGACCTCCAGGAACCGCGGCCGGTCCCCCAGCCGGGTCCGCATCACCTCGATCGCCTGCGGGTTCTCGTCGACCAGGACGTAGCGGCGCCCCATCGCGGCGGCGACCGCGCCCGTCGTACCGCTGCCGGCGAAGAAGTCCAGCACCCGGTCGCCGGGGCGGGAGGACGGCTCCAGGACCCGGCGCAGCACCCCCTCCGGCTTCTGGGTCGGGTAGCCGGTCTTCTCCCGGCCCGTGGTCGGCACGATCGTGTGCCACCACACGTCCGTCGGGAGCTTCCCGCGCGCGGCCTTCTCCGGCCCGACCAGGCCGGGCGCCAGGTAGGGCACCCGGGCGATCCGGTCCTGGTCGAACAGGTGCGCACCGCGCTCGCGCACGTAGACCAGGATCGTGTCGTGCTTCGCCGGCCACCGGTCCCGGGCCCGGCCACCGAAGTCGTAGGCCCAGATCACCTCGTTCAGGAAGCAGTCGCGGCCGAACACCTCGTCGAGCAGCACCTTGCAGTAGTGCGCCTCGCGCCAGTCAAGGTGGACGTAGAGCGTGCCGGAGCGGGTCAGCAGCCGGCGGGCCTGCTCCAGCCGCGGGCCCAGGAAGCCGGCGTAGTCGGCGATGCTGTCGGGGTAGGACCGCCGGGCGGTCTCGACACTGGCGTAGCGGGCACCGCCGAAGCCGGTCCGGTCCCCGTCCGGGTCCCGCGTCGTCCGCAGCGTACGTCGATCGCGTCGGCCGCCCGTGTTGAAGGGCGGGTCGATGTAGATCAGCTGGAAGGCACCGTCGGGCAGCAGCGGCAGGACGTCGGCGTTGTCGCCCTGCACCACGAGGTCGGCCGCCTCCGAGGACAGGTCGATCGGGTCCTCCTCGGCGTCCACGGGCCTCATCCTCGCAGGCGCCGCCCGCGGTGTGTTTCGATGGAGCGTGCCCATCGACTTCGCGGCGTCCGCCGGGCCGACCCTCGGGGTCGAGTGGGAGTTCGCGCTGGTCGACCGGACCACCCGCGACCTGTCGAACACCGCGAGCCGGCTCTTCGAGCGGGTGCGCGAGTCGCTGGGCGAGCAGCCGACGCTGCACCAGGAGCTGCTCCGCAACACCGTCGAGGTGGTCACCGGCGTGTGCCGGACCACCGCCGAGGCCATGGCCGACCTGGCCGGGACGCTGCGGCTGGTCCGCCCGGTCGCCGAGGAGCTCGGCGTGGACCTGTACTCCGCGGGGACCCATCCCTTCGCCCAGTGGTCCACCCAGCAGCTCACCCCCGGGCACCGCTACGAGGAGCTGATCGAGCGGACCCAGTGGTGGGGCCGCCAGATGCTGATCTGGGGCGTGCACGTCCACGTCGGGGTGAGCCATCGCGACCACGTCATCCCGATCGTGTCCTCGCTGCTCAACCACTTCCCGCACCTGCAGGCCCTGTCGGCCTCCTCGCCGATGTGGGCGGGCACCGACACCGGCTACGCCAGCAACCGGGCCATGATGTTCCAGCAGCTGCCGACCGCGGGGCTGCCGTTCCAGTTCGACACCTGGGCGGAGTACGAGGACTTCGTCGCGGCGAACCTCAAGACGGGCGTGATCGAGTACCTCTCGGACATCCGCTGGGACGTGCGGCCGTCGCCGGCGCTGGGCACGGTCGAGGTGCGCGTCTGCGACGGGGTGTCGAACCTGCGCGAGGTGGCGGCGCTCACCGCGCTGACGCACTGCCTCGTCGTCGACCTCCAGGACCGGCTCACCGCCGGCGAGCGGCTGCCCACCATGCCGCCGTGGCACGTGCAGGAGAACAAGTGGCGCGCCGCCCGCTACGGCCTCGACGCCGAGATCATCCTCGACGCGGAGGCGCGCGAGCGGCTGGTCACCGACGACCTGGCCGACCTGCTGACCCGGCTGGAGCCGGTGGCGCGGCGCCTCGACTGCGAGGACGAGCTCCGCTCGGTCGAGGGGATCATGCGCACCGGGGCGTCGTACCAGCGGCAGCGGGCGGTCGCCGAGCGCACCGGCGGCGACCTGGTCGCGGTGGTCGACTCGGTGGTGGCCGAGCTGGAGCGGGTCTGACGGCCCTGACGTGGTGTGTCGTCAGCGGCCCAGGCCCGCGTCGCGGGCGCGGATGATGGCCTGGGCGCGGTCGGCGACCTGGAGCTTGGCGAAGATCGCCGAGACGTTGTTCGCCACGGTCTTCGGCGAGATGTCGAGGCGCGCGGCGATGGCCGCGTTGTTGAGACCGGCCGCGAGCAGGTCCAGCACCTCGCTCTCCCGCCGGGTCAGCTCCGGGAACGAGACCGTCGTCGGACCGTGGGGCGCGGTCAGGAAGCCGAGCACGCGCTGCGCGACACCGGGGCCGAAGATCGCCTCGCCCGCCGCGACCGAGCGGATCGCACGCAGGATGTCCTCCTGCTCGACGCCCTTGACCAGGTAGCCGCGCGCGCCCGCCCGCATCGCGGAGAAGACCGACTCGTCGTCGTCGTACATCGTGAGCACGAGGACCGCCACCCGGGGGGCGACCCGGGCGATCTCGCGGGTCGCGCCGATCCCGTCGAGGCCCGGGAGGCTCAGGTCGAGGATCGCGACGTCCGGGCGCAGGGTGACCACGTCGCGGACCGCGGCCCGACCGTCGGCGGCCACCGCGACCACCTCGACGTCGGGGAGGGAGCCCAGCAGCGCGTGGAGCCCGGCGCGGACGACGGGGTGGTCGTCGCAGATGAGGACGCGGATCACGGCCGGCCCAACGGGATCGCGGCGTAGACGCGGCCGCCGGCCCCGGAAGGACCGGCCTCGAACCGCGCACCGACCTCCGCGGCACGCTCGGCCATGCCCTGCAGGCCGACGCCGGCCATCCAGCCGCTCCCGCACCCGTCGTCGGTCACCTCGACCTCCAGCTCCTCGCCGCAGCGCAGGGTCAGCGCGGCGCGGGACGCGCGCGCGTGCCGCGCCACGTTGGTCAGCGCCTCGGTGGCGATCCGGTACGCCGCCAGCTCGACCGCGGCAGGCAGGGCCGGGAGCTGCTCGGGCGCGCGCACCTCGACCGCGACCGCGGTGCCGTCTGCGCGACGGGAGAGCCGGTCGGCCCGCTGACGGAGCGCGCCGAGCAGACCGAGCTCGTCGAGGTCACCGGGACGCAGGTCGTCGACCAGGCGACGCACCTCGGCGAGCGCGGCCCGTGAGTCCCGGCGCAGCGAGGTGACCAGGTCGCCGGCCGCGACCGGGTCCCCGGCGAGCAGGTTGCCGGCGGCGTCGGCACCGAGGGCCATCCCGGTCAGCGTCGGACCGAGCCCGTCGTGGAGGTCGCGCCGGAGGCGACGGCGCTCCTCCTCGCGGCCGAGCACGATCCGCTCGCGCGACTCCTGGAGGTCCGTGGCCAGGTCGAGGGCGCGGACGGCGACCGCCAGCGGCGCGGCGACGAGCTGCAGCGCGGCCGCGTCGGCCCGGGACAGCCGCTGCTCGCCGGGGCGCAGGCCGACGACCAGCTCACCGATGACCGACCCCGCGTAGGCCAGCGGCACGCCCACCAGCCGCTCTCCGGGCCGGCCGGCGTCGAGCCGGCCCGAGCGCTCGGTGCGCAGACCGACGTACGGCAACCGCAGCGCGGCACGCAACCCGGCCACCACGCCGGAGAGGCCGCTCCCGTCACCGGTCGCCAGGCCCTCGGCGACCTCGGAGGCGACGCGTGCCGGGTCGTCGCGGTGGCCGTACATGCACCGGTCCACGGCCCGCTGCAGGCTCGGCAGCAGCGGGGCCGCCCCGACCGCCACCAGCACGGTCACGAGCACCGAGCGGCCCAGCGTGCGTGACACCAGGGAGTCGAGGGCCGCCACCAGCGCGCCGTACGAGGCCAGCACGACCAGCGAGAGCAGCAGCCACGCGACCGTGCGGGAGAGCACGACGCGGACGTCGAGGAGCCGGTGCCGGACCACGGCGATGGTGACGGCGGCGGGGACGAGCGGGATCGACAGGAGCACGGCCACCGGTGTCCCGGCGACGAAGGCCCAGGGCAGGACACCGGCGACCACGGCGATGCCGGCCAGCACCAGCCAGAGGAGCTGGCGTCGTTCCGTCTCTCCTCCCCGGCGGTAGCGGACCACCAAGGAGCCGACCGCGAGCACCAGCGTGGCCACGACGCGCAGCTCGGAGAGCGTCCACACCGCTGCCAGCGAGTCGTACGACGGGATCGACCCGTAGCCCGCTGGGAGGCCGGCGTGCACCGGCTCGGCGTCCCCCAGCGACTCGACCACGAAGAGCGGCGAGGTGAGCACGACCGCCCAGGCGACCGGTCGCCACCGCGGGCTCGGGAGGCGTCCGTCGGGGAACAGCAGCAGCGCCATCGGGAGGAACAGGGCGATCGCCCACGGCCAGGCCCCGAGGAACACGGTGGTGGCGAGGCGCTGGAGGACCAACGGACCGCCGTCGTCGTGGAGCAGCTGGAGCAGGGCCGGCAGCCACGCGCTGGTCGCGTGCGCGAGCCCGTCGGCGAGCAGCAGCCAGCCGACCGCGTTGGCGGGCCGGTGCCAGGTCACCAGGACGCCGCTCGACGCGAACGAGGCGCCCATGAGGGCGTTGGTCACCGTGAACGCGTCGAGGGCCTCGCGCCAGGACCAGCCGGCGAGGACGGTGAGGACCACCGACGCGGCGACCTCGGCGAGGGCGACGCCGCCCAGGCCCACTGTCAGGACCCGGGCGAGCCTCGGTCGCTCTGCACGCACGCGACCAGTGTGCTCCCGCAGGGTCCCGGGTGGGCGGGATCGCGCTCCCGGGTGCTCCGGGGGATCTCCCGCAACGGCAGGGACGCGCGCCATGTCGTCCCGGCCCGTGTCGGTCGGAGGCTCGAGGCGAGCCCCGGACCCGCCGGGGCCGGCCGCGATGCGGAGGAGCCCTCATGAGTCAGACGTCGATCGACCCGACCGTCCGGTCGGGCCACCACCCACACGCTGTCGCCGACCTGCGCCCGGCCGGCCGCATGCTGGCAGCCCTGGTCCTGCCGGTCGGGCCGGCCGCGGTGGCGCTGCTGCGCTTCGTGCTCCCCTACGACACCACCGACACCGGGACGCAGATCGTCCACAAGATCGCGGCCCACCAGGACCGCGCGGGCCTCACCGTGTGGCTCGGCCTCGTCGCCGTGCTCACCCTGGTGCCCGCGGTCCTCTGGGTCGGACGGGTCACCGCGCGGACCGCACCGCGGCTGACCACCGCCGCGCTGGTCCTGCTGGTCCCGGCGTACCTGTCGCTCGGCTATGTGACCTGCAGCGACGCGATCGCGCTCTACGGGGCCACGCACGGTCTACCGCTGCGGACCGTCGCCGACATGTACGACGGCGTGCACCCGGTGGTCCTCGTGGGAGGCGTCCTGTTCGTGCTCGGGCACGTGTCGGGCACCATCCTGCTCGGCGTCGCCATGCTGCGGTCGGGGTCGATCCCGCGGTGGGCCGGCATCGCCACCCTGGTGTCGCAGCCGGTCCACTTCCTGGCGGCGGTCGTCCTCGGCAGCCACCTGCTCGACCTGGCCGGCTGGGGCCTGAACGCGATCGGCTTCGCGGCCGTCTCGGTGGTCGTCCTCGCGACGGCCGACGACGACTGGGCGCCGCGGCCGGCCGCTCGGGCAGGTGCGTGATGGACGAGCTCGAGAGGTTCCTCACCGAGTTCCTGCCCCTGCAGGAGAGGGCCGAGAAGGCCCTGCACGACGGGATCGTGCAGCCGCGGGTCGACCTGTGGACCCGCCACGACCCGGTCACCCTCTTCGGCGCCGCGGTCCCGTGCACGAGCGGATGGGGCCGGGTGCTGCCGACCTTCGAGTGGGTGGCGTCGAGGTTCCGCAGCTGCTCGTCGTACCGGTTCGAGGTGGTGGCGGCGGGCGTCAGCGGCGACCTCGCCTACGTCGCGGGCTTCGAGCACACCACCGCCGAGGTCGAGGGCGTCGAGACGTCGTACACGCTGCGCTCGACCCACGTCTACCGGCGGGAGGACGGGCAGTGGCGGATAGTGCACCGGCACGGCGACGCCCCTCCCGAGGACCTGCGGGAACAGGCCCGGTCCGTCGCGAGGGCGACGTCGCGGCGGAGCGTGGAGCCCGCCTGACGGCGCTGCGGCATCCGGGGCCGAGGTTGGTTCCGAGGCCGGCCGGGTACGCAGGGGCCATGACCGAGACGTACAGCGGGGACACCGGAGACAGCGGCGAGCCGAACGAGGCCTACCACGGCTACAGCGTGGACGACGAGGACCAGCCGCAGGACACCGGCGACAGCATGGTCGACAACCGGGGCCTGAGCGAGCCCCTCGACGAGGGCTACTCGCCACCGGAGAAGTGGTCCGTGGGCGAGGGCTACGGGAACACCCCGCTCGAGGAGGAGCTCGGGGAGACCCTCGACATGCGCCTGGCCCAGGAGGAGCCCGAGCCGGACCCCTACGAGGCGGCCGCGCAGCAGACCGAGGACGTCGGCGGCGAGGTCGGCCGGGAGCGGGCCGGACGGCTGGTCGACGAGGACCAGGGCCTCGGCCCCGACGAGGAGAAGGACCTCGTCGGCGAGGACGTCGGCATCGACGGTGCCGGCGCCAGTGCCGAGGAGGCGGCCGTCCACGTCATCGACGACGACCTCGAGGACTGAGCAGCCAGGGCAGCGCGGGCGCTCGCCCGGCCCGGGTCACCGGGCCGTGGCGGGCGCCTCCTCGTGCTGGCCGCGCTGGCCCGTGTCGGTGAGCCGGGCCTCCTCGGCGGCCCGCGCCTCGAGCTCGGCCCGCCGGCTGGCGGCGAGCAGCTCGCGGGTCGCCTCGTAGTCCCCGGGGCTGCTGACCAGGTCCGACGCGCCGCGCTTGAGCCGGCTCAGGGCGGCCCGCCCGAAGATCTGCTGCATGGTCGTGGTCCGCTGGGAGCGGCCCCGCCCGAGGAAGCTCACCGTCCAGTGGCCGAGGGCGCCGATCCGGTTCTTGAAGCCGGTCAGGTAGAGCAGGTGCACGACCAGCCACAGCACCCAGGCCGGGAAGCCCGTGAACTTGAACTTGCCGACCAGCGCCACCGCCCGGAAGCGCGAGATCGTCGCCATGCTGCCCTTGTCGAAGTACTTGAAGGGCTCCTGCGGACCCTTGCCGCCGACCCGTCCCGCGATCGTCTTCGCGGCGTACTTCCCGCCCTGGATCGCCACCTGCGCGACGCCGGGGAGGTGGTCCAGGCTCATCATGTCGCCGATCACGAACACCTCGGGGTGACCGGGCAGGGTGAGGTCGGGGTTCACGCTGACCCGGCCCGCGCGGTCCACCGGAGCGCCGGTCTGCTCGCCGAGCAGCCGCCCCAGCGAGCTGGCCTGGACCCCGGCCGCCCACACCTTGGTGGTGGCCTCGATCCGGCGGCGGGTGCCGTCCTTGTCCTGGACCTCGATGCCCCACTCGTCGACGTCGACGACCATCGCGCCGAGCTGCACCGAGACGCCGAGCTTCTCCAGGGCGGTCTTCGTCTTGGCCCCGAGCTTCTCCCCGAACGGCGGCAGCACCTGCGGCGCGGCGTCGAGCAGGATCACCTGCGCCTGCCGGGTGTTGATCCGTCGGAAGTCCTTGGGCAGCGTGCGGTGCGCCAGCTCGGCGATCTGCCCCGCCATCTCCACGCCGGTGGGTCCGGCACCGACGACCACGAAGGTGAGCAGCCGGTTGATCTCCTCCTCGTCGTCGGAGATCTCGGCGAGCTCGAAGGCCCCGAAGATGCGGCCGCGCAGCTCGAGCGCGTCGTCGATGCTCTTCATGCCGGGCGCGAACTCGGCGAACTGGTCGTTGCCGAAGTAGGACTGGCCGGCACCGGCGGCCACGATCAGCGAGTCGTACGGCGTCACCGTGGTGCGGTTCAGCACCTGGGAGGTGACCGTCCGGGCCTCGAGGTCGACGTCGACGACCTCGCCGAGGATCACCTGCGCGTTGCGCTGGTCGGAGAGCACCTCCCGGGTCGGCGGCGCGATCTCGCCCTCGGAGAGGATCCCGGTGGCGACCTGGTAGAGCAGCGGCTGGAACAGGTGGTGGCTGGTCTGCGCCACCATCGTGACGTCGACGTCCGCGTGCCGCAGCGCCTTCGTGCTGAAGAGACCCCCGAAGCCCGAGCCGATGACCACCACCCGGTGGCGACCGCGACCGGCCCCGGTCGCATCCTGCACGTGCGTGGCCTCTGACATGGTGACCTCTCCCCTGGCTCTCAGGATGGTTGACAGCTCGGCGTCCGGTCGAGACGGGCGACGCCCCATGGTGTCCTACCCAGTTTCGACCCTCATCCTCCCAACGCGTCGCGCGGGCCCCGGCTTCACCCCCACGGCATGGCGTCGGTCACAGCCGGAGCCGGCCGCGCGGCACCGGGCTCGGGCAGGATGGACGGATGCGCAACGGCACCGACGGCCTCCCTCACCGCCCGGCTGAGGGGCACGACCACTTCGACCTCGCGGTGATCGGCACCGGCTCGGGCAACTCGATCGTCGACGAGCGCTTCGCGGACCGCCGGGTGGCGATCCTGGAGCAGGGCACCTTCGGCGGCACCTGCCTCAACGTGGGGTGCATCCCGACCAAGATGCTCGTCTACCCCGCCGACGTGGCCCGCTCGGCCGCGCACGGGCCCCGGCTCGGCGTGCGCAGCGGCGCGTCCGGGGCGGACTGGCCGGCGGTACGGGACCGGGTCTTCGGCCGGATCGACCCGATCTCCTCCGACGGCCGGGCGTGGCGGCTCGGCCAGGACAACGTGACGCTGTTCGAGGGGCGCGCCCGCTTCGTCGACGTACGGACGCTCGAGACGGGGACCGGGGAGACCATCACCGCGGACCAGGTGGTGATCGCCGCTGGGTCACGACCGGTCGCTCCCGACATCCCCGGCCTGGCCGAGACCCGCTACCACACCAGCGACACCGTGATGCGGCTCGAGGAGCTGCCACAGCGGATGCTCGTGCTGGGCGGCGGGTACGTCGCCGCCGAGCTCGCCCACGTCTTCTCGGCGTTCGGGACCCGGGTCACGGTCGTCAACCGGTCCGAGACGATGCTGCGCTCCCAGGACCACGACATCGCACGCCGGTTCACCGACCTGGTCGGGGAGCGCTGGGACCTGCGGCTGGGTGCGTCGCTCACCCACGTCGAGGCGTACCACGGAGGGGTCCGCGCCCGGGTCTCCGACGGCAGCACGGTCGAGGCCGACGTGCTCCTCGTCGGGACCGGGCGCCGTCCGAACTCCGACGGGCTGGACCTCGACCGCACCGGCGTCGAGGTGGACGAGCGCGGGCTGGTCGTCGTGGACGACCGGCAGCGCACCACCGCGGAGGGCATCTGGGCGCTCGGGGACGTCTCGAACCCGCACCAGCTCAAGCACGTCGCCAACCACGAGGCCCGGGTCGTCCAGCACAACCTGCTGCACCTCGACGAACCGGCGGCGATGGTCTCCAGCCGCCGCGACGCCGTCCCCAGCGCGGTGTTCTCCGAGCCGCAGGTCGGCTCCGTCGGCCTCACCGAGCAGCAGGCGGTCGAGCAGGGGATCCCGCACGTGGTCGCGCGCCAGGCCTACGGCGACACCGCCTACGGGTGGGCGATGGAGGACACGACGAGCTTCGCCAAGCTGGTGGCCGACCCGGCCGACGGCCGGATCCTGGGTGCCCACGTGCTCGGGCCGCAGGCATCGAACCTCGTGCAGCCGCTGGTGCAGGCGATGTCGTTCGGGCAGACCGCGCACGAGCTGGCCCGCGGCCAGTACTGGATCCATCCCGCGCTGATGGAGGTCGTGGAGAACCTCGCCCTCCGCGTCGGCACGGGCGTCACGGGGGTCACCGGGAGCTGATCACGACCTCGGCGATGGTCTCCAGCCGCGGGTGCGTGTGGTCCTCGCGCTCGACGACGCCCCGGTGCCAGCGCACCGACAGGCCGTCGGGGGTGTCCTCGAGCACCGCGATGCTGTTGTCGAACCAGGGCCCGGCGATCTTGCCCCACCGGAACGGCGGGACGGGCACCCTCGCCGACCGCGACACCAGTGCCCCGAGGGGCCCCGCGACGGCGTAGGCCAGCGCGGCCGTGGCGAACCGCATGTGCATCGGCAGCGGGTTCCGGATCGGCGAGCACACCGCCTGGACGATGCGGCTGCCGCCTGACCGGTGCTCGCGGCGGACCTCCGAGAGGTAGGAGTGGTGCACGTCGCCGGACAGGAACGTGACGGTGCTCGGCGCGGTCCCGCGGCGCCCGTCGGCGACCTCCAGCACCATCCGCGCCACCTGCTGGAAGGCCTCCTGGAACGCCGCCCAGTGCTCCAGGTCCACGGTGCGGCGCAGCCGCTCGCCGGGCCCGGCCACCCGGCGCCCCCACGCGCCGCCCGCGACCGCCTCGCTCCAGGCCTCGAGGTGGTGCAGCCCCCGGGGCAGCAGGAACGGCAGCGACGTCCCGACCAGCAGGTGCCGCACGCCGCCGCGCAGCTGCCCGTCGAGCCAGGTGGTCTCGGTCTCGTCGAGCAGGTGCCGGCGGTCCGGTCCGAGCACCCGCGCCGCCCGGGAGTCGACGACGACCAGCCGCACGTCCCCGAAGTCGCGGGCGTAGCTCCACGAGTAGGTCTCGGGGTCCTGGTCGACCCGGTCCGCCAGCGCGTCCAGGTCTGCGGTGAGGTCGACCTCGTCCTCGTCGTCGGCACCGCTGTGGACGGCCACCCGCTGCCACAGCGGCTCCTCGGCACGCTGCTCCGGTGAGAGGTTCCCCAGGTGCTGGTAGACCCAGTACGACGCCAGCCCGGAGACGATCCGCTCGTGCCACCAGCCGGTCCGCTCGATGTCCTGACGCCACGCGTAGGAGGTGTTCCAGTCGTCGCGGACGTCGTGGTCGTCGAAGATCATCGCGCTGGGCAGCGTGGACAGCAGCCACCGGTTGAGCGGGTCCTCCCACGCGAGCCGGTAGAGGTGGGCGTACTCCTCGTAGTCCTGGAGCTCGGTGCCCGGCGGCTCCGACACGTCGCGGCGCGACCGGATGAACTGCTGCATCTCCTCGGTGGTCTCGTCGGCGTAGACCTGGTCGCCGAGGAACAGCACGAGGTCGGGCCAGCGCACCGAGGAGTCCGTGGCCATGCGCAGCGCGAGCGCCCGCAGCGCGTCGACGCCGTGCGAGGCGTTGCCGGCCTCGTTGTGCGCCACGCTGGTGCGGCAGGAGCCGAACGCCATCCGCAGCGGCTTGCCCGGCTTCAGGGTCGCGATCACGCTCGGAGGCAGCGTCGCGCCCTCGCCCTCCCGCGGCGGCCAGACCGGGGTGCCGTCGACCTCGACGGTGTACGGCGTCACCGACCCCGGGTCCAGCCCGTCCACCTCGACGAGCGCGTAGTGGTGGCCGTGGGCGGCGAAGGTCCGGGCATGCCAGCTGCCCTCGCCCGCGTGGACGCTCACCCGCGCCCGACCCGACGTCTCCACCCAGACCGAGGCGCTGGTGGCGTCGACGTACCGGACGAGTGGGCCGAGCACGAGCGGGGATGCGGTCACGGCCCCCGTTCTACCGGAGCCGATCGGGTTACGCACGGTGGCCCGGGGGTACATCCCGCACCGGGAAGCGCGGAAGGGTCAGGAGCACATGGACCTCACCATCGGCGCCCGGCGAGCCGGTCGCCGGGCCGAGCACAGCGACTGGGTGGACCGCGCCGTGCGGTTCGGCCTGGTCTGCTACGGCCTCATGCACCTGATGATCGCCTGGCTGGCGCTGCGCCTGGCCTTCGGGGACGGCGGTGGCTCCGCGTCCAGCTCCGGCGCCTTCCACCAGCTCGCGCGGACCGGCCTCGGCCGGGTCTCCCTGTACGTCGTCGCGGTCGGCTTCGTCGCGCTGGTGCTCTGGCAGCTGCTCGAGGCGGCGCAGGGGCACCGTGACGAGGACGGCGGCGCCCGGGTCGTCAAGCGGGTCGCCTCGGCGGGCAAGGCGGTGCTCTACGGCAGCTTCGCGGTGTCCTCGTGGTCCACGGCCCAGGGCTCGTCGGGCTCGTCGGGCGGGACCCAGGGCTGGACCGCGAGACTGATGTCGGTGCCGGCGGGCCCGTGGCTGGTGGGCGCGGTGGGACTCGGCGTGGTGGCCGTGGCCGGCTTCCTCGGCTACCGCGGCTGGACCGAGAAGTTCCGCTCGAAGCTGGACAGCGAGGGCCAGACGGGCCGCGAGGGCCGGGGCGCGGTGCGGGTCGGCAAGGTCGGCTACCTCAGCAAGGGCGTGGCGCTCGGCATCGTCGGCCTGCTCTTCCTGTGGGCCGCGCTGTCCCACGACCCCCGCAGGTCCGGCGGCCTCGACCAAGCGCTGCACCAGCTCCTCCAGCAGCCCTTCGGCGCCGTGCTGCTGGCGGTGGTCGCCCTGGGGCTGGCCTGCTTCGGCCTGTTCTGCCTCGCCTGGGCCAGGCACCTCGACCGGTGAGCGCCCGACAGGTGAACGACAGTCGCCTCCTGCCGCTGGAGCCCGAGCCGCGGTCGGTCGCCGAGGCACGCACCTGGGTCGTCGAGCAGCTCACGGCGATGGGCCGCGCCGACCTGGCGGACTCCGCGAGGCTGGGACTGTCCGAGCTGGTGACCAACGCGATCCTCCACGGCGCCCCGCCGATCCTGGTGCGGATCGGCGGCACCCCCACGCACCCGAGGGTCGAGGTCCACGACGCCTCCACGATGCCTCCCGCGGCGCGCGACCTCCGTGACGAGGCCCGGCTGCTGGCCACGGTCGGGCGCGGCCTGTCCATCGTCGCGATGTACTCCACCAGCTGGGGCGCCGACATCGCCGGCGACGGCAAGGTGGTCTGGTTCGAGCCCGCCGCAGAGCCCGCCACCGGGCCCGTCGCCGACCCCGCCGACGGCGTCAGCGGGCGGGTGTCCCCCGCCCCGGGCGAGATCTTCGACCTGTCGGAGCGGCTCGACGCGATGGCCGCCCCCGACGACGCCTCCGACCTTCGCGTGCGGGTCGTGCTCGTCGGGCTGCCCGTGCGCATCTTCGCCCGCTACCAGATCTGGTACGAGGAGCTGCGCCGCGAGCTGCGGCTGCTCGCCCTCAACCACGGGGTCGACTACCCGCTGGCCTCCGAGCTGACGGAGCTGACCCTGCGCTCGGCGCAGGAGCACCGGCACTCCCGTGGCCTGGAGCGGCTCGACGCGGCCGTGGCCTCGGGCCTCGACCGGGTCGACGTCGACTGCCGGGTCCCGGACACGATGCCGGCGACCATGGGCCGGCTGCGCGAGCTGCTGGAGGAGGCGGACGCGTTCTGCCGCGCGCAGCGGCTGCTGTCGATGGAGCCGGACGCCCAGCAGCAGGAGCTGCGCGCCTGGTACCACGGCGAGTTCGAGCGGCAGGGCCGCGGGGAGGAGCCCCTGCCCTGGCCCGACGGGTACGACGTCGCGGCGAGCCGGACCTAGCCGTAGCCGAGCTCGTCGAGCCGGTGGTCGTCGATGCCGAAGTGGTGGGCGATCTCGTGGACGACCGTGACCCGGACCTCGTCGACCACCTCCTCCTCGGTGGCGCAGATCGCCAGCGTCGGCCGGCGGAACACCGTGATCGTGTCCGGCAGCGCCATCGTGTAGCCGTGGTCGCGCTCGGTCAGCGGCGTCCCGACGTACACCCCCAGCAGGTGCGGGTCGTCGGCCGGCGGGTCGTCCTCGACCAGCACCACGCAGTTGCGCACGAGGTCGGCCAGCTCGTCGGGCACCTCGTCGAGCGCGGCCGCGACGAGGGCCTCGAACCGCTCCCGCGACATCTCGACCACGCTCCCATGGTGCCCGGGGCCGGCGGGGCGCCCTATGCTGGCCCGGTTCGCGACGGCAGTCGTGCCCGACGGCCCGCTCTGGAGGGGGCCGCGGGGACCAGCCCCCATCGTCTAGCGGCCTAGGACCCCGCCCTTTCACGGCGGTAGCACGGGTTCGAATCCCGTTGGGGGTGCGGCCTCGATTCGGAGACGACGGCGGGTATGGGTTAGCCTGTCCTGCGCCCGCTGGTTCGTGGGCAGCACAACGAGGCCCCGTAGCGCAGTTGGTTAGCGCGCCGCCCTGTCACGGCGGAGGCCGCGGGTTCGAGTCCCGTCGGGGTCGCAGTAGTGAACGGACCCTGGCCAGCGAGAACGCAGGCCAGGGTCCGGTTCGCATTCGAGGAGCCGGCGGACGCGGTTGCCGGGCGCCCGGGATGGGGAGAGAATGGGAGCCTGAGCGCGCGCGTCTCTGCCCCGGACCGGCACCCCCTCGCCGCTGCGGTCACCACCAGACGGGCGAAGGCATGGACCGGACCGGCGATCTCACCATCGGCAGCGACGTGTCGACCAGCGACGGAGTCTGCGGGAAGCTGACGGGCGTCGTGGTGGATCCTCTCACCGTCTCGCTGACCCACCTCGTCGTGGCGCCGACGCATCATCGGGAGATGGCCGCCCGGCTGGTC
>JAICLD010000248.1 GCA_025927595.1 Nocardioidaceae bacterium | reverse complement strand
TCCTCGCCGGTGAGGGTCCAGGCGGCCTGGCGGGCCGCGCCCAGGGCGACGTACTCGGCCGGCTCGGGCACGGCCACCGGCAGGCCGAACAGCCCCGCCGCGATCCGCTGGACGGCGGTGGAGCGGGCGGCGCCGCCGATCAGCACGATCCGCCGGGGCGCGACGCCGGAGACCTCCAGGGCGTCCACGGCGTCGGCGAGGCCGCAGAGCATGCCCTCGACCGAGGCGCGGACCAGGTGGCCCGGGGTGGCGTTGGCGCGGGTCAGGCCGTGCAGGAGCCCCCTCGCGTGCGGCAGCGGGGGCGTCCGCTCGCCGTCGAGGAACGGCAGCAGGACCAGGCCCTCGGTGTCGTCCACGGACAGCGCCAGGCGGTCCAGGTCCGCGAGCTCGGCGCCGGCCATCCGCAGGGCCGAGCCGACCACCCGGGCGGCGTTCAGCGTGCACGCCAGCGGCAGGAACCGGCCGGTGGCGTCGGCGAAGCCGGCGATGATGCCGGTGGCGTCGGCCGTGGGCCGGTCCGCGACGGCGAAGACGGTGCCGCTGGTGCCCAGGGAGACGACCACGTCCCCCGGCTCCAGCTCGAGCCCCAGCGCGGCGCCCATGTTGTCACCGGTGCCGGGCGCCAGCAGGATCCCCTCGGGGGTCTCGCCGACGGTCTCGCGCGGTCCCGCGACCCGGGGCAGCTCGAGGTCGCGGCCGAAGGCGATCCGCAGCAGGTCGGTGCGGTACTCGCCCTGGGCGGGGGACCAGTAGCCGGTCCCCGAGGCGTCCCCGCGGTCGGTGGTGGGGCGGTCGGTGGTGGGCCCGGCGCCGCCCCGCAGCCGGTGGGTGAGGAAGTCGTGCGGCAGCATCACCGCGGTGGCACGTGCGGCGAGATCGGGCTCGTGCTCGGCGACCCACCGCAGCTTGGTGACGGTGAAGCTGGCGACCGGGACGCTGCCGGTGGCGTCGGCCCAGGCCTGCGGCCCACCCAGCTCCTCGATCAGCGCCAGCGCGTCCTTCGCCGACCGGTTGTCGTTCCAGAGCAGGGCGTCGCGGACCGGCGTGCCGGCCTCGTCGAGGAGCACCATGCCGTGCTGCTGGCCGCCCACGGCGAGCGCCTCGACGCCCTCGAGGAGGCCGTCCGAGGCCTCCTGCCAGGCGGCCCACCACACGGCCGGGTCGACCTCGGTGACGTCGGGGTGCGGCGCCCGTGCCTCCCGGACGACGGCGCCGGTCCCGGCGTCGCACACGACGACCTTGGTGCTCTGGGTGGAGCAGTCCACTCCTGCGACGAGTCTCACGGGGGCGAGGCTACCCGCGGCGCCCGCCGCCCGGGCCGGTGCCCGCGCGGCGGACCGGGTGGCTCCGTCGCCTGTACGTGACACAGTGGGGACAGGCAGACTGTGAGGGGTCGCGGGCCACGCGGCCGGAAGGGGCGTCGTGACGACCGCTGCAGCACCCGTCGAGCATGCCGGCACCTTCCAGCACAGCGCCGCGTTCTACCGCGGGCAGGAGGACCTGATCGGGATCCTGGGCCCCTTCGTGCGGGCCGGCCTCGACGCGGGCGAGCCGGTCCTCGTGGCGGAGCTGCCCGACCGGGTCGAGGCGCTCCGGCGAGACCTGGGGGCCGACGCCTCCCGGGTCGACTTCGTCGACATGGCCACGGTCGGCGCCAACCCGGCGCGGATCATCCCGGTCTGGCGGCAGTTCGTCGGCGACCACCGGGGGCGTGCCGTGCGCGGCGTGGGGGAGCCGGCGTGGCCCGGCCGCACCGGCGCCGAGCTCGACGAGTGCCGCCTGCACGAGTCGCTGCTGAACCTGGCCTTCGAGGACCTCGACACCGAGTTCCGGCTGCTGTGCCCCTACGACGCCGACCGGCTGTCGGCCGACGTGCTCGCCGACGCCGGACGCAACCACCCGGTGCTCACCCCGGCCGCTCCCGTCCCCGGCTACGCGGGGACGCCCGGGGCGCTCGACCTCTTCCGCCGGTCGCTGCCCGAGCCGCCGCCGGCAGCCGAGCGCATGGAGTTCGGCGCCGACGACCTCTCCGGTCTGCGCTCGCTGGTGCGCCGGCTCTGCGACCTGGTGCCGCTCGGCGCCGGCGAGGCCGACGACCTGGTGCTCGCCGTGCACGAGGTGGCGACCAACAGCGTGGTCCACGGTGGCGGGAGCGGCGTGCTCCGCGGCTGGCTGCGGCCGACCGCGCTGGTGGTCGAGGTCTCCGACGCCGGTCACATCGAGGACCCCCTCGTCGGCCGCCAGCAGGCGCCGGCCTTCGACGAGGGGGGTCGGGGGCTCTGGCTGACCAACCAGCTCTGCGACCTCGTGCAGGTGCGCTCCTCCGCCGCGGGCACCACCGTGCGGGTGCACACCTGGCGGTAGCGGCGCAGCCTCAGTCGAGGTCGCCGAGCGCGAGCGCCTCGGCCTCGTCCTGCTGGTCGTGCTCGCCCGAGCCCGGCACGTGCAGGTGGCCCTGGAGGGTGCGGCGGCCGCCGAAGAGCACCAGCGCCCCGACCAGCACCGCGCCCGCGCCCATCCAGAACGGCGCGTGGATGCTGACGTTCTCGCCGAGCTTGCCGGCGATGTACGGCGCGACGGCGCCGCCGGAGAACCGGACGAAGGAGTACGCCGACGAGGCGACCGCACGCTCCACCGGGGCGGCGCCCATGACGGCCTCGGTGATCAGCGTGTTGTTGATGCCGAGGAACGCGCCGGCCAGGATGATCCCGACGACGAGCGCCTGCTTGGAGTCGGTGAACAGCGCCATGAAGGCGAGGTCGGCCGCGAAGAGCAGCAGCGCGGCCAGCACGCTGGGCACGGTGCCGATGAGCCGCTGCAGCCAGGGCGCGACGGCCACGGACGTGATCGCGAGCAGCAGGCCCCAGCCGAAGAAGATGAAGCCGACCTGGGTCGCCGACATGTCCAGGGGGAACGGCGCGTAGGCCAGCAGCGCGAAGAAGCCCATGTTGTAGAACAGCGCGGTGACCGCGATCGTGAGCAGGCCCGGGTAGCGCAGGGCCCGGAACGGGTCCGCGAGCGACGTACGCCGGGCCGCCGGAGCGGTCTTGGGCAGGAACACCGCGGTGGCGACCAGCGCGATCAGCATCAGCACCGCCACGCCGTAGAACGGGCCGCGCCAGGAGATCGACCCGAGCTGGCCGCCGACGAGCGGCCCGGCCGCGATGCCGAGACCGAGGGCCGCCTCGAAGAGGATGATCGCCTGGGCGACCGAGCCGCTGGCGGCGGAGACGATCGTGGCCAGCGCGGTGGAGATGAACAGCGCGTTGCCGAGGCCCCAGCCGGCCCGGAAGCCGACGATCGCGCCGATCGAGTCCGAGGAGCCCGCGAGGGCCGAGAAGGCGATGATCAGCACGAGGCCCGACAGCAGCGTGCGCTTGGCGCCGATCCGGCTGGACACGACGCCGGTGATGAGCATCGCGACACCGGTGACGGCCATGTAGCTGGTGAACAGCAGCGAGACCTGGCTGGGGGTCGCGTGCAGCTGGTCGGCGATCGGCTTGAGGATCGGGTCGACCAGGCCGATGCCCATGAAGGCGATGACGCAGGCGAACGCGACCGCCCAGACGGCGCGCGGCTGGTGGAGGATCGAGGGGGTGGTGGTCTGTGGCTGCGGTGCGGTGCGCGTGCTCACGCGGCTCCTTCGGTGACGGTGCGGTGCGGGGAACGGGCGGCGAGCAGGCCCCGCAGCACGGCGACCGCCGTGGCGAGGTCCTGCCGGTCGTGGTCGGGGTCGGCCTCGAACAGGCCGGCGACCACCGACGCGCGGTGCCGGCGCGCGTCGGCGAGGACGGTGCGCCCCTCGTCGGTGAGGGAGACCAGGGTGGAGCGGGCGTCCTCCGGGTTCGGGGTCTTGCGGGCCCAGCCCCGGCGGCACAGCGCCTGCACCGCCGAGGACATCGTGGGCTGCGAGCAGCGGTCCGCGGCGGCCAGCGTCCCGATCGGGACGCTGCCGAGCTCGTCGACCTGGGCGAGCAGCCGCAGGCTGGCGGTGGGCACCTCGTGCGCGGCCGCGTGCGTGACCGTGCGGGTGAGCCGGCCGGCGAGCATCGCCAGCTCGGCGCTGAGGTCGAGCACCGCGGTCTC
>JAICLD010000279.1 GCA_025927595.1 Nocardioidaceae bacterium | reverse complement strand
TACGGACTGAACGCGTTCCTCGACCACGAGGAGCCGATCGACATCCTGGTGCACCTGATGATCGGCAGCGAAGGCACGCTCGGCTTCGTGGCCGAGGCCGTGTTCCGCACCGTCGAGGTGGTGCCGCACGTGGCCACCGGCCTGCTGGTGTTCGACGACGTGGAGACAGCGACGTCCGCCGTACCCCAGCTGATCGAGGCGGGCACGGTCACCGCCGAGCTGATGGACGCCGCCTCGCTCAAGGTCTCCGCCCGGGACCCCGGGTGCCCGGCCGCGATCCGCGACCTCGACGTCGACCGTCAGGCTGCCCTGCTGGTGGAGTTCGAGGCGGCATCGGCGGACGAGCTGGCCGCGAGCCGGCGTGCCGTCGAGCCTGCGCTGGAGGCGCTGGGCCGCGGTACGCCGTTCCGCCTCACCACCGACGCCGCCGAGCGCGCGACGCTCTGGCACATCCGCAAGGGGCTGTTCAGTGCGGTGGCCAGTGCCCGCCCGCCCGGCACCAACGCGCTCCTCGAGGACGTCGTCGTGCCCGTGGCCCGGCTGGGCGAGACGTGCGGTGCGCTGTCCGAGCTCTTCGACCGGCACCACTACGAGGAGTCGGTGATCTTCGGGCACGCCCGCGACGGCAACGTGCACTTCCTGCTCAAGGAGCGGTTCGACGACGCGGGGCACATGGAGCGCTACGAGGCGTTCACCGACGACATGGTCGACCTGGTCCTGGGCAACGGCGGCTCGCTCAAGGCCGAGCACGGCACCGGTCGCATCATGGCGTCGTTCGTGCGCCGGCAGTACGGCGACGAGCTGTACGACGTGATGTGGACCCTCAAACGGCTCGTGGACCCGCACGCGACCCTGAACCCGGGGTCCGTGCTCTCCGACGACCCACGGTCCTACCTGCAGGACCTCAAGGCCACCGCCCCGGTCGAGGAGGAGGTCGACCGCTGCGTCGAGTGCGGCTACTGCGAGCCGGTCTGTCCCAGCCGGGACCTGACCACCACGCCCCGCCAGCGCATCGTCCTGCGCCGTGAGATGGAAGGAGCGCGCCGGCGCGGCGACCTCGAGCTGCTCGCGGAGCTCGAGCGGGACTACGACTACGAGGCGATCCAGACCTGCGCGGTCGACGGCATGTGCCAGACGGCGTGCCCGGTGCACATCAACACCGGGGACCTGGTGCGCCGGCTGCGTGCCCGAGACGCCGGGCCGGTGGCCGGCGGGATCTGGAGGACGGCGGCCCGGCACTGGGGCCCGGTCACCAAGGGAGCAGGGGCGGCGCTCACTGCCGCGGACGCGCTGCCCGCCCCCGTCGCGACGGCGGCGAGCAAGGTGGGCCGCCGCCTGCTGGGTGCCGAGCAGGTCCCGCTCTACGACCGGCGCCTGCCGCACGGCGGCACTGCGCGGCCCGCGCTGCGGGAGGACGGAGCCGAGGCGGTCTTCTTCCCCTCCTGCCTCGGCACCATGTTCGGGACCGAGGCGGACGGCCACGGCGCCGGGGCGAGCGAGGCGTTCGTGTCGCTGGCCCGGCGCGCGGGCGTCGCCCTTCGCACGCCTGAAGGCCTGCCCGGTCTGTGCTGCGGGACCCCGTGGAAGTCCAAGGGGCACCGCGGCGGCTACGACCTGATGGTGACCGAGGTGCTGCCCGCTCTGGCCGAGGCGAGCGACGGTGGACGCCTGCCCGTCGTCGTCGACGCCTCGTCCTGCGCCCAGGGCCTGGTGACCATGGCCGGGAGCGCGCCCTCCGAGAGTCTCACGGTCCTCGATGCCATCGAGTTCGTGGCCACCCGCGTGCTTCCGCGGCTGACGGTGCGCGCCCCGCTGCCGTCCCTCGCGCTGCACCCGACATGCTCGTCGACCGAGCTGGGGACCGCCCCCGCCATGGAGGTGATCGGAAGGGCCATCGCGGCGGACGTGCTCGTCCCGGCTGCGTGGGGGTGCTGTGGGTTCGCGGGCGACCGCGGGCTGCTGCACCCCGAGCTCACGGCATCGGCGACCGCGCCGGAGGCGGCGGAGCTCTCCACGCGGACGTTCGCGGCCTACGCCTCGTCGAACCGCACCTGCGAGATCGGGATGACCCGCGCGACCGGGAGGCCCTACGTGCACATCCTCGAGCTGCTCGACGCGGCGACCCGGGAGGGGGGCTCGGGAGGTCCGACCCTCAGCTGACCTCGAACTCCCCGAGCGAGTCCCAGTGGTCGCCCTCCATCCGCACGTTGCGGATCCTCGGGGTCTCCTGGACGTACTGCGGCAGCTCCGCCTGCGCCCGCTTGAAGTGGTCGGAGGTGACGTGCGCCTCGGCGGCGTCGTCTCGGAAGGCCTCGATGAGGACGTACTGGTCCGGGTCGTCGACGCTGCGGGACCACTCGAAGAACAGGTTCCCCTCCTCCGCGCGCGTCGCCTCGGTGAAGTCCCTGGTCAGGTCGACCCACCGATCGGCGTACTCAGGCCTCACCTTCCACTTGACGCAGATGAAGATCATGC
>JAICLD010000260.1 GCA_025927595.1 Nocardioidaceae bacterium | reverse complement strand
GGACCCGTGGCTGAGCACTAGCCCGGATGAGCCATTGCCGGTACGGCGACCCGGACGCGAGGCTCGGACCGGGGCTCGGACGCTTGGAGGCACGATGCCCATCGCAGCAGGCACCCGTCGGCCCCGGCTGCGGCCGGACGAGCCCGTCCCCACGCTCGACGCCTGGTCCGGCGTGCTCTTCGTCGTCCTCGCGCTGCTCAGCTCGACCGCGGTGTCGCTGCCGCTGTCGTCGGACCCGCCGGGCCGGATCGCCGCGCTGTACGACGAGCACCGGACCGCGTACGTCCTCGCGCAGGTCGTCGGAGTGGCGGGCGTCGCGGCCTTCCTCCTGTTCCTGAACGTCCTCCGGCGCCGTCGCGAGACGGCGAGCCCAGCCGTCGTCGCCACGGGTGCGCTGCTCGCAGCCGCGGCGATCGGCACCAACGTCGCGGTGCTGGGGCTGTGCTTCGGTGTCGCGTCGGGACCGCGGGACGTGCACAGGTGGGCGGTCGCGACCGACGTGACCGACGACGTGCTGTTCGGGACGTATGCGGTGTTCCTCGGCGCCCTGGCCCTCACGCGGCTGCCGACGCCGCTGCGGGCCGCCGCGGCCGTGGCGGCGCTGGTGTGCGCCGTCCGGGCCGTGCGGGCCTGGGACGAGGTACCCGCGACCGAGGTCGTCGCCCCGCTGCTCGCCATGGTGGTCCTGCTCGCGCTCGCCATCCGGGTGCTGAGGGGCCCCCGGTCGGGGTGAGAGCAGCGTCGGCGTCGGCGTCCCGGTCGGCCTGAACGTGGCCGATGACCGCGACGTCGTACGCCCCACCGGTGCAGGCATCGACCACAACCCCGCCGCACCGCCGGGATCGGCCACAACCGAGCCGGCCCGCCCGGGACCGATCAGTCCTGGGCGAACCGGCCCAGCAGGGCCTCTGCCTGCGCCAGCTCCCCCATCACGTCCGCGACGGTCCGCTCCTCGCGCAGCAGCCCGACGCCCTGCCCTGCGTACAGGTATGCGGTGTCGTAGTCCTCCGCGGCCCGCGCCTGGGCCAGCTGCCGGGCCGCGTCGTCGTCCCGCCCGAGCTCGTCGAGCCGCCCGGTCCAGCGCTCGGCGAAGTCGTTGCGCAGCGCCCGGCCGCCGAACTCCGCGGGCCAGCCGAGGCGCTGCGCCACGTCGAACACCCGGTCGTACGTCGTCGAGGTGTCCGTCGCGGCCAGCAGCCGGCGCCGTCCTCGCGCGGAGGTCCCGGCCTCGCGGCAGGCCAGGAGCGCCGTGCCGACCCAGGCGCCGACCGCTCCTGCGGCGAGGACGGCGGCCAGCCCCCGCGAGGTCGCGACGCCGCCCGCGGCGACGACCGGCACCTCCACGTGCTCGAGCACGGTCTGGAGCAGCGGCAGCGTCGCGACCTCGTCGCGCCCGTGCCCGCCGCCCTCGCCGCCCCGCGCGACGACCAGGTCGGCACCGGCGCGCTCGGCGCGGAGGGCGTCGGCGAGGGTGCCGGCCTGCACGGCCACGGTCACGCCGGCCTCCCGCAGCCGCCGGACGGGCTCCTCGAACGCCCCGAAGCTGACCGACACCAGAGCCGGGCGCACCTCGAGGACCGCCTCGAGCGGGGCGGGGTCCCGCTCCAGGGCCCAGGCCATCAGCCCGACGCCGTACGCGCGTCCGGGGGCGGCCGCGAGCTGCGCCTGCTCGCGCACCCAGGCGGCGCTGCGCGAGGCGTTCACCCCGACCATGCCGAGCCCGCCCGCCGCCGAGACCGCGGCGGCCAGCGTCCCCTCCCCCGGCCCCGCCATGGGCGCGCCGACGACCGGCACGTCGAGGTCGAACCGGCGCGTCAGCCAGGTCGTGATCATGCACCCAGCCTGCCAGGGTCCGGGGCCGGTGGCGGCAGCGTCACCCCGAACCCCACCACGGCCAGCCGCAGCAGCACCTGGCCCGGCTCGAGGAGGTCCGCGATCCTGGCGGCGCTGAGCAGCGACAGCTCGCCGAGCCTCGTCCGGTAGGCGTCCGGGCCCTCGAGCCGCGCGGCGTGGAGCTCGTGCGTGTTGTGCCACACCTTGCGCCTGGCCTCGCGCAGGAACCGACGCGACGCCAGCCTGTTCAGCGGTGCCAGGATGCGATCGGTCGGCGGCACGCGCCCCATGCGCTGGTTCTCGGCACCGACGCGCGCGGCCAGCACCGCGTCGATCCGCTCGTGGTCGCGGCGGCGCCTCGCCATCAGCGCCGGGTCGTCGAAGTCGGCCGCGTCGATGACCCCGACGAGTGCCTGCGGGAGGTCGAAGTTCACGTGCGCGTTGATCCCGAGCAGCACCCGACGCAGCGCGGGCAGCGCCGGGTCGGCGTCGAAGGCCAGCCGCCACGGTCGTGGGACCTCGCCACCGGACAGGGCGGCGTCGTGCGCGTCGAGGTAGTGGCGCGCGAACACGACGTCCCAGCGCTCCACCCAGGCGCCGTCCTCGAAGAAGCCACCACGGACCGCCTCGCCCACGGCCGCGGTGGTCCGCCGGTACGTCGCGAGGAACGCCTCCCAGCCGGCGTGCGCGGCGGGCAGCTCGTCCAGCCGCGTGTCCATGGCCGCGAGGACGCCCGCCACGCCGTCCATCGTCTCGTCGCTCACCTCGTGCCCCGTCCCGCGCCCGCCGCCTAGAGCACCTTGGACAGGAACGCCTGGGTGCGCTGGTGCCGCGGGTTGTTGATGACGTCGCGGGGCGTCCCCTGCTCGACCACGACGCCGTCGTCCATGAACACCAGCTGGTCGCCCACCTCGCGGGCGAACCCGATCTCGTGCGTCACCACGGCCATCGTCATGCCGGACTGGGCCAAATCCTTCATCACGTCGAGCACCTCGCCGACGAGCTCGGGGTCCAGCGCCGAGGTCGGCTCGTCGAAGAGCATGAGCTTCGGGTCCATCGCCAGCGCCCGTGCGATCGCGACCCGCTGCTGCTGACCGCCGGAGAGCTGGTTGGGGTAGGCGTTCACGCGGTCCCCCAGCCCGACCCGCGCCAGCAGCTCGGTGCCCCGCTGCCGGGCCTGCCCGCGCGGCACGCCCTTGACCCGGATCGGTGCCTCGCAGACGTTCTGCAGCGCGGTCATGTGCGGGAACAGGTTGAACCGCTGGAACACCATGCCGATGATCCGGCGCTGCGCGGCGATGTCCTTGTCCTTCAGCTCGTGCAGCTTGTCACCGCGCTCGACGTACCCGACGAGCCTCCCGTCGACCGAGAGCCGGCCGGCGTCGATCTTCTCCAGGTGGTTGATGCAGCGCAGGAAGGTCGACTTGCCGGACCCGGACGGGCCCAGGATGCAGAAGACCTCTCCTCGGCGGATCTCGAGGTCGATCCCCTTGAGGACCTCGGTACGTCCGAAGGACTTGTGCACCTGCTCGGCGCGGACCATCACGCCGTCGCCCTGCGTGCCGGTGGCCTGCGTGTCAGTGGCCATGGTCGCCTCCCGCCCCCACCAGTCGGTCTCGGATCCCGGGGTCGGCGCCACGGCTGGTGCCTCGCGCGAACCGCTTCTCCACGAAGTACTGCGCGACCAGCAGCACGCTGGTCATCGCGAGGTACCACAGCACCGCGGCCACCAGGGCCGGGAAGACCTGGAAGGTCCTG
>JAICLD010000007.1 GCA_025927595.1 Nocardioidaceae bacterium | reverse complement strand
GGACCTGACCGGGTTCGTGGCGCCCGAGGGGGCCGCGACCCGGCGGGGTGCGGTGCTGATGCTGTTCGGGGAGGGACCGGCCGGACCGGACCTGCTGCTCACCGAGCGCGCCCACGACATGCGCTCGCACCCCGGTCAGGTCGCCTTCCCCGGCGGCTCCACCGACCCCACGGACGCGTCCTCGACGCACACCGCGCTGCGCGAGGCGCAGGAGGAGACGGGCCTGGACCCCGCGGGCGTCGAGGTCATCGCGGCGCTCCCCGAGCTGTGGCTGCCGCCGAGCAACTTCGCGGTCACGCCGGTGCTGGCCTGGTGGCGCCGGGAGAGCCCGGTGCGGGTCGTGGACCCGGCGGAGGTGCACGCGGTCTACCGGGTGCCGGTCGCGGAGCTGCTCGACCCCCTCCACCGGGTGTCGGTCCGGCACCCGTCCGGCTGGGTGGGCCCGGCGTTCCTCATCGGCGAGGACAAGGACCTGGTCCTGTGGGGCTTCACCGCCGGCATCATCGCCCGGCTCTTCGACTTCCTCGGCTGGACCCGGCCCTGGGACTCCACGGTGCACCGCGAGCTGCCACCGCACATGCTGGGAGCCCACGTGCGCACGGTCGCGGCGCGGCCGACCCCCGGCACCCCCCGTCACGCCGGCGGCCCGAGCGTCCCGAGCGGCCCCGACCGGTGAGCCGGCGGTGAACGTCCTCGACTGGCTGCTGGTCGTGCTGGTGCTCGCCTACGCGGTGTCGGGCTACTGGCAGGGCTTCATCGCCGGCGCCTTCGCCACCGCGGGGCTGCTCGCCGGCGGCGTGGCCGGGATCTGGCTGGCTCCCCGTCTGCTCGGCACCGCCGACCCGGCGCTGTGGGTGTCGCTGGCGGCCCTGTTCGTGGTGCTCGTGTGCGCCTCCACCGGCCAGGCGGTGCTGCAGTTCGTCGGCAGCCGGATCCGGGCCCGGATCCGCTGGCAGCCGGTGCGCGCCCTCGACGCCGTCGGCGGCGCTGCGCTGAGCATGGCCGCCGTGCTGGTCGTCGCCTGGGCGCTGGGCGTCGCGGTCAGCGGCTCGAACCTGCCGTGGGCCACCCACCAGGTCCGCGACTCCCGGGTCCTCCAGCAGGTCGACGCGGTGATGCCGCCCGACGCCGTCCAGGCGCTGGGCTCGTTCAACAACGTGGTCGGCGCGAGCTTCTTCCCCCGCTACCTCGAGCCGTTCGCCCGGGAGCGGATCGTCTCGGTGGCGCCCCCGCCCGGCTCGGTGGCGCGGGACCCCGACGTGCGACGCGCCGGTGCCAGCGTCTACAAGGTCCGGGGCGAGAACAGCTGCCAGCGCGGCGTCGAGGGCAGCGGCTTCCTCTACGGCCCCGGCCGGGTGATGACCAACGCCCACGTCGTCGCGGGGGTGGACCACCCCGACGTCGTCGTCGGTGACCGGGAGGTGCCCGCCACGGTCGTCTACTACGACCCCGGCACCGACATCGCCGTGCTCGCGGTCCGGGGGCTCACCGCGCCGCCGCTGCGGTTCGACCGGGGCGGGCGCTCCCGGGAGGTGGCCGCCGTGCTCGGCTACCCCCAGGACGGCCCGTACGACGTCGAGGCGGCCCGGATCCGCGACGAGCAGCGGCTGCGCAGCCCCGACATCTACAACCAGGGCACCGTCGTGCGGGCGGTGTTCTCGCTGCGGGCGCTGGTGCGGCCCGGCAACTCCGGGGGGCCGCTGGTCTCCACCGACGGCCGCGTGCTCGGCGTCGTCTTCGCGGCCTCGGTCACCGACACCGGGACCGGCTACGCCCTCACCGCCGACCAGGTGGCCCAGGCGGCCGCCCAGGGCCTGACCCGGCACCGGGCGGTCGGCACCGGCGACTGCGACTGAGCCGGCCCGCTGCGGGGCTCACGGCCGGGCGGGCACCCGCGCCAGCCAGTCCAGCAGCAGCGCGGTCAGCGCCTCGGGCGCCTCCTCGTGCGGGAAGTGCCCGACGCCGGGGAGGACGTGCTCCTCGACCGGCCCGCTGACCCGCTCGCGGGAGGCGGCCACGGCGCGCACCGGGACCGCGGGGTCCCGGTCCCCGGTCACCAGGCACACCGGCTGTCGGACCGGGGGCGCCATCAGCCGCGCGAAGCGCCGGCCGTCCGCGCGCAGCCGGGAGCGCACCAGCCAGCGGTGGTACTCCAGGGCGCAGTGGGAGGACGGCCACAGCGCGATCGTGCGCTGGTAGACGGCCAGCGTGCCCGGGCTCGGGAAGCCCGACTCCGGCGCGCTCCACGCACGGAGGTGCCGTCCCAGGAAGCCGCTGGCCGTCCGCGCCAGCCGCCGCTCCGGGCGCATCGGCAGCTGCATCGCGAGCAGGTGGCGCAGCGCCGGGCCGGCCGGGCCGGCCGGTCCCCGCCGTAGGGCGGCCAGCATCGTGGCCGGGTGCGGCGCGGAGACCGCCGCGAGTGCGGCGACCTGCCGGGGGTGGATCGCGGCGGTCGCCCAGGCGACGTACCCGCCCCAGCCGTGGCCGACCAGCACCGCGTCCCTCGCGCCGAGCGCCTTCACGACGCCGGAGACGTCCTGGGCGAGCGTCATCGGGTCGTAGCCGTTCGGGGTGCGGTCCGAGCCGCCGTAGCCGCGCAGGTCCATCGCGACCACCCGGTACCCGGCCGCGGCGAGGGCGGGCAGCTGGTGCCGCCAGGCCCACCAGAACTCCGGGAAGCCGTGCAGCAGCACGACCAGCCGGCCGTGCTCGGGCCCCGCCTCCGCCACATGGAACCGGGCCCCGTTGGCGGCGACGTGACGGTGCTGCCAGGGACCCGGGACCTCGACGACGTCGAGGGCGTCGGTCACTTCTTGATGATGTTCTTGGTCTCCTGGGCCTGGTGGATCGCCCGCTCCGGGGCGCGTACCTGCTTGACCTTCTTCAGCCCGACGAACGCCAGCAGGCCCGCGAGGAGGAGGTAGAGCACGAACACGATCAGGAAGCACCACGCCAGCGCGAGCCCGGTCATGGAGATGAAGTAGGCGATCGCGACCGACAGCATGATGACCGCGAGCAGGCCCAGGAACGCGGCCACGGCGAACAGCGCGAGGCCGACCCCGCCGGCCTTGACGCTGACGCGCAGCTCCGACTTGGCGAGGGCGATCTCGTTGCGGACCAGGCTGGAGACGTCCCGGCTGGCGTCGGCGACCAGACGCCCGATCGTCGGGTCGTCCTTGCTCGGCAGGTCGGGTCGGGCGGGCCGGGTGGAGATGCGCTCGGTGGCGGCTGCGTGGCTCATGGTGCCTCCTTCGTGCCCTGACCCTACCGGTGCCAAACCGCCGCTCGTGTCGGCCGGGCTCAGTCCTCGTCGCTGCCGGAGTCCTTGAGGTTCTCCGAGATCAGGTCCATCACCGTGGAGTCGGCCAGCGTCGTGACGTCGCCGACCTCGCGCTCCTCGGCGACGTCCTTCAGCAGTCGCCGCATGATCTTGCCCGAGCGGGTCTTGGGCAGCTCCGGGACCACCATGATCTGCCGCGGCCGGGCGATCTTGCCGATCTCCTTCGCGACGTGCGCCCGCAGCTCCTCGACGATGTCCTGGCCACCGTCGCCCGCGGACTCGCGCAGGATCACGAACGCGCACACGGCCTGGCCGGTGTCCTCGTCCTTGGCGCCGACCACGGCCGCCTCGGCGACCTTGGGGTGGGAGACCAGCGCGGACTCGATCTCGGTCGTGGACAGCCGGTGCCCCGACACGTTCATGACGTCGTCGACGCGGCCGAGGAGCCAGATGTCGCCCTCCTCGTCGAGCTTGGCGCCGTCACCGGCGAAGTAGACGCCCTCGAAGCGGGACCAGTAGGTGTCCCGGTAGCGCTGGTCGTCGCCCCAGATCGTGCGCAGCATCGCCGGCCACGGCTGGGTCAGCGTGAGGTAGCCGCCCTCGCCCTTGGACACGGGCTTGCCGACGTCGTCGACCACGACCGCGGAGATGCCGGGCAGCGCCTTCATCGCCGAGCCCGGCTTGGACGACGTGACGCCGGGGAGCGGGCTGATCATCAGCTGGCCGGTCTCGGTCTGCCACCAGGTGTCCACGACCGGGCAGTGCCCGCCGCCGATGACCTCGCGGTACCAGATCCAGGCCTCGGGGTTGATCGGCTCGCCGACGGAGCCCAGCAGCCGCAGCGAGGACAGGTCGGACTTCTCCGGGATCTCCTTGCCCCACTTCATGAAGGTCCGGATCGCGGTGGGGGCGCAGTAGAGGATGTTCACCTTGTACTGCGAGATGATCTCCCACCAGCGGCCCTTGTGCGGGGTGTCGGGGGTGCCCTCGTACATCACCGACGTGGTCCCGTTCGCCAGGGGCCCGTAGACGATGTAGGAGTGCCCGGTGACCCAGCCGATGTCGGCCGCGGTCCAGAAGACGTCGGTCTCCGGCTTGAGGTCGAAGACCGCCCAGTGCGTGTACGACGTGCCGACGAGGTAGCCGCCGGTGGTGTGCAGGATGCCCTTGGGCTTGCCGGTCGTGCCGGACGTGTACATCACGTAGAGCGGGTGCTCGGAGTCGAAGGCCTCCGGGGTGTGCTCGGTGGACTGGCCGCCGACGGCGTCGTGCCACCACACGTCGCGGCCCTCGGTCCACGCGACGTCCTGCCCGGTCCGTCGTACGACCAGGACGCTGCGGACGTCGGGGCACCGCTCGACCGCCTCGTCGACCGCCGGCTTCAGGGAGGCCGGTGCGCCGCGGCGGTAGCCGCCGTCCGCGGTGATGACCACCCGCGCGTCGCAGTCCTGGATCCGGTCGACGAGCGCCTGGGAGGAGAACCCGCCGAAGACGACGGTGTGCGGGGCGCCGATGCGCGCGCAGGCCAGCATCGCGACGACGGTCTCCGGGATCATCGGCATGTAGATCGCGACCCGGTCGCCGGTCTGCACGCCGAGCTCGACCAGCGCGTTGGCGGCCCGGCACACCTCGTCCTTGAGCTCGGCGTACGTGAGGTCGCGGGTGTCGCCCTCCGGCTCGCCGACCCAGTGGAAGGCGACCCGGTCGCCGTTGCCGGCCTCGACGTGCCGGTCGACGCAGTTGTAGGCGGCGTTCAGCTTGCCCCCGACGTACCACTTCGCGAAGGGCGGGTTGCTCCAGTCCAGCACGTCGGTGAACGGCTCCGCCCAGGTCAGTCGCTCCGCCTGCTTGCCCCAGAACGCCACCGGGTCGCGATCGGCCTCGTCGTAGACGTCCGCTGAGACGTTGGCGTGGCGGGCCAGCTCCTCGGGCGGGTCGAAGTGTCGCTGCTCGTGCATCAGGTTGGACAGGGCGGCCTGGGTGCTGTCGCTCACGGTGGACTCCTTGGTCTGTGAGGTGGCTCACCGGCCACCCTAGGCGGTGACCGGTGAGCCGGTGAAGCCTCGTCGACGGGGCCCCGGGCGGGGCCTCGTACGGGGGACGGGACGGCTCAGCGGGGGGCGGTCGGCAGCAGGGCCCGCTTGAAGGTGAACGCGGTCACGCCGGCGAACGAGGCGTACCACGCGGCGATCGCGGTGAGGATCCCGACGTAGCCGCCGATCTTGCTGATCGACTCCGTGCCGGACATGTCGCCGATCCCCAGGAGGAAGAACGTGATGGTCAGCAGCACGAACACCGCGAGGACGGCCCCGCTCACGCGGGTGGCGGCCACCGTCATGTACGCGGTGAAGATGCCCCACGCGATCAGGTACAGGCCCACGCCCTTGCCGACGTCGGAGGCCGGGATCTTGTAGTCGCCGAGGTGCGCGGTCAGCCACCAGAACGACAGCCAGAAGGCGCCGTAGGAGGAGAAGGCGGTCGCGCCGAACGTGTTGCCCTTGGCGAACTCCCACATGCCGGCCGCGAGCTGCGCGATGCCGCCGTAGGCGAGGGCCAGGCCGAAGACGACCGGCTCGACGCTGGAGGGCACCCAGCCGGCGTTGACGAAGCTGAGGAAGAACGTCGTGAGGGCGAAGGCGGCCAGTCCGAGGGGGGCCGGGTCGGCGAGGTGGGCGCCGGGCGTGATGCCCGACGACACGGCGGAGGAGGGGGTGTCGTGAATGGCCATGGCTGCTCCTGGTGTGCCGGCCCTGGTGGGGCCTGTCGGTGGGCGGGGGCAAGCGGGTCACCGGGACGGGTGGTCCCGGTGCAGCACACGGTAGGAAGACCCGGCGTCGGCCGGAACCGGGCTCGCCGGTCCTGCGCCGAGCGACCCGGAAACGTCGGTGTGTGCGGGGTCGCACGGAGACGAGCGGTCGGTCCCGCGCGCCGAGCGGTCAGTGCCGTCTGCGTGCCGGCTCCTCGCCACGGCGCTCGGGGTGGTAGCTGCCGCGGTCCAGGGCCAGGTGCTCGGGGGTGTGCAGCCGCACCATCGTCCGCGAGACCTGCGGGGGCGGCGACGTCGCCAGCGACACCGTGACCATGACGAGGAAGGCGAGCGGCACGGTGACGAGGGCCGGCTGCGCCACCACGGTGCCCGGGCCGCCGGACAGGCCGGCGCCGAACATCGTCAGCAGCACCGCCGTCGTGGAGAGCCCGCCGCCGACGACGAGCCCGGCGACCGCGCCGGCGGCGGTGAGCCGCCGCCACCAGATGCCGAGCAGCAGCAGCGGGCAGAAGGTCGAGGCGGCGACCGTGAACGCCAGCTCGACCGCGTGCGCGACCGCCAGCCCGGAGCTGGCCAGGGTCAGTCCCAGGGTGGCCAGCGCCCCCGCGGAGCTGGCTACCCGGAAGGCGGTGACGCCGTCCAGGCGCCGGCTCAGCAGGTCCTGGCTGACCACCCCGCCGATCGACACGACCAGTCCCGACGACGTCGAGAGGAACGCCGCGAAGGCCCCTGCCCCCAGCACGGCGGTGAGCAGGTCGCCGGCGGAGCCGCCGAGGACCCGGCTGGGCAGCTCGAGCACGACGGAGTCGCCGCGGCCGCTGCGGACGAGGTCGAAGGCGTAGACGCGGCCCAGGACGCCGTACACCGGCGGGAGCAGGTAGAAGCAGGACAGCAGGCCCAGCACGGCGACGGTGGTACGACGCGCGGAGCGGCCGTCGCGGTTGGTGTAGAAGCGGACGACGACGTGGGGCAGGCCCATCGTGCCGAGGAACGTGGCCAGGATCAGCGAGTACGTGAGGTACAGCCCGTGGGCGCCGCCCAGCGGCTCGACCCAGTCGGCGACGTCGAGGCGGCCCGCGGAGGGCACCTGGTCCCGACGCCACGCGACCAGCAGGAAGCACACCGGCACCAGCAGGGCGGCGAGCTTGAGCCAGTACTGGAAGGCCTGCACCAGCGTGATGCTCCGCATGCCGCCCGACGCGACGATGAGGAGCACGACGAGCGCGACGGTGACCTCGCCGACCCACGGCGGGGCGCCGGTCAGCGAGCGCAGCGTCAGCCCGGCGCCCTGGAACTGCGGCACGAGGTAGATCACGCCGATCAGGACCACGAGCACGCTGGCGACCGACCTGGCGTGCCTCGACTCCACGCGCAGCTGGGCGAAGTCGGGCAGCGTGTAGGCGCCCGAGCGGCGCAGCGGCGCGGCGACGAACACCAGCAGGACCAGGTAGCCGGCGGTCCACCCGACCGGGTACCACAGGCTGTCCACGCCGCGGGTGAGCACGAGCCCGGCGACGCCGAGGAACGACGCCGCGGACAGGTACTCGCCGCTGATCGCCGACGCGTTGGCCACCGGCCCGACCGTGCGGGAGGCGACGTAGAAGTCTCCGGTCGTGCGCGAGATCCGCAGCCCGAAGGCGCCGATCCCGATGGTGACGGCGGAGACCGCGACCACGGCCACGATCCCGGCCAGCGGCGTCACCGGCGGTCCACCAGGTCGCTGAACGCCCGCTCGTTGCGCTCCGCGCGGCGCACGTAGAGCCACCCGAGGGCCACCAGGAACGGGTAGACCACGACGCCGAGCAGCAGCCACGGCAGCGGCACGCCGGCCACCCGCAGCGTGCGGCTGGCCGGGACCAGCGCGAACAGCACCGGGAGCAGTCCCAGGGTGCCGGCGAGGGCCAGGCTCACCTCGACGGCCAGGCGCAGCTGCGTGCGGACGAGGGAGCGCACGTAGACCTCACCGAGCTCGGTCTGGGCGTCGATCTCCGACGACACCGAGGGACGCCGTCGCCGCACGGTGCCGGCGCGCGGCGAGCTGACCCGGACGCGGCGGGGGGCACCGGCCTCGGTCACGGCCGCGGGGTCCCTCGAAGCGAGCCGCGCCGGACCAGGACGTCGCGGAGCTCGCGGGTGTGCCGCCGGCTCACCGACAGCTCGTGCCCGGCGACCACGACGCTGCACCGGCCGGCGTCGACGTGCACCTCGTCGACGTACGCCAGGGCGACGAGCAGGGACCGGTGGATCCGCACGAAGCCCGCGTCGCGCCAGGCCTCCTCCAGGGAGCTGAGCGGGACCCGGACCAGGTGGCTGCCGGTGGCGGTGTGCAGCCGGGCGTAGTCCCCTCGCGCCTCGGCGTAGAGCACGTCGCGGCGGGCCACGAAGCGGGTCACGCCGCCGAGCTCGACCGCGATGCTGCCGCCCTCGTCCTCGACCGGGCCGGTCGGGGAGCCCTCGACCAGGCGGCGCACGGCCTCGGCGAGCCGTTCCCGGCGCACCGGCTTGAGCACGTAGTCGACCGCGTTCAGGTCGAAGGCGTCGACGGCGTGGTCGTCGTGGGCGGTGATGAACACGACCGGCACCGGGGTGCGGAACCGGGACAGCACCCGAGCCAGCTCGACGCCGGACAGCCCCGGCATCCGGATGTCGGTGAAGACCGCGTCCACACGGCCGCCCTGGAGCACCCGCAGCGCCTCGGCCGCCGAGTCGGCGGTGCGCACCTCGCCGACGCG
Source organism: Nocardioidaceae bacterium (assembly GCA_025927595.1). Classification (GTDB taxonomy): domain Bacteria; phylum Actinomycetota; class Actinomycetes; order Propionibacteriales; family Nocardioidaceae; genus Nocardioides_B. The sequence goes on along the minus strand of JAICLD010000007.1, from coordinate 20,816 downwards.
AGGGTCCTCCCCGAGCAGGAACGCCAGCTCGTCGAGGGCCGGCCGCTCGTCGTCGACCACCAGCACGTGCAGGGTCACTCGTGCACCCCCGGCGCGTACTTGGGGACCCGGACGGTGACCTTGGTGCCGGCGCCGGGCGCGGTCTCGACGACCAGCCCGTAGTCGTCGCCGAAGGCCGAGCGCAGCCGAGCGTCGACGTTCCCGAGCCCGACCGAGTCCGTGCCCGCGTCGCCGGCCAGGGCGCGGCGCACCCGGTCCGGGTCCTCCCCGAGGCCGTCGTCCTCGACGGTGATCACCGCCTCGAAGTCGTTGTCGGCGGCGGCGATCGAGACCCGCCCCGGACCGGTCTTGCCCTCGAGCCCGTGCCGGATCGCGTTCTCGACCAGGGGCTGCAGGGACAGGAACGGCACCACGACCGGCAGCACCTCGGGCGCGATCCGCAGCGTGACGTCGAGGCGGTCGCCGAACCGGGCCTTCTCCAGCACGAGGTACTGCTCGATCGAGCCGAGCTCCTCGGCGAGCGTGGTGAACTCGCCGTGGCGGCGGAAGGAGTAGCGGGTGAAGTCCGCGAACTCCAGCAGCAGCTCGCGGGCCCGCTCGGGGTCGGTGCGGACGAACGACGCGATCGCGGTCAGCGAGTTGTAGACGAAGTGCGGGCTGATCTGCGCCCGCAGCGCACGGACCTCGGCCTCCATCAGCCGGGTCCGGGACGCGTCGAGCTCGGCGAGCTCGAGCTGCCCGGACACCCAGCGGGCCACCTCGTCGGCGGCCCGCACCAGGCCCGCCGAGGCGACGGGGGTGAACACCTGGAGCGTGCCGACCACGCGCTCCTCGACGGTCAGCGGGGTCACGACGACCTGGCGCAGGCTGCACCGCTGGTCCTGGCAGGCGATGTCACGACGGGGGCGGACCGTCGTCGCCCCGTCGGCGACGACCGGCCGGGCCAGGGCGACCGTCTGCGGCGCGTGGTGGGAGAACCGGCCGTCCCACGCCAGCAGCTCGCCGGCGTCGGTGAGCGCGATCGCGGGCGCCCCGAGCAGGCTGCGCAGGTGCCGGACCGCCCGTTCGGCGGACCCGGCCGTGAGCCCCGCCCGGAGCGCGGGGGTCGCGAGGGAGGCCGTGTGCAGGGTGCGGAACGTCGTCCGGTCCGCCTCCGTCCCGAGGTCTCGGCCCCACCGCAGCCGCACGTCCGCCTACCCGAAGTCGATCAGCAGCGAGTCGGCGTCGCCGCCGTCGGCATCCCCGGGACCGCTGGTGCCGTCGGGACCGCCGGTGCCGTCGGGACGACGGTGGCCGGCGTCGCGGTCGGCGGTCGTGGAGGGCGGCCGCACCACGGCCCGGTAGCAGTGGGTGAGGTAGGGCAGCAGCATCCCGTCGGCGCCGCGGCCGTAGCCGTCGTACAGCTCGTCGACGCGGGCCAGCAGCGCCTCGCGGTCGTCGGCGCCGAGCGTCGCCACCCCGGACCGTGAGCTCACCAGGGCCCGGAGCCGGGCCCGGTCCAGCGGCTGCCAGAACCGGAACGTCGCGGTCTCGACGTACCCGAACAGGTGCGAGGACAGCAGCGCGTGCGTGGGGTCGACGTCGCCGCCCTGGCCCTGGTCGGGCGCCGGCCCGATCAGCTCTCCGAGCCGGCGCACCCACGGGACCCGGTCGTCGCGCAGGTTCCAGGTCAGGGCCAGGCGCCCGCCGGGCCGCAGCACCCGGGCGATCTCGGGCAGCGCCCGGGCGGGGTCGAACCAGTGGAACGCCTGCGCGCCGACGACCGTGTCGACCGAGCGGGCCCGCATCGGGATCCGCTCGGCGGACGCGACGGCGGCGGGGACGTCGGGGAACCGCCCCACCAGCCGGCGCAGCATCGGCTCCAGGGGGTCGGTGGCCAGCACCCGGTGGCCGAGCGCCCGCAGCTGCTCGGTGAGCTTGCCGGTGCCCGCGCCCAGCTCGAGGACGTCGCTCCGCCGGCTCCCCACGAGCCAGGCCACCGCCTCGGGCGGGTACGACGGGCGGCCCAGGTCGTACGCGCCGGCCACCCCGCCGAACGACAGTCCGGCCGGCACGACCGGCTGTCCACCCCTGTTGTCTGCCATCGCGGAGGCAATCTACCAACGCTCTACCGACGCGGGCGCCAGCGGTGTAATGTCGATTACATGATTACAGACAGTAACCTCGAACAGGTCCGCGGCTGGTTCACCGGTCGGGTCCCCCAGGAGTGGCAGCACGAGCCGGTCGGGGTGGTCGTGGACCGCGAGGAGATCGTCGTCGGGCTGACCCTCCCCGACGTGGACCTGCCCGAGGACGCCTCGCCGGCGGAGTCCGGATCGGCGCGGGCCGGGCGCGCGAGGGCCTTCCGCGAGGACACCCGTGAGCGCCGGATGTCGATCGCCCGCGAGGCCCAGCACCGCTTCGACCGCACGGTGTCGTGGCAGGTCACGGTCGGCGACCGGACGGAGCTGTTCACGCACGTCTCGGCGCCGGTGATGACCCGGCTGCGGCAGCCGCAGCGCCGGGTCCTCGACACCCTCGTGGACGCCGGTGTGGCCCGGTCGCGCTCGGAGGCGCTGGGCTGGTGCGTGCGACTGGTCGGGCAGCACGAGGACGACTGGCTGGCCGAGCTGCGGGAGGCGATGAGGGCGGTGGCGGACGTCCGCGCCAAGGGTCCCGCCGCCTGATTCCGGTCCCGCCCGGGCGGCGCGTTAGCCTGCGCGCGTGACGCCCGATCGCCCCCTCGCGCCGGACCCCCTGGCGCGGCTGGCCGCCCTGGAGGGCGTCGGCTCCGCGCTGGCGGCGGCCCGCGACGGCATCGACGCGCTGCTGCGCGACCGCGGCCTGCGGCGCACCGGACCGGAGCTGACCGGGGAGTCGCTGCTGCGCGGCGCGCACGCCAGCGCCGTCCTCGAGGGCTCGTCCGTCGACCTGGAGCGGCTCCGCGCCGGTGCGGGCGACGACATCGCCCGGTCCGCCGTACGCCTGAGCACGGAGGTGCTCGGGCTGCTGCCGACGCTCGGGGCCGCGCCCCTGCAGGTGCTGGCCCGGCTGCACGCGGTCGCGGCCGGGGAGGCCGTGCCGGACCCGGCGCGGTCCGCGGAGCTCGGCCGTCCTCGCGACGCCGCCTCCGCGGCCCGGCTGCGCGACCTCGGAGCGCTCCTGACCGCGCCCACCGCGGCGCCCGCACTGCTCGTCGCGGCCGTCGCGCACGCGGAGCTGGCGACGGCGGCGCCGTTCGCGTCCCACAACGGCCTGGTGGCCCGGGCGCTCGAGCGGCTGCTGCTCGTGTCCCGCGGCGTCGACCCGGCGTCGCTCGTTGTGCCGGAGGCGGGCCACCTGCGGCTGCGGCGGGAGTACGAGTCGAACCTGCGCGGCTACGCGAGCGGCGGTGCGGCGGGGGTGCACGGCTGGCTGCTGTACGCCGCCGAGGCCTACGCGGCCGGCGCGGAGGCCAGCCCGCTCGCCGCCCCGGGCCCCCCGACGTCTGCCGGACATGCAACGGCGCCCCGATCTCGTCGGGGCGCCGCTGCTGACACGTGAGACCCAGCTACCAGGCGTGCATCATCAATTGTTGGACCCGGGTGAACCCGGGGACAACGCCCAGTTAGGAAGGGTGTATCGCCGCGTGGGTACCGAGCTCACGTGCGGCTCTTGACTTGTTGGTTCCTTTTGTACGCCGCACCGACGGGTCCGGCAAGGGGCGCCGCGTCCTGGTCCACCCCGGCGCGACCGGTCGTCGTGCGACTCCGGGGTCAGGCAGCGACCTGCCGCCGCCGCCGGCCCGCCAGGTAGGCCGCCACCGCGACCAGGACCACCACCGCCGTCGCCGCCGCCGCCGACGGGCCCCGCGGGGGCAGCCGCACCCGCCGCCGCAGCGCCACGGGCCGGGTGAACCTCAGCACCGGCCACCCCCGGGACTCGGCCTCGCGGCGCAGCTCGCGGTCGGGGTTCACCGCGGCCGGGTGGCCGACGGCCTCGAGCATGCCGAGGTCGGTGACCGAGTCGCTGTAGGCGAAGCTCGCGGCCAGGTCGTAGCCGTGGAGCGCGGCCAGGTCGCGCAGCGCCGCCGCCTTGTTCTCGCCGTAGGCGTAGTAGTCGATCTCCCCGGTGTAGCGGCCCTCGGCGACCTGCATCCGGGTGGCGACGACGGCATCGGCGCCCAGCATCACCCCGATCGGCTCGACCACCTCCGACCCGGACGCGGAGACGATGACGACGTCGCGGCCCGCCGCGTGGTGCTCCTCGATGAGAGAGACCGCCTCGTCGTAGACCAGCGGGTCGACGACGTGGTGCAGGGTCTCGGCGACGATGTCGCGAACTGTCTGGACCTCCCACCCGGTGGTGAGCGCGGAGAGGAACTGCCGCATCTTCTCCATCCGGTCGTGGTCCGCGCCCGCCACGTGGTAGACGAGCTGGGCGTAGGCGCTGCGCAGCACGGCCCGTCGCGAGATCAGCCCGCCGGCCTGGAAGGGCTTGCTGAAGGCGAGCGTGCTGGACCGGGCGATGATCGTCTTGTCCAGGTCGAAGAACGCCGCCGGCCGGCCGGGACCGGCTCCGTGATGCCCGTCGTGACCGGCTTCGGGCCCGGGTGCGGCGCCGGCGGTGCCACCGGTCATCTCGGGTCCTCTCGGTCGAACTTGTCCAGGGTCGGGTCGTGTGCTGAAGTCGAGGGTGACACCACTGTATGGTGACGACGTCGGGTAAAGGGCGCGCTACGGCGTGACGTGCGGCGCACCACGCCCGTCTGGTTGACTCGTCCGTGTTCCTGCACCGTTCCGTCCGGTGCCGACAAAGCCCCAGCGGCATCCCCCAGCCGCTGGCCATGGTCCGACTCAAGCCCCCGAGGTCGGACCTCGCGGTCCCTGGTCATCCCCCCGACCAGGGACCGCCCCATGTCCGGGCCGGTTCCCGTCCCCAGGGCGCGGCTGCCGCCCCGCGTCCCCAGGGCGGACGCGGCGGCGGGGCGGCGCGGCGGGGCCACGGCATCGTCGCGCGCATGGCTCCGGCGACCGCGCTGCTGATCACCCGCGACGACCTGCTGCTCGACGAGCTGCTGCGGCTCGCGGCGGCCGCGGGCTGCGCCCTCGAGGTGGCTCACGACCCGGCCTCCGGGCTGCGCGGGTGGTCCTCGGCCTGCGTGGTGGTCGTCGGCGCGGACCTGGTGGAGAGCGTCGGGGAGCAGCGACCGCCGCGCCGGGACCACGTGCACGTCGTCGGCTGCGGCCGGGTGCCCGACGACGTCTTCCGCGGCGCCCTGGCCGTCGGCGCGGCGGACGTCCTGGAGCTGCCCGCCGCCGCCACGTGGCTCGTGGAGCTGCTCACCGACGCCGCGGACGCCGCCGACGGTCGGCAGCCGGGACGGGCCCGGACCCTGGGTGTCGTCGGGGGCTCCGGCGGCGTGGGTGCCACCACCTTCGCCTGCGCCCTGGCGCTCACCGCTGCCGCACGCGAGCGGGCCACGCTGGTCGACCTCGACCCGCTCGGACCGGGCGTGGACCGGGTGGTCGGGCTCGACGGCGCGCCGGGCGTCCGCTGGGACGGCCTGCTGGCCGCCCCGGGCCGGCTGAGCTCGAGGTCGCTGCGCGCGGCGCTCCCCGCCCGGGAGTCGCTGGCGGTGCTCACCTGGGGGATGGGGGCTCCGGCCGAGCCGGACGCGGCGACGGTGCGCGAGGTGCTGTCCGCGACCCAGCGCGGCAACGACGTGGTCGTCGTCGACCTCCCCCGGGCGCTGGACGAGGTCACCGCCGAGGTCGTCGGCCGGTGCGATCGGGTGCTGCTGGTCGCCGAGGCGACGATCCCGGGCGTGGCGTCCGCCGGGAGGACCGCGGGGCTGCTGCGACGGCTCACCGCGGGCTTGGCCGTCGTCGTGCGGACCGATCGCGGCGCGCTGCCCGAGGAGCAGGTCGCCGTGGCGCTGGACCTGCCGCTGGCCGCGTCGCTGTCGCGGCACCGGCGGCTGGCCGAGCACGTCGACCTCGGGCTGGGGCCGGTGCACGGAGCGCGCTCGCCCCTGGCCCGCGCGGCCCGCGCGGCGCTCGCGCTGCTGCCCGAGCGGGCCGCATGAGGTCGCTGCGCACGGCGGAGCCGCTGCCGCCGGAGGTGGTGGACGGGGTCCGCGAGCGACTGGCCCGCACGGGCGCGACCCTGACCCCCGAGGTGGTGGCCGCGGCGCTGCGGGAGGAGGGTCGTCCGGTCGGCGACGCGACCGTGCTGGCGGTGCACGAGGCGCTGCGTCACGACGTGCTGGGGGCCGGGCCCCTCGAGCCGCTGCTGCGTCTGCCCGGCGTGACCGACGTCCTCGTCAACGGCCCCGACGCGGTCTACCTCGACCGCGGCAACGGCCTCGAGCGCACCGGGACTCGCTTCCCCGACGACGCCGCGGTCCGGCGGCTGGCGCAGCGGCTCGCCGGGTCCGTGGGGCGCCGGCTCGACGACGCGACGCCGTACGTCGACCTGCGGCTGCCGGACGGGACCCGCCTGCACGCCGTCCTGGCGCCCCTGTCGCGACCCGGCTCCGTGATCTCGCTGCGGGTGCCACGCCGGACCGTCTTCACCCTCGAGGAGCTGGTCGAGCGGGGCACCGTCACCGTGGAGGGCGCGGACCTGCTGGGGCGGCTGGTGCGCTCCCGGCTCGCGTTCCTGGTCAGCGGCGGCACCGGCACCGGCAAGACCACGTTGCTGTCCGCCCTGCTCTCGCTCGTCGACCCGGCCCACCGGCTGGTGATCGTCGAGGACGCCAGCGAGCTCCGGCCCGACCACCCGCACGTCGTCGGGCTCGAGGCCAGGCCGCCGAACGTGGAGGGCGCCGGCGAGGTGCCGATGCGGGTGCTCGTGCGGCAGGCGCTGCGGATGCGGCCGGACCGGCTCGTGGTCGGGGAGGTCCGGGGAGCGGAGGTCACCGACATGCTGCAGGCGATGAACACCGGCCACGAAGGTGGGTGCGGCACCCTGCACGCGAACTCGGCCGCGGACGTGCCGGCCCGCATCGAGGCCCTCGCGATGGCGGCGGGCATGAGCCAGCCGGCCGTGCACAGCCAGCTGGCGTCCGCCGTCGACGCGGTCGTGCACCTGGGCCGGGGAGGGGACGGGTCGCGCCGGGTGGCAGAGGTCGGGGTGCTGGTCCGGTCGCCCTCGGGCCTGGTGCGGGTCGAGCCCGCGCTCGGCTTCGGCCCCGGCGGCTCGGTGCTGCGTCACCCCGCCGCCGAGCTGCTGGCCCGGCGGCTCGACGGGCAACGCGCGGGGCAGGGGGAGCGGGCGGAGCCGGCGCGACCGGGGGCGGCACCGTGACGGTCCTGGCGGTCCTCCTGGCCGCGGTCGCGACCACGCTGGCGCTCCCGTCGACCGTGCGGCTGCCCCGGGCCGGGCCCGGAGTCCCCGGCGAGACCGCCGGTGGCACCACGAGCTCCCCTTCCCTTGGGGGCCGGTGGCGCCGGCCGGGCGGGCTCGGGGCCGTGCTGGTCCTGGGCGCGGCGGCGGCGTCGGGGATGAGCCTGGAGGGTCGTCGCCTGTCGCTCGCGCTCGTGGTCCTGGGGGCGACGGTGGCGGCGGGTGTGCTGGTACGCCGCGCCCGGGCCGCCCGGCTGGCCGAACGGCGCCGCGGCACCGTCGTGGACGTGTGCGAGGCGCTCGTGGGCGAGCTGCGCGCCGGGCAGCCGGTGCAGGACGCGCTCGAGCACGCGGTCGAGGTGTGGCCGGAGCTGCGGGCGGTCGCGGTCGCGGCGCGTCTGGGCGCGGACGTCCCCGCGGCGCTGCGGCGCACAGCCGCGCTGCCCGGCGCCGAGGGGCTGCGCGAGATCGCCTCGGCCTGGCAGGTCTCGCACCGCTCCGGCGCCGGCCTCGCGGGCGCACTGTCACAGGTGGCGGAGACCGCCCGGGCCCGCCAGTCCACCCGGCACCTGGTGCGCGGGGAGCTGGCCTCGGCCCAGGCGACGGCCCGGCTGGTCGCGCTCCTCCCGCTGGCCTCGCTGGCCATGTCGGCGGGCATCGGCGGGCACCCCTGGCACTTCCTGCTGGGCACGCCGGTGGGCCTGGCCTGTCTCGCCGCCGGGGGGATGTGCGCGTTCGCGGGCCTGCTGTGGCTCGACCGGATCGCGGAGGCGGTGCTGCGGACGTGACACCGGTGACGACGCGCTCGACCGCCGTGGTGGAGCCGTGCTGAGCGGGTCGTGGACCGGTGCGGTCTGCGCGGTGGTCGCCGTCTCGGCGGCGGCCGGGGCGGCCGCGCTGGCCGTGCCCGGCGGCCGGCGTCCCCGACCGCGCGGGACTCCCCCCTCGCGGGACGCCCGGGACCGGCGAGGCCTCCCGGCGTCGTCGGGCTCCCCGGGCTCACCGGGGGACGGTGCCGACCTTCCCGTCCTGCGCTGGCTGGGCACGGCCGGCGTGCTGCTCGGCGTGGTGTTCCTGGTCGGCGGCTGGAGGGGCCTGGCCGCGGGTCTCCCGGCCGCCGGGGGATGCTGGTGGTGGACCGGACGGATGGAGCCGCCCGCGGTACGTCGCCGGCGCGAGCGGCTCGTCGCGTCCGTGCCGCACGCCGTCGACCTCCTCGCCGCGTGCTTGAGCGCCGGCCTCTCGCCGGGTGCCGGGCTCGAGCTCGTCGTCGGAGCCGTCGACCCGCCGTTGGCCGAGGAGCTGGCGGCGGTGGACGCGCGCCTGCGTTTGGGCGTGGACCCCGCGACGGTGTGGCGGGACCTCGCCCGGCACACCGAGCTCGGGGGGCTGGGGCGAGCCGTCTCGCGTGCCGTCGACAGCGGTGCCTCCGTGGCCGACGCGATGCAGCGCCTGGCCTCCGACCTGCGCCGCGCCGCCCGGGCGGAGGCGGAGACCCGTGCCCGGGCGGTCGGGGTCAAGGCCGCGGTGCCGCTCGGTGTCTGCCTGCTGCCGGCGTTCGTGCTCGTCGGTGTGGTGCCGCTGGTCGCCGGCTCCTTGTCGGTCCTGCTGCGGCCGTGACCGGCCAGCCGCCCTCCACACCGAAGCCGCTCGCCCCGAGGTCCCCAACCGGCGAAGGACCGGTCGTGCCGGAGCCGCGACCGGGCCAGAGTCGCCGCGACAACACACAGGGTCCGCCGCTGGGGCGGCCCGGACAGGAGGTCGTCATGACGAAGTCCCCCGTGGCGCGGCTGCGCAACGAGCGAGGGGTCACCACCGCCGAGTACGCCGTGGTGACGGCGGCGGGCTGTGGTTTCGCCTCGGTGCTGATCAAGCTGCTGACCAGCGACTGGGGCCAGGAGCTGCTCAAGACCCTGTTCTCGATCCTGATGCGGGTCGTCGGGCTCTGAGGATGTCCCCTCGGGGCCAGCGCGGCGCCGTCACCGCGGAGACCGTGATGGTGCTGCCGGTGTTGGTCGCGGTGGCGATGGGCCTGGGCTGGGTGCTGGCGCTGGCCGGCACCCAGGTCCGCGTGGTCGACGCCGCCCGTGAGGTGGCTCGCGCGGTGGCCCGCGACGACGGTCGCGCTGCCGCGCTCGCACTCGGTCACCGGGTGGCGCCACGAGGCGCCGGGATCGAGGTCCACGAGGAGGGCGGACTGGTCACGGTGCGGGTGCGCGCGACGGTGCGCGGACCGGGTGGCCTGTTCGGCTTCGTCCCCGGTGTGCGGCTCCGGGGCGAGGCGACCGCCGCCCAGGAGCAGCGGTGACCCGCTCTGGGTGCGCGGGCCGCACCGTCGGTCGAGGCGCGCGGGGCAGCTCGACGGTGCTGTCCGTCGTCGTGCTCGGGGTGCTCCTGGCCGTCGCCGTGGCCGTGTCGCTCGTCGGCGGCGCGGTGGTGGACCAGCGCCGGGCGGAGGCGGCGGCGGACCTCGGCGCGCTGGCCGGTGCCGCGGCCGGTCAGCGCGGCGAGCGGGTGTGCGACGCCGCGGCGACGGTGGTGCGGCGCAACGGAGCGACACTCACCGCGTGCGTGGAGGCGGGCGAGCGGGTCAGCGTGCGCGTGGCCCGGCCGTCGCGCCGCGTGCTCGGGCTGTCCTGGACGGCGACGGCCTCGGCGCGTGCCGGTCCGGTGCCGCCGTGACAACGACCGCGGCGGGTGGCTGCCGGCGGCTGCGTCGTACTGCCGGCCGGGTCGCGCCCGTGCTCAGCGGGGCGGCGACGGGTGGGGACCCTCGGGCGGCGTCCCCGTCTGCGTGGTGGTCGGCTCGTCGCCCGTGGAGCCGGGCGCCGCCGTCCCGGTTGCCTGCCGTGAGGTGTCCTGCTTCTCCAGCCGCCGCAGCCGGCGGTGGTTCTTCCGGTTCTGGTTCGCCCGCTTGACGCCCGAGCGGACCAGCTCCAGGCCCATGATGAACAGGAGCAGGGCGGCCGCGCCGGCGAGGAAGACGACGAGGGTGGGCACCCCGTGCAGGCCGATCACCACCGCCTTGTCGTCGGTGCCGCCGGCGAGGACGACGACGAGGGCGCCTGCCGACAGGAGGATGAGGATCAGTCCCAGGACGAACATGTCGCTTCCTTCCGATCGGTCCCACCAGCCTTCCCGCAGGTCACCGCGGCAAACCCGGGCCGGAGCGGCCCGTGGACCCTGCCGCACGCGGGGGACCGGGACGGCACCGGCGACTGCTCGGGGGGAGGGCCGGAGAGGGGTGAGTACCGACCACCTCGTCGGCTGCGTGGTTGAATGATCCATGCCTGGGGCGGCGACCGCCGCCTGCGGGACGCAGGAAGCAGACGTCGGTGAGGAGACAACGTGGACCTGTCACTCGAGACTCGCCAGGAGGATGGGTACACCATCATCGAGGTGGGTGGGGAGATCGACGTCTACACGGCCCCCAAGCTGCGTGACAAGATCACCGAGCTCGTCGGCAACGGCGACTACAACCTGGTCATCGACATGGAGAAGGTCGACTTCCTGGACTCCACGGGCCTCGGCGTCCTGGTGGGCGGGCTGAAGAAGGTCAGGGCCCACGACGGTTCCATGCGGCTGATCTGCAACCAGGAGCGGCTGCTCAAGATCTTCCGGATCACCGGCCTGGCGAAGGTCTTCGCGATCCACGGCTCCCAGGCCGACGCGCTCGCCGAGCGGTAGTCATGCTCTCCGGAGGGGCTCGGACCACCACCGGGATCAGCGTCACGATCGTCCGGGACCCCGCCCTGGTGCGCACGGTCCGCCTCGTCGCCGCCGCCGTCGCGCGCCGCGGCTCGCGGGACGAGGAGTTCGTCGAGGAGGTCCGCCTCGCCGTCGGCGAGGCCTGCGCGCTGCTGGTCGGCGCCGACGCCAGCCTCGCCGGGGTCGCGGACCCCGTCGAGGTCAGCATGCGGCTCGAGGACCGGCTGCGGGTCGTGGTCCGCTCCGGCGGGACCGTCCCCGCCGAGGACGAGCCGACCAGCGACATCGACGGGATCGAGCCGTGGGCGCTGCTGCGGGGCCTGATCTCGGACTTCTCCGTGCAGCGCGACGTCGACGGGACGGCCCTGTCGATGTCGTGGCCGCTGCGCTGACCCTTCCGTGAGCCCGCTGTTCTCGGGGTCGGTCGGGGATCGCGGCGCGCTGCCACCCGCCGGTGACCGGCCGTGGGCGGTGCCATGCGTAGACTCCCGCACACATTCGGTGAGGTGAAGGCCACAGCGCCTGCACCCCCCGCGGCCCGGCCGCCGGGGTAGCGCCGTTCGACGGAGGGGCCGAGCGCCCATCGGAGGAGGACGTATGTCCGGGCACATCGTGACCGCCGCGAGCGGTGGCGGGACGGCCGTGGACCTGTCCGGAGGCAACCTGACGTTCGTCGTCATCGTCGGGGTCGTCGCGGTCATCGCGCTGGCCATGGGGATGACGTTCCGGAAGCAGGTCCTGGCAGCCGGCGAGGGCACCACCAACATGCAGACCATCGCCCAGGCGGTCCAGGAGGGCGCGAACGCCTTCCTCACCCGTCAGTTCAAGACCCTGGGCGTGTTCGCGATCATCGCCTTCTTCCTGCTCTTCGTCCTCCCGGCGGACGGCGGGACGAGCGTGCGGATCGGCCGCTCGATCTTCTTCCTCGTCGGCGCCGGGTTCTCGGCGGCGATCGGCTACTTCGGCATGTCGCTCGCGGTCCGGGCCAACGTCCGGGTGGCCGCGGCGGCCCGCTCCGAGGGCCGCGACCCGGCCATGCGGATCGCGTTCCGGACCGGCGGCACCGTCGGCATGGCGACCGTCGGTCTCGGTCTTCTCGGGGCCGCGTTCGTCGTGTTCTTCTACCAGTCCAACGCGCCCACCGTCCTCGAGGGCTTCGGCTTCGGAGCCGCCCTGCTGGCGATGTTCATGCGCGTCGGCGGCGGCATCTTCACGAAGGCGGCCGACGTCGGTGCCGACCTGGTCGGCAAGGTCGAGAACAACATCCCCGAGGACGACCCGCGCAACGCCGCGACGATCGCGGACAACGTCGGCGACAACGTCGGCGACTGCGCGGGCATGGCCGCCGACCTCTTCGAGTCCTACGCGGTGACCCTGGTGGCGGCGCTGATCCTCGGCAAGGCCGCCTTCGGCGCCGAGGGGCTGGTGTTCCCGCTGATCGTCCCGGCCATCGGGGCGCTGACCGCGATCCTCGGGGTCTTCATCACCAAGCCGCGGCCGGGTGAGAACGGCCTGACCACGATCAACCGGGCCTTCTACATCTCCGCGGCCGTGTCGGCGGTGCTGTGCACGATCGCGGCCCTCCTCTACCTCCCCGGCTCCTTCGCCGGGCTGACCGACGGTCCGTCGTACGCCGGGAACCCCCGCGTGATCGCCATCGTCGCGGTGCTGATCGGCATCGTGCTGGCAGCGGTGATCCTGTCGCTGACCGGCTACTACACCGGCACCGACCACCGCCCGGTGAAGGACGTCGGCCTCACCTCGCTCACCGGCGCGGCCACCGTGATCCTCTCCGGCCTGTCCGTCGGCTTCGAGTCGGCCGTGTTCACGGCCCTGGTGATCGGCGCTGCGGTGTACGGCGCGTTCCTGCTCGGTTCGGGCGTCGTGGCGATCTCGCTGTTCGCGGTCGCGCTGGCCGGCTGCGGCCTGCTCACCACCGTGGGCGTGATCGTCGCGATGGACACCTTCGGCCCCGTCTCCGACAACGCCCAGGGCATCGCGGAGATGTCCGGCGACGTCGACGGTGAGGGCGCGCAGATCCTCACCGAGCTCGACGCGGTCGGCAACACCACCAAGGCGATCACCAAGGGCATCGCGATCGCCACGGCCGTCCTCGCCGCGACCGCGCTGTTCGGCTCCTACACCGGCGCGATCACGACCGCGCTCCAGGAGGCCAGGGTGACCCGGGTCGGGGACTCGTTCATCACCGCGGTCTACAGCCCCAACGTGCTGGTCGGTCTGCTGATCGGTGCCGCGGTCGTCTTCATGTTCTCCGGGCTCGCGATCAACGCCGTCGGCCGGGCCGCCGGCGCGGTCGTCTACGAGGTGCGCCGCCAGTTCCGGGAGATCCCCGGGATCATGGAGGGCACCGGGCGCCCGGAGTACGGCAAGGTCGTCGACATCTGCACCCGGGACTCGCTGCGGGAGCTGGCCACCCCCGGCCTGCTCGCGATCCTGGCCCCGATCGCCGTGGGCTTCGGTCTCGGCGTCGGACCGCTGGCCGGCTACCTCGCCGGCGCGATCGGCACGGGCACGCTGATGGCGATCTTCCTGGCCAACTCCGGCGGCGCGTGGGACAACGCCAAGAAGCTGGTCGAGGACGGCAACCACGGCGGCAAGGGCTCCGAGGCGCACGCCGCGACGGTCATCGGCGACACCGTCGGAGACCCGTTCAAGGACACCGCCGGCCCGGCCATCAACCCGCTGATCAAGGTGATGAACCTCGTCTCGCTGCTGATCGCGGCCGCCGTGGTGAACATGTCCGTGGGCGAGAACCAGAACGACGGTCTGCGGATCCTCATCGCGGTCGTGGCCGCGCTCATCGTCGGTGCGGCGATCTACGTCTCCAAGCGGCGCCCGGTCGCCATCGGCGAGGAGGCCGAGACGACGGTCCACGCCTGAGCCTGACCCCTCACCCCGATTCGTCTGCGGTCCCGCTGGGCCTTCCCGCCGGGCAACCGCAGACGAGTCGGGGTTCTAGGGTGAGCGGCGTGGACCTGCTCGGGCGCGACGACGTGGACCGGCTGCGGGCAGCGCTGCGCTCCGCCGGCTACGGGTACGACGGCGTGGCCGGCCTGCTCGGCCCCCGGGCCCACGCCGCCCTCTCGCGCAACGAGACCGCTCCCGGCCTGCGGGCCACCCGCGACGGGTCGCCGCTGGGGACGCTGGTCCGGCTCTTCCTGCTGCAGACCATCGTGACCCGCGAGCACGCCGACCGGGCCCTGCCCGGGCTGGTGGACCGGCTGGCCGCCGCCGGGTTCCTCGAGCTCTCCGCCGGCGAGGCCCGGGCACTGGTCGACGTACGGCCCTATGCCGACGAGGGCCGCGACTGGTGGCTCGTGAGCGACCTGACCCCCGGGCTCGACGGCGCCCCGGTCCGGGTGGGCGCCGACCACGTGCTCGGCGTCTCCTCCGCGTCCACGTCGCTGGCCCAGCTCACCGTGCGCGAGCCGGTCGCACGGGCCTTCGACCTCGGCACCGGCTGCGGCGTGCAGGCGCTGCACCTCGCCGCTCACGCGGGGACCGTCGTCGCCTCCGACGTCAACGAGCGGGCGCTGGCGATGACCCGGCTCAACGCCGCGCTCAACGAGGTCGAGGTCGACGTCCGCGCAGGCAGCCTCTTCGAGCCGGTCGCCGGCGAGCGCTTCGACCTGGTGGTCACCAACCCGCCGTTCGTGGTGTCCCCAGGGGGGCAGCGGCCCGGTGAGCGGCTGGTCTACCGCGACTCCGGCCTGCCCGGCGACGAGGTGGTCCGCCGCGTCGTCACGCAGGCGCCCGGCCACCTGGCTCCCGGCGGCCGCTGCCAGGTCCTCGCCAACTGGGCGCACGAGCGCGGCCGTCCCTGGCAGGAGCGGGTGGCCGGCTGGCTCGAGGGCAGCGGCTGCGACGCCTGGGTGGTGCAGCGAGAGGCGGCGGACCCGGCCGAGTACGTCGAGCTCTGGCTCAAGGACGCCGGCGCGCACGGGCGTCCCGACTACCTCCAGCGGTACGACGCGTGGCTCGCGTGGTTCGACGCGCAGGGCATCGAGGCCGTGGGCTTCGGATGGCTGCACCTGCGGCGGGTGGACCGGGAGCCGGTGCACCACCTCGAGGAGTGGCCCTGGGAGGTCGAGCAGCCGCTGGGCCAGGAGGTCGCGGACCGGGGCCGCCGCACCGACCGGCTCGCCGCGACCGACGACGCGGGGCTGCTCGCGAGCCGGCCGGTGGCGAGGGTCGACGTACGCCAGGAGACCGCGGGGGAGCCGGGCGCGGCCGACCCGGAGACGATCGTGCTGCGCCAGCAGCGAGGGATGCGTCGGGCGCGCCGGGTCGACACGGTCGAGGCGGCACTGGTCGGCGCCTGCGACGGCGACCTCGAGCTGGGGCGGATCCTCGACGCGATCGGCTCGTTGCTGGGCCACGACCAGGGCGCCTTGCGGCGGGAGCGTGTCGGCGTCGTCCGGGAGCTCGTCGCCGACGGGTTCCTGATGCTGGCGTGACGGACCAGGCGGCAGCAGCGTGACCGTGCGGTCCGGCGCACCGGCGTGTCGTGCGTCACCGGCGGGCGGGTGCGGGACAGGCAGCGTTGGCTCAGGCGCTACCGTGACGGGGCGAACACCCATCCGAGGAGCACGACGACGTTGGCGAAGAACCCAGGGACGAGCCCTGACACCGACCGCGGTGCCGGCCACAAGCTGGTCATCGTCGAGTCGCCTGCCAAGGCGAAGACGATCGCCGGCTACCTGGGCCGCGGCTACGTGGTGGAGTCCTCGATCGGCCACATCCGCGACCTGCCGCAGAGCGCGGCCGAGGTCCCGGCCAAGATCAAGGGCGAGCCCTGGGCACGGCTCGGCGTCGACGTCGACCACGACTTCACGCCCTACTACGTGGTCTCCCGCGACAAGAAGTCGCACATGACCAAGCTCAAGGGGCTGCTCAAGGACGCCTCCGAGCTGTTCCTGGCCACTGACGAGGACCGCGAGGGCGAGGCGATCGCCTGGCACCTGCTCGACGAGCTGAAGCCCAAGGTGCCGGTCCGCCGGATGGTGTTCCACGAGATCACGCCCCAGGCGATCAACGCGGCCGTCGACCACCCCCGCGACATCGACATGGACCTCGTCGAGGCGCAGGAGGCGCGCCGGATCCTCGACCGCCTCTACGGCTACGAGGTCTCGCCGGTGCTGTGGAAGAAGGTCATGTCCGGCCTGTCCGCCGGCCGCGTGCAGTCGGTCGCCACCCGGCTCGTGGTCGACCGTGAGCGCGAGCGGATGGCGTTCCGCACCGCGTCGTACTGGGACCTCGAGGGGACCTTCGACGCCGGCGAGAAGCACGACCAGCGCATGTTCCCGGCCAAGCTGTACTCCGTCGACGACAGCCGAGTCGCCCGCGGCTCGGACTTCACGAGCCTCGGCGAGCTGAAGCCGACCGCGGTCTCCTCCGGCGTCGTGCACCTGGACCGGTCCCGCGCCGAGGCGCTCGCCGACGCCCTGTCCGAGACGACCTTCGACGTCCGCTCGGTCGAGGCCCGGCCGTACCGGCGCCAGCCCTACGCGCCCTTTCGGACGACGACACTGCAGCAGGAGGCCTCCCGCAAGCTCGGCTTCGGCGCCTCGCGGACCATGTCGGTCGCGCAGAGGCTCTACGAGAACGGGTTCATCACCTACATGCGCACCGACTCGGTGACGCTGTCCGAGACCGCGGTGTCCGCCGCCCGGGCCCAGGCGCGGGAGCTGTACGGCGCCGAGTACGTCCCCGACAAGCCGCGCACCTACACGTCCAAGGTCAAGAACGCGCAGGAGGCGCACGAGGCGGTGCGTCCCGCGGGGGAGAACTTCCGGACTCCCGCCCAGACCGGGCTGACCGGCGACGCGTTCCGCCTCTACGAGCTGATCTGGATGCGCACGGTGGCGTCGCAGATGAAGGACGCCGAGGGTCGCAGCGTGACCGTGCGGCTCGGCGGCGCCGCCGCCTCCGGCGAGGACGTGGTGTTCTCCGCGTCCGGCCGGGTGATCACCTTCCACGGCTTCCTCAAGGCCTACGTCGAGGGGCGGGACGACGAGGGCGACCCCGACAGCGTCACCGACGACCGCGAGACCCGGCTGCCCGACGTCGGTGAGGGGGACGCGGTCACGGCCGCGCGCGTCGAGGCGCAGGGCCACGAGACCAAGCCGCCGGCCCGCTACACCGAGGCGACGCTGATCCGCGAGCTCGAGGAGCGCGAGATCGGTCGCCCGTCGACGTACGCCTCGATCATCGGGACGATCCTCAACCGGGGCTACGTCTACAAGAAGGGCACCGCGCTGGTGCCGGCGTGGCTGGCGTTCTCGGTGATCCGGCTGCTCGAGGAGCACTTCTCACGGCTGGTCTCCTACGAGTTCACCGCCAGCATGGAGGACGTGCTCGACGAGATCGCGGCGGGACGACGCGACCGCAACGTCGAGCTGGCATCGTTCTACTTCGGCAGCGGTGACGTCGAGGGCCTGCAGAAGCTGGTCAGCGAGCTCGGCGAGATCGACGCCCGCGAGCTGGCCACCTTCCCCATCGCCGACGGGATCGACCTGCGAGTCGGGCGCTACGGGCCCTACATCGAGACCCCGGACGGCACCCGCGCCAACGTGCCCGAGGACCTGCCGCCCGACGAGCTGACCGAGGCCGTGGCCAAGGAGCTGCTCGCGAACCCCGCAGGCGAGGAGACCCGGCTCGGCGAGGACCCGGACAGCGGGCTGACGATCGTCGCCAAGAACGGGCGCTACGGGCCGTACGTCACCGAGCTGCTGCCCGAGGACGCGCCGAAGTCGGCCAAGCCCCGCACCGGCTCGTTGTTCAAGTCGATGAGCCTCGACACGGTGACGCTCGAGGACGCCCGCAAGCTGCTGTCGCTGCCTCGGGTCGTCGGAGCCGACCCCGAGTCCGGTGAGGAGATCACCGCGCAGAACGGCCGGTACGGGCCCTACCTCAAGAAGGGCACCGACTCGCGCTCGATCGAGGACGAGGAGAAGCTCCTCACGATCACGCTCGAGGAGGCGCTGGCGGTCTACGCCCAGCCCAAGCGTCGTGGTCGCGCGGCCGCCGACCCCGGGCGCGAGCTCGGCAAGGACCCGGTGAGCGGGAGCCCGGTGACGCTCAAGAGCGGTCGCTTCGGCACCTACGTCACGGACGGCGAGTTCAACGCGACGCTGCGCCAGGGCGACGACGAGAAGACGATCACGATCGAGCGGGCGGCGGAGCTGCTCGAGGAGCGCCGCGCGAAGGGCCCGGCCAAGAAGGCCGCGAAGAAGACCGCCAAGAAGGCGACCCGGAAGCCCGCCGCGAAGGGGACGGCCGCCAAGAAGGCCGCCAAGAAGACGGCGCCGACGGCCAGGAAGTCCCCCGCCAAGAAGTCCTGACCCGGCGCGTCTGGCGCGCCCCCCTTCCCGCCGAGTCGGCGCGTCCACAGCGCCTTTCAGGGGTCGAGTCGGCACGTCCACAGCAGGTGCGAGGGGTCGAGTCGGCGTGTCCACAACCCTCGGGCCACGGCGGGCGGACGGCACGACGTACAGCGGACGCTGTGGACGCGCCGACTCGGCACTGTGGGGAGGTTGTGGACGCGCCGACTCGGCGGGAACGGGGAGGATCGTAGGGTGAGGACGTGGACGTGGACCCGGAGGTAGGCGGGGAGACAGCCGGGCAGGGGGGCGACGGCGCCGACCGCGGGGGCGTGGACGCGCTCGCGCACGCGCCGACGCACTCGCTCGCGGCGGTGCTGCGGGTCCCCGACTTCCGGAGCCTGTGGATCGGCCTCGGGCTGTCCAGCCTCGGGGACTGGATGGGGCTGCTGGCCCTGACCGCCATGGCGAACGCCAGCGCGGACTCCTACGCCGGAAAGAACTACGCGATCGCCACGGTGCTGTTCCTCCGGGTGCTCCCCGCGCTCGTCCTGGGCCCGGTCGCGGGCTACGTCGCGGACCGGCTCGACCGCCGCCGCGTCCTGATCTGGGGCGACTACCTGCGCGGCCTGCTGTTCCTCACGATCCCGCTGATCGGGCCCCGCGTGGGCATCCTGTGGTGGATCTTCGTCGTCACGGTGCTCGTGGAGGCGGTCAGCCTGGTCTGGGGGCCGGCCAAGGACGCGACGGTGCCGAACCTCGTGCCGAGGCACCGGCTCGAGGCCGCCAACCAGGTCAGCCTCGCCACCACCTACGGCTCGGCGCTGCCGGCGGCGGCGATCTTCGCCGGGCTCACCCTCGTCGACAAGCTCTACCGCAGCGTCTTCGACTGGGTCGGCACGGGTCCGGTCGACCTCGCGCTGTACTTCAACGCCGTCTCGTTCATCGTCTCCGGCGTGGTGATCTCGCGGCTGCGGCACATCCCGCGCGGTCCCGCGGACGTGGACGGCGAGGCCGGCGCGCTGCGGGTGATCCTCGACGGCTGGAGCTACGTGGGCCGGACCCCGGTGGTGCGCGGGCTGGTCACCGGCATCGTCGGCGCCTTCGCGGCCGGCGGCGTCGTGATCGGCCTCGCGCGGACCTACGTCTCCGACCTCGGCGGCGGCGACTCCGGCTACGGCCTGCTGTTCGGCACCGTGTTCGCCGGCCTCGGCCTCGGCATGTGGCGCGGCCCGCGGCTGCTCCAGGGCCTGTCCAGGAGGCGGCTCTTCGGGCTCGCGCTGACGTTGACCGGGCTGCTGCTGTTCCCGCTCGCGCTCGTGCAGCAGCTGCCGGTCGTCGTGGGCCTGACCGCGGTGCTCGGGTTCTTCGCAGGGGTGGGCTGGATCACCGGCAACACGATGCTGGGCCTCGAGGTCCCCGACGAGCTCCGCGGACGCACCTTCGCCTTCGTCGGCTCGATGATCCGGCTCACGCTGGCGCTGGTCCTCGCCGTGGCCCCGCTGGTCGCCGGGCTGATCGGGACCCACGACATCGGCCCGCTGGACCGGAACGGCGACCCGTTCGTCGTCTACAACGGCGCCGCCTTCACCTTCCTGGCGGCGGCGGTCCTCATGACGGCTGTCGGCGTCGCGTCGTACCGTCAGATGGATGACCGCACAGGGACCTCGCTGGTGACCGACCTGCGCCACGCCTTCACCGGCTCGACCGGGGTGTACGCCGCCACCGGCTGCTTCGTCGCGCTCGAGGGCGGGGAGGGGGCAGGGAAGTCGACGCAGTCCCGCCTGCTCGGCGAGTGGCTCCGCACCGAGGGGTACGACGTCGTGCTGACCCACGAGCCCGGCGACACGGAGGTCGGCCGACAGCTGCGGCGGATCGTGCTCGACCCGGCGACCGGCGACATCTCCGACCGCACCGAGACGCTGCTCTACGCCGCCGACAAGGCCGAGCACGTCGACCGCGTGGTGGCGCCGGCGCTGGCCCGGGGGGCGGTCGTGGTCACCGACCGCTACGTCGACTCCACGCTGGCCTACCAGGGGGCCGGCCGGGAGCTCCTCGACCGGGACGTCGAGCGGGTGGCGCGCTGGGCGACCGGCGACCTGCGCCCGCACCTGACCGTGCTGCTCGACCTCGCGCCGCAGCAGGGGCTGACCCGGTTCCACGAGCGGGACCGGATCGAGGGGGAGCCGCTGGCCTTCCACGAGCGGGTCCGGCAGATGTTCCTCCAGCTGGCCACCGCGGCGCCCGAGCACTACCTCGTCGTCGACGCGCGCCGGCCGGTCGACGAGATCGCGGTCGGCATCCGGGACCGGCTCCGGCCGCTGCTGGGCCACGCCTCGCGCGGCGGGGCCGACCGGGTCGCCGCGACGCGGAGGACCCAGCCGTGACGGCCGAGGCGCCGCCCGGCGACGTGTGGTCCACGCTGGTCGGCCAGCGGCACGCGGTCGAGCCGCTGCG
>JAICLD010000180.1 GCA_025927595.1 Nocardioidaceae bacterium | reverse complement strand
CAGCCGATGGACCGGGCTCGGCCCGAAGGTGAGCGGGTAGCGGGGGAACTCGTGCAGCTTCATCGGCCCTCTTCTCGACGCTGGGTCAGCGCGCTCCGTGGTCCGGTCATCCTCGACCCTCCGGTGTCGCCGGGGTGGTCCCGGGTACCGGACGCGCATGCCACTCCTCGACAGCACCGGTCTCGCCCACGTCCGTCTGACCGTCACCGACATCCGACGGTCCAAGGACTTCTACGACCGGGTGTTCGGCTGGCCGGCCGCGGTCGACGCCTCGGGACAGGCCGACGAGGAGGGCGTCCAGGACTCACCCGAGCGGTTCTACGGCGGGGTGGTCTACCAGACGCCGGAGGGGACCCTGTTCGGGCTCCGCCCGGTCGGCACGTCGGCGTTCGACTCCTCGACCACGGGGCTGGACCACCTCAGCTTCGCGGTCGGCTCGGCCGACGACCTCGACCGGGCCGCAGCCGCTCTCGAGGAGGCGGGGATCGAGCATGGTGTCGTCACGCGCCTCGACGACGCCGGCATCGCGATCCTGTCCTTCCAGGACCCCGACGGCATCAACCTCGAGCTCACCGCGCCGCTGACCTGACCTCCGCCTGCTCGACCAGGCACAGGTCCCGCTGCCGGTCGGCACCGCGCCGGGCGGTCGCCAGCAGGCCGACCACCTCGCCCTGCGTGCGTCCCGGGGCGTCGTTCCAGCGGGTCAGCTCGAGCACCTGCATCATCCGCACCCGGGGTCCGGGGCACCACCTGACGGGTCGGGCGGGGTCCTCGCGCAGCGCGTGCCAGACCAGGTCCAGGGTCCGCTGCACCAGCTGGGACCGGACGGTGGCGGGTCCGCCTGCGGCCTGGACGACCGCGCCGACCAGGCAGGCGCCGGTGACCGGACGGCGCACGGCCCAGGGCAGCTCGTAGGCCGTCACGACGCGCGTGCCGTCACCGGTGCCGACGGCGAACCACGCGTTCTGGACCCAGCCGGCGCCGACCACGTCGGCGGCCTGGTCCAGCAGGGCGCGGATGGCGTGCAGCTCCGCCAGCTGGTGGGACAGCGCGTCCTGGCGTCGGAGCCGGCGCCGCTCGGCCCGCCGCTCGCGGCGACCGGGACGCGGCCCCCGGTGGGTGGGGGCGGTGGGAGCGATGTGGGTGCTCACGAGAACCTCCTCGGCGTCGAGGCGGACGACCACGTCCACTGTTCTCCGCACGACGTCGCGAGACAAGGGACTGAGCGGCCGGATTGCTCGACCGTGCACTGCCGACGCTTCGGGACCGGGTCAGCGAGCGCCGCCGTACCTGCGGTCCCTCGCGGCGTAGATCTCGATCGCCCGCCACAGCGCGAGCCGGTCCACGTCGGGCCACAGGACGTCGGTGAACACCAGCTCGGAGTACGCCGCCTGCCAGAGCATGAAGTTGGACAGCCGCTGCTCCCCCGAGGTCCGCCAGACCAGGTCGGCGTCGGACAGCTCGGGGACGTAGAGCGCACGCGCGAAGGCCCGCTCGTCGACCCGCTCCGGGTCCAGGCGGCCCGCGGCGACCTCGCGCGCGATCCGGCGAGCGGCGTCCGCCAGCTCCGAGCGGCCCCCGTAGTTGACGCACATCGTCAGCGTCAGCACGTCGTTGTCGCGGGTCAGCTCCTCGGCGACCTTGAGCTCCTTGACCACCGAGCGCCACAGCCGCGGCTCCCGGCCGGCCCAGCGGACGCGGACGCCGAGCTCGTGCATCTCGTCGCGCCGCCTCCGGATCACGTCGCGGTTGAACCCCATGAGGAAGCGGACCTCCTCCGGCGAGCGGGACCAGTTCTCGGTCGAGAACGCGTAGGCCGAGATGGCCTCGACGCCGATCTCGATGGCGCCCTCGACCACGTCGAAGAGGGAGTGCTCGCCCCGCTGGTGACCGGCGGTCCGTGGAAGGCCGCGCTGCTTGGCCCAGCGGCCGTTGCCGTCCATGACGATCGCGACGTGCCGCGGCACCCGTTCGGGCGGGACCGGGGGCGGCGTGGCACCCGAGGGGTGCGGCGTCGGCGGCCGCACCGGACGCCTCACCGTCCTTCGCGACACCGGCAGCTCCTTCCGCGCACGCCGGGGGTACCGACGCCGATACACTCCCCATCCAACACGATGCGTCGAGGAGCAGCGGAGGACCCAGGTTGACCGACACGGCGAACCAGCAGATCGAGCGGCAGGTCACCGTGCTGCTGCGCCGGGGTCAACGGATCCACCTGTCGACCAGCTCCGGTGACGTCGCCCTGGAGCGGTCCGCCTACGGCATCATGGCCGAGCTCAAGGACGGCGGTCCGCGGCGGCTCGGTGCCCTGGCCACGGCGTTCGGCCTGGACCCGTCCACGATCACGCGCCAGGTGCAGTCCCTCGTGGAGCTGGGCCTGGCCACCCGGGAGACCGACCCGAACGACCGGCGCGCGTCGATCCTCACCCTCACGACGCTGGGGGGCGAGGTGTTCGACAGCACCCGGAGCAAGCGCCGCATCATGCTGCAGGCGGCGCTGTCCGGGTGGCCCGACCAGGACCTGGAGCAGTTCGCGCGGCTGCTGACCGGCTTCAACGAGTCGCTGGACCTGATCCTGGGCAAGGACGGCTGAGCCGGTCACCGGGGCACGTGGGCGAGGGACTTCAGGCCGCGCTCGAGGTGCCACTGCAGGTACGCCGCGACCAGGCCGCTGGCCTCGCGGCGGGCGCGCGGCTCGGCCGCCTCCACGACGGCCCAGTCCCCGGCCAGCAGCGCGCCGAGGAGCAGCACCGTCTCCGGGGCCGGGCTGGCCGTCCCCGGGACCCGGCAGGTGCTGCACAGCATCCCGCCCGCCGCGGGGCTGAACGACCGGTGCGGCCCCTCCAGGCCGCAGCGCGCGCAGGCGTCGAAGGAGGGCGCGTAGCCGGCCACCGACAGCGACCGCAGCAGGAACGAGTCCAGGACCGCGGCCGGCGGGCGCCCGGTGTCGCAGACCGCGCGCAGCGCCCCCACCAGCAGCAGGAACTGCTGGAGGGCCGGCTCCTTGTCCTCGACCACCAGCCGCTCGGCGGTCTCGAGCATCACCGTCCCGGCCGTGTAGCGGTCGTAGTCGGCTCCCATCCGGCCCGCGAACGGCTCCAGCGTCACGGCCTGGGTGACCACGTCGAGCGAGCGGCCCTCGGCGATCTGCAGGTCGACGTGGGTGAACGGCTCCAGCCGCGAGCCGAAGCGTGAGGACGTCCGTCGTACGCCCTTGGCGACGGCGCGCACGCGGCCCGAGCCCCTGGTCAGCAGCGTGACGATGCGGTCGGCCTCGCCCAGCTTCTGGGTGCGGAGGACGACGGCCTCGTCGCGGTAGAGCGCCACGGAGCCCATTCTCCCCGATCCGGGCCGTGTCGCCGGTTCCCGGTGGGGCGCGCCCCCGGTGTGGTTGGGTGAGCCCATGCCCGGATCCCGCCCCTCCCCGATGCACGTCGTGGTGATGGGAGTCTCCGCCACCGGCAAGACGACGGTCGGCGAGCAGCTCGCCGAGGAGCTCGGCTGCGAGTTCGTCGAGGGGGACTCCCTGCACCCGAGCCGCAACATCTCGAAGATGGAGAGCGGCATCCCGCTCACCGACGAGGACCGGTGGCCGTGGCTGCAGGCGATCGCGGAGCTGGTCGCCGTCCGCGACCACGAGGGTACGTCGACCGTCGTCACGTGCTCGGCCCTCAAGCGGAGCTACCGCGACGTGCTGCGGGACGCGGCGCCGACGTTCTTCGTGCACCTGCACGCCCCGTTCGAGGTGCTCGAGAAGCGCATGGCGCAGCGCACGAAGCACTTCATGCCGACGACGCTGCTGGAGTCCCAGTTCGACACCCTCGAGGACCTGGGCCCGGACGAGTCCGGCGCGGTGGTGGACGTGTCCCCGCCGATCGACGAGGTGGTCGAGGAGGCGGTCAACGCAGTGCGGACCCACTACCTCCACTGACCTGCACCGACGATGGAGACCTCCTGCTCGGAGGGCAGGGGTCAGCCGTCGCCGATGGCGAGGGTGCTACCGGAACGCGCGGATCCCGGTCAGCTCCGCACCGACCGAGAGCGTGTGCATCTCCTCTGTGCCCTCGTAGGTGAGCACGGTCTCGAGGTTGTTCATGTGCCGCATCACCGAGTGGTCCAAGGTGATGCCGGCGCCGCCGAGCACGGTCCGGGCCGAGCGCGCGACGTCGAGAGCGGCCCGCACGTTGGCGAGCTTGCCGTAGGAGACCTGCGCGGGTGACAGCGTGCCGGCGTCCTTGAGCCGGCCGATCTGCACCGCGGCGAGCGCGGCGTTGTTCACCGCGACCACCATCTCCGCCAGCTTCCTCTGCGTGAGCTGGAACGCTGCGATCGGCTCGCCGAACTGGGTTCGCTCGAGGGAGTAGGCCAGCGCCTCGGCGTAGCACGCGCGGGCGGCGCCCACCGCGCCCCACAGGATCCCGAAGCGGGCCTCGTTGAGGCAGCTGAGCGGGCCCTTGAGCCCGCGGACGCCGGGGAACACCGCGTCAGCGGGCAGCCGCAGGTCCTCGAAGGACAGCTCCGCGGTCACCGAGGCGCGCAGCGACAGCTTGCGGTGGATCTCGGTGGCCGTGAAGCCCGGGGTGTCGGTGGGGACGACGAAGCCGCGGATGCCGCCGTCGGGGCCGTCCTCGTCGACGCGGGCCCAGACGATCGCCACCTGCGCGAGGGTGCCGTTCGTGATCCACATCTTCGAGCCGTTGAGCACCCAGTCGCCGCCGTCGCGGCGGGCACGGGTCCGCATCGACGCGGGGTCGCTGCCGGCGTCGGGCTCGGTCAGCCCGAAGCAGCCGATGACCTCGCCGGCCGCCATCCGGGGCAGCCACTCCTCCCTCTGGGCGTCGGTGCCCCAGTGGTGGATCGCGAACATGGCCAGGGACCCCTGCACCGACACGAAGCTGCGCAGCCCCGAGTCCACGGCCTCGAGCTCTCGGCAGGCGACGCCGTACGCCACGGCGCTGGTGCCGGCACAGCCGTAGCCCTCCAGGTGCATGCCGAGCAGCCCGAGCTTGCCGAGCCTCGGTCCGAGGTCGTGCGGCAGCGTGCCGTCCTCGTACCAGCCCGAGACGTACGGCGCGAGCTCGGCGTCCGCGAACGCCCGCACCGTGTCACGGATCGCGCGCTCCTCGTCGTCGAGGAGGCCGTCGACGGCCAGGAAGTCCAGGGGGTCGGTCATGCCGCCCACCCTAGGCCCGACCCGGCGCCTCTGGCGGCGCCCAGGCCACCGACCCGGCGCGTCTGGCGGCGGTCAGGCCACCGACCCGGCGCGTCTGGCGGAGCGACGTCACCATTCGCGCCGGGTCGGCGCTCCCGCGCCCACCATTCGCGCCGGGTCGGCGCTCCCACGCCCACCATTCGCGCCGGGTCGGCGCTCCCGCGCCCACCATTCGCGCCGGGTCAGGCGCGGTTGACGGCGCTGATCACGGCCTTGAGCGAGGCGGTGACGATGTTCGGGTCCACGCCGACGCCCCAGAGGATCTGGTCGCCGACCGCGCACTCGACGTAGGCCGCGGCGTACGCGTCCCCACCGGAGGACAGCGCGTGCTCGTGGTAGTCGAGGACCCGGATGTCGTGGCGGTTCTCGAACAGCACGCTGCCGCGGGACACCTCGTCGTCGGCCAGCTCGCCGAGGGCGTCGACGAACGCCGCGATCGGACCGTTGCCCGCGCCCGACAGGGTGCGCAGCTCGCCATCGACGTACACGTTGACGGTGAGGGCGTCCTTCTCACCGGCCGCGGAGGAGGTGTGCACGGAGTTGAGCCGCAGGGGGTCCTCGCGGTCGAGGTACTCGGCACGGAAGGCGGCCCAGATGTCGGCCGGCGACATCTCGCCGCCGGCGTCGTCGGTGTGCCGCTGGACCGCGCGGCTGAACTCGATCTGCAGGCGCCTCGGCAGGTCGAGCTTGTGCTCGGACTTGAGGATGTAGGCCACCCCGCCCTTGCCGGACTGGCTGTTGACCCGGATCACCGCCTCGTAGGTGCGGCCGACGTCGTGCGGGTCGATCGGCAGGTACGGCGCCTCCCAGGGCAGCTCGGACACCGGCCGACCGGCCTCCGCGGCCGCCACCTCGAGCGCCTCGAGCCCCTTCTTGATCGCGTCCTGGTGGGAGCCGCTGAACGCCGTGTAGACCAGGTCGCCGGCGTACGGGTGCCGCGGGTGCACGGGCAGCTGGGTGCAGTACTCGACCGTGCGACGGATCTCGTCGATGCCTCCGCCGACCGTGAAGTCGATCTTCGGGTCGATGCCCTGGCTGAACAGGTTCATCCCCAGCGTCACCAGGTCGACGTTGCCGGTGCGCTCGCCGTGGCCGAACAGGCAGCCCTCGACGCGGTCGGCGCCGGCCATCATCGCCAGCTCGGTCGCCGCGACCGCCGTACCCCGGTCGTTGTGCGGATGCAGGGAGATGGTGGTGTTCTCGCGGCGGGTCAGCTGGCGGGAGAACCACTCGATCTGGTCCGCGTAGACGTTCGGCGTGGCCATCTCGACGGTCGCGGGCAGGTTGAGGATGATCTCGCGGTCGTCGTCGGGCTGCCAGACGTCCGAGACCGCCTCGCACACCTCGACGGCGAACGGCATCTCCGAGCCGGTGAAGATCTCCGGGGAGTACTCGTAGCCGATGACGGTGGTGTCGAGGTAGCTCTCGGCGTACTTCATGAACAGCTCGGTGCCGCGGGTCGCGATCGCCTTGATCTCGTCCTTGCCGGCGT
>JAICLD010000203.1 GCA_025927595.1 Nocardioidaceae bacterium | reverse complement strand
CGGGGCCTCCTCCGCCGCGGTCACGAGCGGGGCCGGCACCCACTCCTCGACCACGGCCCAGTCCCCTGCTCGCAACGCGGCCAGGTAGAGCACCCGCCCCTCCCAGGCGCCGAGCGGCGTGCGCCGCCACTGCACCAGCAGCCCCGGGCGGCGTACGTGGGCGCCGTCGGCGGGGTCGAGCACCCAGCAGTGCCGCGCCGGGCAGTCCGCGGGGAGCGGCGGGACGTCGGTGGGGCCGGGAGCGGACGTGCGGCCCACCGCGACCCGGTCCGCGAGCGGCAGCCCGAGACCACCGCGTCTGCTCATCCCGCCCGCCATCCGACCAGTCTGCCAGAGGGTCGAACGTACGTTCGATCCCGTGGGTCGCGGCGGCGTGCGAGCCGGTCCAGACTGCCGGCGTGTCGACGCGCCGGAATGGGTATCACGGAGGAGGAGGAAGGCGCACACTCCTCCCGGGACGTCCCGCCTCAATCCCCCAGGTCCGGCGGGGCGTCCCTCCGCGTCGGGACCTCGTCGCGCGATCCGGCGGTCGGGTAGGCTCGGCCAGTCGGGCGGCGGTGTCGCCGTCGCCCGTCGCCGCACCGGGCCCCGCGCCCCCGAGACACCCGAGGACACGACACATGCTGCTGAGCGTCGACGTCGAAGAGCGCGACGACCATGCCCTCGTCACCGCGGTCGGGGAGATCGACGCCGCCACCGCCGACTCGCTCGCCTCGGCCGTGACGACGGCCCTCGAGAGCGGTCGCCGGCTGGTCGTCGTGGACTTCGCCGAGGTGACCTTCATCGACTCCACCGGGCTCGGGGTGCTGGTGAAGTCGCACCGCAAGGCCGAGTCGCTGTCCTCTCGGTTCGCGGTCGCGCACCCGACACCCCAGACCCGCAAGCTCATCCGGGTGCTCGGCCTCGACCAGCTGCTGCACGTCTACGACACTCGGGACGAGGCGCTCGCGGACCGCGGCTGAGGCTTGCGGTGGGAGCGGTGACTCCCTCTAGTCGTCCTCCTCCGTCGTGGTCTGCTCGCCGTGGGTCCCCGGGCGCGGCGCCCACGGGAGGTCCTCGGACGGGCGCACCACCACGAGCCGGTCGCCGCGGACGAGCTGGGTGACCGCCGGGTCGTAGTAGCGGTGCACGGTGCCCTCACGCACCACCGCGATCACCTGGTCCGGCAGCGCCTGCGGCTGCTTGCCGACCTCGCGGACGAGCAGGTCGCGCTCGGCGACCTCCAGGCCCTTGCCGTAGGACAGCAGGTCCTCCATCACCTCGCCGAGCGAGGGGCTCAGCGACGACAGGCCGAGGAGCCGGCCGACCGCGTCGGAGGAGGTGACCACCGAGTCGGCGCCGCTCTGGCGCACCAGCTCGACGTTGTCCGCCTCCCGGACCGCGGCCACGACGTAGGTGTCGGGGTTGAGCTGCCGGACGTTGAGCGTGGCCAGCACGGTGGAGTCGTCACGGTCGGTGGTGATGATCACCTGCCGGGCCCGGGTGACCCCGGCGCGCCGCAGCACCTCCCGCCGGGTCGCGTCACCGGTCACCACCGCGAGGCCGTCGGCGTGGGCCTCCCCCAGCGCGGTGCTGCTCGGGTCCACCACGACGATCTTCTCGGTGTCCACGCCGTTCTTGCGCAGCGTGTCCACGGCGCTGCGGCCCTTGGTGCCGTAGCCGATCACGACCACGTGCTCGTCCATGCTCCTCCTCCATCGGGCCACCTTGAACATCTCGCGGCCCTGCGTGGCCAGGACCTCCAGCGTCGTACCGATGAGCACGACCAGGAAGCCGATGCGCAGCGGCGTGACGACGAAGGCGTTGATCAGCCTGCTGTGCGTGGCGTACGGCGTCACGTCGCCGTACCCGGTCGTGCTGAGCGTGACCGTCGCGTAGTAGATCGAGTCGACCAGGTCGACGTGCCGGGTCGGGTCGGTGTTGTCGCGGTAGCCGGTGCGGTCGACGTAGACCAGCAGCACCGTGAAGAGCAGGATCGCGAAGGCGATCAGCACCCGACGGACGAGGTCCCACACCGGTGACGGCGCGGCGGCCGGGAGCCGGACCCGGCCACGGGTCTCCTGGACGACGTCGTCGGTCACGGGGAGGAATGTACGGCAGCGCTGCGCCGGTCTCGGGACTCCGCCCACCCAGGCCGGATTGTGGCCGAAGCCAGCGAGATTCGGGCGACGACGCTGCAGGCATCGGCCACAACCAGGCCTCCCCGCAGGGAGAGGCCACCACCGGGCCTACCCGCCGGCAGACGTCAGCTGAGCTCGAGCCCCGGGTAGAGCGGGTGCTTGTCGAGCAGCTCCGCCGACGCGGCCCGGGTGCGGTCGGCCACGCCGTCGGCCAGCGTGTACGTCGCCTTGGACGGCGTCCCGGCCTTCGTGCTGTTCGGCGACGTGCTCGACAGCACGTCGCAGACCAGCTCGGCGACCCGGTCGAACTCGTCGTGGCCGAAGCCGCGCGTGGTCAGCGCCGGGGTGCCGAACCGGATCCCCGACGTGTACCAGGCGCCGTTGGGGTCGGCCGGGATCGAGTTGCGGTTGGTGACCACGCCCGAGTCGAGCAGCGCCGACTCCGCCTGCCTCCCGGTGAGCCCGAAGGACGTGACGTCGAGCAGCACGATGTGGTTGTCGGTGCCGCCGGTGACCAGCCGTGCGCCGCGCGAGAGGAAGCCCTCGGCGAGCGACTTGGCGTTGTCGGCGATCTTCTGCGCGTAGTCGCGGAACGACGGCTGCCGAGCCTCGGCGAGGGCGACCGCCTTCGCCGCCATCACGTGCGACAGCGGACCGCCGAGGACCATCGGGCAGCCGCGGTCGACGGCGCCGGCGTACTCCTCCGTCGCCAGGACGAGCCCGCCGCGGGGGCCGCGCAGCGACTTGTGGGTGGTCGTCGTGGTGACGTGCGCGTGCGGGACCGGGTCCTCGTCACCGGTGAACACCTTGCCGGCCACCAGGCCCGCGAAGTGCGCCATGTCGACCATCAGCGTCGCCCCGACCTCGTCGGCGATCTCGCGCATCTTCGCGAAGTTCACCCGGCGCGGGTAGGCGGAGTAGCCGGCGATCAGCACCAGTGGCTTGAACTCCCGCGCGGCGGCGCGCACGCGGTCGTAGTCCAGCAGGCCGGTCTCCGGGTCGGTGCCGTAGGAGCGCTGCTGGAACATCTTGCCGCTGATGTTGGGCCGGAAGCCGTGGGTGAGGTGGCCGCCCGCGTCCAGGCTCATCCCCAGCATCCGCTGGTTGCCGAGCTCGTGCCGCAGCGACTCCCAGTCCTGCTCGGACAGCTCGCTGACGTTCTTGGCGGAGTGCCGCTCCAGCGCCGGCGACTCCACCCGGTGGGCGAGGATCGACCAGAAGGCGACCAGGTTGGCGTCGATGCCCGAGTGCGGCTGGGCCTAGGCGTACGGCGCGCCGAACAGCTCCCGCGCGTGCTCGGCTGCGAGGGCCTCGACCGTGTCGACGTTCTGGCAGCCGGCGTAGAACCGGTGTCCCACCGTGCCCTCGGCGTACTTGTCGCTGAACCACGTGCCCATCGTCAGCAGCACCGCCGGAGAGGCGTAGTTCTCCGAGGCGATCAGCTTCAGCGACGAGCGCTGGTCGCGCAGCTCGGCGCGGGTCGCCTCGGCGATGCGCGGCTCGACGGCGGCGATCACCTCCAGCGCGGCGTCGTAGGCGGCACTGGCCGTCTTGGCGAGACGGTCGGCGTCGACGGAGGCAGGCACGGAGGCAGGGATCGGCTCGGTCATGACCGACAGACTAGTGACGCGCGCGCGTGCCGACGAGAGCCCCACGGCCGTATCACCATCCGGACCCTCGTCTCACTGCGCGAGATGGGAATTTGGCGGAGGGCCCTCCGGGCGCTGAGACTTGCCGCCATGACCAGCGCGACGACGACGTACCTCGTGGCCCGGCGCCACGTGGACCTCGGCCGCACGCGCAGCATGATCTGTCGGCCCTGGCGCACCGTCTGACTCAAGCGCCCCTCGGGGTGCACCCGCCCAGTCTTCCCGCCGGGCGCGTGGGGCCAGCCGGCGCTCGGGCCTCCGAGCCGCCGCTGCCGGCCGACGCGCGTCTCCCGTCCTCAGGAGCAACACGGTGACACCCCCCGCGACGCCGTCCCACCGCCCTGCCACCACCCCGCCGCCCACCGGTCCCGGCCGGTCCGGGCGTCCCCGTCCCAAGCGCGGCGAGGGCCAGTGGGCCCTCGGCTACCGCGAGCCGCTCAACGCCAACGAGCAGCAGAAGAAGGACGACGACCCGCTCAACGTCCGCGCCCGCATCGAGAACGTCTACGCGCACCGCGGCTTCGACTCGATCGACCCCTCCGACCTGCGGGGTCGGTTCCGCTGGTGGGGCCTCTACACCCAGCGCCGCCCCGGCCTGGACGGCGGCAAGACGGGCGCGCTGCAGCCCGAGGAGCTCGAGGACCGCTACTTCATGATGCGGGTCCGCAGCGACGGCGCGCTGCTCGGTGCGGACGCGCTGCGCACGCTCGGCGGCATCTCCACCGACTTCGCCCGCGGCACCGCCGACATCACCGACCGGTCGAACGTCCAGTACCACTGGGTGGGGATCGAGAGCGTCCCGGAGATCTGGCGCCGGCTCGAGGCGGTCGGGCTGGAGACCGAGGAGGCGTGCGGCGACTCCCCGCGCGGCTTCCTCGGCTCACCCGTGGCCGGGATCGCCGCCGACGAGATCATCGACGGCACGCCGGCGCTGCAGGAGATCAAGCGGCGCCGCCAGGGCAACAAGGCCTACTCGAACCTGCCGCGCAAGTTCAAGACCTCCGTCAGCGGCCACCCCAGCCTCGACGGCGCGCCGGAGATCAACGACGTGTCGTTCGTCGGCACCGTGCACCCGGAGCACGGTCCGGGCTTCGACCTGTGGGTCGGCGGCGGCCTGTCCACGAACCCGATGCTCGCGCAGAAGATGGGCGTCTGGATCCCGCTCGACGAGGTCGCCGACGCGTGGGAGGGGATCATCTCGATCTTCCGCGACTTCGGCTACCGGCGGCTGCGGTCCCGCGCCCGCCTCAAGTTCCTCGTCGCCGACTGGGGCATCGAGAAGGTCCGCTCGGTCCTGGAGGAGCAGTACCTGCACCGCCGCCTCGTCGACTGCCCCTCTCCCCCGCTGCCCACGCTCAACGGCGACCACATCGGCGTGCACGAGCAGAAGGACGGCCGGTTCTACATCGGCACGGCCCCGACCGTCGGCCGGGTCTCGGGTGAGCTGCTCACCGGCCTCGGCGAGCTCGTCGAGCGGTACGGCGTGCAGGGCGTGCGGTTCACGGCGTACCAGAAGCTCGTCGTCATCGGCGTCGAGGCCGACGACGTCGAGCCGCTCGTCGACGACCTGCAGCGGATCGGGCTGTCCGCGAGGCCGTCGCACTGGCGGCGCTCGACGATGGCCTGCACGGGCATCGAGTTCTGCAAGCTCGCGATCGTCGACACCAAGCAGCGGGCCTCCGACCTCGTCGACGAGCTCGAGCGCCGGTTCCCCGACCTCGACACGCCGATCACCGTCAACGTCAACGGCTGCCCGAACGCGTGCGCCCGCACGCAGGTCGCGGACATCGGCCTCAAGGGCCAGCTCGTCCTCGACGCCGACGGCCGGCAGGTGGAGGGCTTCCAGGTGCACCTCGGCGGCGGCCTCGGGCTGTCCCCCGGTCTCGGCAAGAAGCTGCGTGCGCACAAGGTCACCAGCGCCGAGCTCGACGACTACGTCAGCAACGTCGTGCGCGGCTACCTCGCCGAGCGCGAGGACGGCGAGTCGTTCGCGGCGTGGGCCGCCCGCGCCGACGACGAGGTGCTCCGCGGCGAGCGGCTGCTG
>JAICLD010000020.1 GCA_025927595.1 Nocardioidaceae bacterium | reverse complement strand
GGATCTCGAGGTCCTTCATCGCGATCGCCATGCCGCCGCCGAGGTCGGAGTGCTGGGCGAGGGTGGCCAGCCGCTCGTGCGCGGTCTCCGTCAGCGGCTTGTCGGGCGGGTAGAGGAAGTAGGCGTACGCCCGCTCCCGGCCACGGCCCACGCGCCCGCGCAGCTGGTGCAGCTGGGACAGGCCGAGGGTGTCGGCGCGCTCGATCACCATCGTGTTCGCGTTGGACACGTCGAGCCCGGACTCGACGATCGTCGTGCACACGAGCACGTCGAACCGTTTCTCCCAGAAGTCGAGCATGACCTGCTCGAGGCGGTGCTCGCCCATCTGGCCGTGCGCCGTGGCGACCCGCGCCTCCGGCACCAGCTCCCGGATCCGCGCGGCGGCCCGGTCGATGGACTGGACCCGGTTGTGGATGAAGAAGACCTGGCCCTCGCGGAGCAGCTCCCGGCGGATCGCGGCGATCACCTGGCGGTCCTCGTAGGCCCCGACGTACGTCAGGACGGGGTGCCGCTCCTCGGGCGGGGTGGTGATCGTCGACATCTCGCGGATCCCGGTGATCGCCATCTCGAGCGTCCGCGGGATCGGCGTCGCCGACATCGACAGCACGTCGACGCTGGTCCGCAGCCGCTTCATCTGCTCCTTGTGCTCGACGCCGAAGCGCTGCTCCTCGTCGACGATGATCAGACCGAGGTTCTTGACGCGGATGTCGGGGTTGAGCAGGCGGTGGGTGCCGATGACGATGTCGACCCGGCCGTCCGCGAGCTCCTCGATGACCTCGGCGGCCTCCTTGTCGGTCTGGAACCGCGACAGCCCCTTGAGGATCACCGGGAAGCCGGACATCCGCTCGCTGAAGGTCGAGAAGTGCTGCTGGACCAGGAGCGTCGTGGGCACCAGCACGACGACCTGCTTGCCGTCCTGCACCGCCTTGAACGCGGCCCGGACGGCGATCTCGGTCTTGCCGTAGCCGACGTCACCGCAGACCAGTCGGTCCATCGGGACCTCCTGCTCCATGTCCTGCTTGACCTCGTCGACGGTCGAGAGCTGGTCGGGCGTCTCCACGAACGGGAAGGCGTCCTCCAGCTCCCGCTGCCACGGCGTGTCGGGTCCGAAGGCGTGGCCCTTGGTGGCCCGCCGGGCGGCGTACAGCTTGATCAGCTCGGCGGCGATCTGC
This sequence comes from Nocardioidaceae bacterium, assembly GCA_025927595.1. Taxonomy (GTDB): domain Bacteria; phylum Actinomycetota; class Actinomycetes; order Propionibacteriales; family Nocardioidaceae; genus Nocardioides_B. The sequence continues at coordinate 21,014 of JAICLD010000020.1, read as the reverse complement.
CGCACCGCCTTGCGGGCCCGGCCCTTGCGCTTGGCCCAGTCGCCGCCGCCGAGCCGGTCGAGCGCCGGCTGCTCGCCGCCGACGTAGCGGGTGACCTGGTCCAGGGCGTCGGTGGGCACGAACAGCCGGTCCGGCGGCGCACCGCGCTTGGAGGAGCCGTACTCCAGCACGAGGTACTCCCGGGTCGCGCCCTGCACCTCCCGCTGGCGCATCTCGACGTACCGGCCGACGCCGTGCTGCTCGTGGACGACGTAGTCGCCCGGCTTCAGCTCCAGCGGGTCGATCTGGCGCTTGCGCCGCGTCGGCATCGAGCGCATGTCCTTGGTGGAGGCGCGCTGCCCGGAGAGGTCCTCCCCGGTGAGGACGGCCAGGCACAGCCCGGGCTCGACGAAGCCGTGGTCGAGGGTCGCGGTGCTCACGTGGACCAGGCCGCGCTCGAGCTCCCCGGCCAGGTCCTCGACGTAGCGGACCGGGACGTCGTGCTCCTTGAGCACCTCCACCATCCGCTGGGCGGGGCCGTGCCCCTCGTGCACCAGGACGACCCTGCTGCCGTTGCGGAGCCAGCTGCCGATGTCGCCGACCGCGCGCTCGACGTCGCCGTGGTAGGCCTCGACCGTCGTGAAGGGCAGCAGCCGGGACTCGACGGCGCCGGCCTCGACGTCCACGCCGGAGCTGACCACCTCGCCCAGCGAGTCCCGCAGGACCGGACGCTCGCCGAGGTCGCCGGCGTCCGGGTCCAGCCCGAACGGCGACACCGTCCACCACGGCTTGCCCTGGGAGAGGCTGAGGGCGCGGACGTCGGCCAGCGAGTGGTACGACGCGGCGCCGAGGTCCACCGGGGCCTGGCCGCCACCCGCCGCGGCGGCCCAGGACGCCTCCAGGAACTCCTCGCTGGTGGCCACCAGGTCGTGCGCCCGGCTGCGGGCCCGCTCGGGGTCGAGCACGAGCACGTGGGTGTCCTGCGGCATCAGGTCGACGAGCATCTCCATGTCGTCGGTGAGCACGGCCGCCAGCGACTCCATCCCTTCGACGGCGTGGCCGTCGGCGATCCTCTCGAAGATCTCGGCGAGCTCCGGGTGGGCGCTGCCCAGCTCCTTGGCCCGCTCCCGCACCTCGTCGGTGAGCAGCAGCTCCCGGCACGGCGGCGCCCACAGCCGGGCCACCTGCGCCAGCGTGCGCTGGTCGGCGACCGCGAACGAGCGGATCTCCTCGACCTCGTCGCCCCAGAACTCCACCCGCAGCGGGTGCTGCTCGGTCGGCGGGAACACGTCGACGATGCCGCCGCGCACCGCGAACTCGCCCCGCTTCTCCACGAGGTCCACCCGGGCGTAGGCCGCAGCCGCGAGACGTCGCACGACGTCGTCGAGGTCGACCTCGTCGCCGGCGGTCAGCTCGACCGGCTCGAGGTCGGCCAAGCCGCGCACCTGCGGCTGGAGCACGGAGCGCACCGGGGCGACGACGACCCGCAGAGGCCCGTTCGACGGGTCGGTCCCGGGGTGCCTGAGCCGACGCAGGACCGCCAGCCGGCGGCCGACGGTGTCGCTGCGCGGGGACAGCCGCTCGTGGGGCAGCGTCTCCCAGGCCGGGTAGTAGGCCACCAGCGCCGGGTCCATGACGCCGCCCAACGACGCCACCAGGTCCTCGGCCTCGCGGGCCGTGGCCGCGACGGCGAGCACCGTGCGGCCGGCGTCGACGAGCCCCCTCACCACGAAGGGTCGCAGCGCGCCGGGCGCGGTGAGGTCGAGGGCCGCGACGGCCCCGTCGCGCGCGTCCGCCACCGCCGCGGCGAGGGTCGGCTCGGACAGGACCAGGTCGGCCAGACCGCTCACACCCACATGGATCTCCAGGACGTCGGGACAGCACGAGGACCCCCTGTCGGGCCCGGAAGCGGGGGTCGAGGGGGTGTGCGGCCAGTCTACGTGGCCTAGGTTCGGGGGGTGGCAGCCTCGAGGTCGACGAGTCCGGCGGTGGAGGTCGAGGTCGACGACCGGGTGGTGCGGGTGACCAACCCCGACCGGGTCTACTTCTCCGCCCGCGGGGAGACCAAGCTCGACCTCGTCCACTACTACCTCTCCGTGGGCACGGGGATCGTCAACGCGCTGCGGGAGCGACCGTGCATGCTGCACCGCTTCCCGACCGGGGTGGACGGCCAGAAGGTGCACCAGAAGAGACTCCCCGCCGGGGCACCGCCGTGGGTGGAGACGGTGCGGCTGCACTTCCCCCGCTGGAACCGCACCGCCGACGAGCTCTGCGTCACCGAGCTGGCCCAGGTCGCCTGGGCGGTGCAGATGTCGACCGTCGAGTTCCACCCGTGGAACAGCCGCCGCGCCGACACCGAGAGGCCCGACGAGTGGCGGATCGACCTCGACCCGGGTGAGGAGTGCGGCTACGACACCGTCCGCCGGGTCGCGCACGTCGTCCACGAGGTCCTCGACGAGCTCGGCGCCACCGGCTACCCCAAGACGTCCGGCGGCAACGGGCTGCACGTCTACGTGCGGATCCGTCCCGACCACGGCTTCCACGACGTACGACGCGGGGCGCTCGCCTTCGCACGCGAGGTGGAGCGGCGCAGCCCGGAGGTGACGACGACGTGGTGGCGCAAGGACCGCGACCCGACGCAGCTGTTCGTCGACTACAACCAGAACGCCCGCGACCACACGATCGCGGCCGCCTACTCGGTGCGCGGCAACCCCGACGGGACGGTGTCGACGCCGCTGCGCTGGGACGAGGTCGACGACGCGGAGCCGCGGGACCTCACGATCGCGACGGTGCCCGAGCGGTTCGCCCGGCTAGGGGACCTGCACGCCGGCATCGACGGCAGCGTCTTCGACCTGACGCCGCTGCTGGAGTGGGCCGAGCGGGACGAGCGCGCGGGTCACTCGACGCCGGTGCGCCTGACGTAGTCCAGGATCGCGTCGGCGAGCTCTGGCCGGCAGACGACGAGGTCCGGCAGCAGCACGTCCTCCTGGTTGTAGACCAGCGGGGAGCCGTCGATGCGTGAGGTGTGCAGGCCGGCCGCCCGCGCGACCGCGACCGGCGCGGCGGAGTCCCACTCGTACTGGCCGCCGGCGTGGACGTAGGCGTCCGTGACGTCGCGGACCACCGAGATCACCTTCGCGCCCGCGGACCCCATCGGCACGAGGTCGGCACCGAGCTCCTCGGCCAGACCCTCGACGAACGCGGGGGGCCGGGTGCGGCTGACCGCGATCCGGGGCCGCTCGGACGTGCGGGGCGCCAGCAGCGGCGGGGTGCCCGTGTCGAACGTCGTCGCGAGGCCCGGCTGGGCCACCGCACCGGCGACCAGCTCGCCGTCCTCCCACAGCGCGACGTGGACCGCCCAGTCGTCGCGGGGCGGCTCGGAGAACTCGCGGGTCCCGTCGAGCGGGTCGATGATCCAGACCCGCGAGGCCGACAGCCGCGCCTGGTCCTGGATGCTCGCGGTGCTCTCCTCCGACATCACGGCGTCGCCGGGACGGTGCTGCGCGCACAGCTCCATGAGCAGCTCGTGCGCGGCCCGGTCGCCGGCGTCCTTCAGCTCGCGGCCCTGGAGGCCCTGGGTCCGGACCTCGGTGAGCAGGTCGCCCGCCACCGTGGCCGCCCAGGCGGCGAAGGCGTGGTCGTCGGTGGCGGCGGCGGCGGGCGCGTCGGGCGTCGTGGTCACGGACGTACCCTCTCACGGCCCCTCGGGCACCGTCAGGCGATGCTCGAGACCGCCGCGTCGGCGGCGTCCAGGGAGTCCGGGTGCGCCGCCATGTCGAACTTGCGGGCGAAGAAGCAGCCGCTGCTCACGGCGTCGGGGACGTCCGCGGCGGTCAGGACGGCAGGGCTCCCGAGGTTGCCGGGGCTGAACTTGTAGAACCGCCGCGACGACGGCTCGAACCGGAACCGGCCGCTGCTCATCAGCAGCGTGGGGAACAGCCCCTCCTCGATGACGAGCGAGTCGCGGGCCCAGCGCACGACGTCCGGGCGGGACGCCAGGGTGTCGCGGAGGTGCTCGACGGCGCGCCACGACAGAGACGTGAACATCGACCCGCCGTGCAACGTCAGGTCCGGCGGCGGACCGTCGCCGCGCCGCGCCACCCACAGCGAGTCGTAGGAGACGTTCACCCGCACCAGCGGCTGGACCCGGTTGAGGCCCTGCACCCAGTGCACCCGGCGTCGGGTCGCCGGGGCCAGCGGGCGGACCCGGTGCCAGCGGTAGGTGTAGCGGGTCAGCGCCTCCCGGACCGGCCAGTTCGACTCCGGCGAGAGGGCCGGGAACGCCTCGAGGAACCCGTCGCCGCTGGCCTCGAGCGCCTGGTTCATCTCCGACAGCGGACGCACCGGGTAGTCCTGCCCCGACAGCAGCACGACGTAGTCGACGCCCTGCTCCCCGAGCCGCTCGACGCCGGAGAGGTAGCTGGCGATGTTGTGGTAGCCGCCCCGGCCACCCTCGACGAGGGTGACGATCGTCCGCGGCAGCCGCTCCACGCCCGCCACGTCCGGCTCGAACCTGCGGTCGTGGACCAGGTGCACCACGCACGACTCGTCGCGCGTGGTGAGCGCGGAGACGAGCCGTTCGAGCTGCGGGACGTTCTTGTGGGACTGGATCAGGTAACCGACGCGCATGTGTGCCCTTCCGTGGCGGCGAGCCACAGAGTATGGCGTCCCCGGCCCGCCACGGGGCGGCTATCCGGCAACTGTCCCGCAGCCGACGACAGCCGGACGACAGCCGGACGACAGCCGACCGCAGCCGGCGACGGCCGAGCCGGGCACCTGGCCGGGACCTGACCGCCGGCCGTCCGACCCGCCCGTTTCGGTCCGGAGGGGGGCCGGGTCCACGTACGCTGGTCGCTCACGTCGCGCCGTCGGGCGAGTCAGGGGGAGGTGGCGCTCATGTCGGAGGTGGCCCACGCGCGCCCCCGGGTCGTCTACGTGGCGGGCTTCGGGCGCTCCGGCAGCACGCTCCTCGAGCGGCTGCTGGGCGAGCTGCCCGGCTGGACCCACGTCGGCGAGCTGGTCGACCTGGCCCGCTCGGTGGCCGTCAAGCAGGAGCGCTGCGGCTGCGGGAAGCTCTTCACCGACTGCCCGGTCTGGTCCGCCGTCGGCGAGCTCGCGTTCGGCGGCTGGGACGTCCCCGAGGTGGCGCGGCTGGCCGAGCTGCGGCTGCTCGTGGCGCGGCAGCGGCAGCTGCCCCGGCTGCTGCGGCACCACCGCCACCCGGAGGCGGACCCCGCCTTCTCCGCCCTCCTCGAGGAGTACCAGGACGGCTACGGGAGGATCTACCGCGCCGTGGCGGAGGTCACCGGCAGCGACGTCGTCGTCGACGCCAGCAAGGGGCCGGCGCACGGGGTGGCGCTGGCCGGCGCCGCGTCGTACGACCTGGCGATGCTGAACCTGGTCCGCGACCCGCGGGCGGTCGCCTACTCGTGGTCGCGGCGCACCCTGGCCCGGCCGCAGGCCGGCGGCGCTCCCGACGAGATGTGGCGCATCTCACCCGCCCGGTCGGCGGCCCAGTGGTCGGGGCTCCAGGCGGAGATCGAGCTGGTCCGGACCAGAGGGTGGCTGCGCAGCAGCCGGCTCCGCTACGAGGACCTCACCCGGGAGCCCGCGGCGGCCCTCTCCGGAGCGCTCGCCGGGCTGGGGATCGACCTCCCCGCCTCCGCGATGACCCACGTCGAGGGCCTCACCGCGGACCTCGGGACCAGCCACGGGCTGTCGGGCAACCCCGGCCGCTACGACGTCGGCCGGGTGCAGCTGCGCCCGGACACCCGCTGGCAGGCCGGGCTGCCGGCCCGCGACCGTCGGCTGGTCACGGCGATCTGCCTTCCCCTCCTGCTGGCCTACGGTTACCCGGTCCTCCCTGAGGACCACCCCCACACCTCGAAGAAGGAGCACCCGATGAGCGATGCCGTCGCGGAGACCCCCGCGCACCGCTCGGACCTCCCCCTCGTGTCCGTCGTCGTGCCCACGCGCGGCCGGCCGGAGCTGCTGCGCCTGACCCTCGCCTCGATCGTGGCCCAGGACTACGCCGGCCCGATGGAGGTCGTCGTGGTCCACGACAAGGAGCCCGCCGACCCGACGCTGGCCGGGCTCGGCCGCGAGCGGCGCGAGGTCCGGTCGGTGACCAACGACGGCACCCCGGGGCTCGCGGGCGCCCGCAACACCGGCCTGCGGCTGACCTCCGGCGAGGTCGTGGCCAGCTGCGATGACGACGACCTGTGGCACCCAGAGAAGATCGGGCGCCAGGTCGACCGGCTGCTCGCGGACCCGCACCTGCTCGCCGTGGGCACCGGGATCCGGCTCCTGATGAGCCAGGACCGGATCGTCGACTGGCCCGGCAAGGAGGAGCTGGTCTCGCACCGGCGGCTGCTCGGCAGCCGGGTCAAGGAGCTGCACAGCTCCACGCTCGCGATGCGCCGGGTCGCCTTCGACAAGGCCGGCGAGTACGACGAGGGGCTGCCCAACGGCTACGGCGAGGACTACGACTGGCTGCTGCGCGCGACGCGGGTCGGCCGCGTGGGCGTGGTCACCGAGCCGCTGGCCGACATCCGCAAGGACGTGCCGTCGTGGTTCCGGGACCGGGCCGACAACACGATCGCGGCCCTGGAGTACCTCCTCGACAAGCACCAGGACTTCACGACGCACCGGCGCGGGCACGCGCGGGTGCTGGGCCAGATCGCCTACGCGCACGCGACCGCCGGCCGCCGCGGCGAGGCCGTCCGCACCGCGGGCAGGGCGCTGCGGCGCTATCCCGGTGCGCCCCAGGCGTGGCTGGCCGTCGCCGGCGCCACCACCGGGGCCGACCCGTCCCGGGTCCTCAAGCTCGCCCGCGCGATCGGCCGGGGGGTCTCGTGACCCGGCTGCCCACCTTCATCTACGTCGGGCCCGACAAGGCCGGCTCGTCGTGGCTGCACGAGATGCTGATCCGGCACCCGCAGGTGTTCCTCTCCCCGGCCAAGGACCTCTACTTCTTCGACCGCTACTACGACCGCGGCCTGGACTGGTACCGCGAGCAGTTCGCCGGCGCGACCCCCGAGCACCGGGTCGTGGGCGAGGTCTGCCAGGACTACCTCTTCCACCCGCAGGCCCCGGCACGGATGCACCACGACCTCGGCGAGGTCAAGACGATGGTGTCGCTGCGCGACCCCGTCGAGCGGGCGTGGTCCTCGTGGCTCTACGCGCGCAAGCACGGGATGTTCCACGAGACGTTCGCCGAGTCGCTGCGCGAGGACCCCGAGCTGCTCGAGCACGGCCGCTACGCCTCCGGGCTGGAGCGGATGCTCGAGCAGTTCCCGCGCGAGAGCATCCACGTGGCGCTCTTCGACGACCTGCTCGAGGACCCGCAGACGTTCCTCGACGCCACGACGGACTTCCTCGGCGTCGACCGGATGCCGCTGAGCGAGGAGGACCAGGAGGCCAAGCTGTCGGCCGCGGCCGCGCGGTCCACCCGCCTCTCGCACGCCGTACGCCGCACGGCGGACTGGGTCCGCGAGCACGACGGCGCTCGCCTCGTCGGCGCGGTGAAGCGCTCGCCGCTGGTGCACAAGGTGCTCTACCGCCCGATCGACAAGTCGGCACTGCGCCCGGACGACGCCGACGTGGCGTTCATCCGCGACGCGCTGTCCGGTGAGGTCGACCGCCTCGAGCGCGACTTCGGGCTGCCCGTGCGCAGCCGCTGGGGATGGTGACCCGGTGACCCTGACCCAGGCGCCGGTCCGGTCCGCTGCGCGTCCGCCCCGCCCGGTCCGCGAGCGGCACCCCCGGTTCGACCAGTTCTGGCCGCTGGCGGCGTACTTCTACCTGTTCCCGCTGTGGTGGGTGATGGGGCTCGCGCACGTCATGCTGTTCATCCTCGCGGTGCCGATGGCCTGGCAGCTGCTCGCGGTCCGGCGGATCCGGGTGCCGCAGGGCTACGTGCTGTTCGCGGCGTTCCTGGCCTGGATGCTGCTCGGGGTCACGATGCTCTGGGTGCGGGCGCCGGACACCCAGACCAACCACGGCTTCGGCCCGCTGGCCGGCTTCGCGTTCCGGACCCTGTGGTACCTCTCGATCACGATCACGGCGCTCTACGTCCTCAACGCCAGTCGGCGCGGCCTGTCGGCGCAGCGAGTGGTGCGGATGCTGGCCTACCTCTTCGTGGTCACCGTGATCGGCGGCTACGCGGGCCTGCTGGTGCCCAACGTCAGCTTCCCGTCCCTCATCGAGCTGTTCCTGCCGCACAGCGTCAGCAGCCGCGAGTTCTTCAACGCGCTGTTCCATCCGCGGATCGCGCTGCAGTCCGACATCCTCGGCTACGACGCGCCACGGATCACCGCGCCGTACTCCTATCCCAACGCCTGGGGCAACGCGTACGGCGTCCTGGTGCCGTTCTTCGTCCTGGCGTGGTTCGCCAAGGACGCGGGCTGGCGACGGCTCGCCGGGCCGCTCGTGCTCGCCGCGTCCGTCGTCCCCGCCGTGTACTCGCTGAACCGCGGCCTGTGGATCGGCCTCGCGATCAGCTTCGTCTGGGTGGTCCTGCGCCGGCTCTGCGCGGGTGACGTCCGGGTCCTGGTCGGCAGCACCATCGCGCTCGTGGTGGGGGTCCTGGTGCTCACGACCACCGCGTTGGGGACCACCGTCGCCCTGCGCGTGGGCAACCCGCACAGCAACGACCGGCGGCAGAGCACCGCGGAGCTGGTGATCTCGGCGACGGCGCACACCTCCCCGCTGCTCGGCTTCGGCAGCACCCGGCAGATGCTCGGCAACTTCACCTCGATCGCCGGTGGCAGCACCGCGTCCTGCCACCAGTGCGCCGCTCCCCCGCTGGGCACCCAGGGCTTCCTGTGGGGCCTGATCTTCATGACCGGGTTCGTCGGGGCCGCCCTGTTCCTCGGCTTCCTGCTGTGGCACGTCGTGCTGAACGCCACCCGGGCCGGCCCGCTGGCGCTGGCGGTGTCGACGACGCTGATCTCCGGCACCTTCTACTTCCTGTTCTACGACTCGCTCGACGTGCCGCTGCTCGTGGTCTTCATGGGCCTGGCCCTGGCCGCGCGCGAGTACGCCCCGCGCGAGGAGGTGGCCGCGTGACGACCGCGACCGCCGCCGTGACCGGGATGCCGCCCGCGCTGTCCGACGTGCTGCGCTCGCTGCAGGTCGAGCCCGGCAACGCCAGGCTCAGCCGCGGCGGGCGCCCCGGCGGGCACACCTACCTCGTGCTGCCCTCGGTGACCGAGCCGAACCTCCTGGTGCCCTTCGGCGCCGCGGGGGCCACGGTCGTGCGGGAGCGGGCCGCGCACGGCCTGCGCCGGCGCGCCGTACGTCGCGTGGTCGGCGCGGCCCTGCGCACCGGCCTGCTGTCCGCGGCGCCCGTGCCGCGGCTGCACGTGGAGGACCCGCACCTCGACGAGCTGACCGCGTGGCTCACCGACGGCGCGCCCGGGTCGTTCCGGCTCGGGATCATGCTCGGCCCTCCGCGGGCCAACCGGAAGGCGGTCGTCCGGGTGCTCGGCGACCACGGCGCCACGCTGGGCTACGCCAAGGTCGGCAGCACACCGCTCACCCGCGCGCTGGTGCGGGCCGAGGCCCGCAACCTCCGGCTGCTGGAGCAGGAGCCCCCGGTGGGCCTGCAGGTCCCCGCGGTGCTGCGGTTCCGCGACGAGGACCCGCTCACCGTGCTGCTGATCTCCCCACTGGCCGCGGCCGGCCCACGACGACCGCCCGAGACGCTGCCGCACCGGGAGACCCGCGACCTGTTCCTGCGGCACGCCGACGACAGCGTCCCCGTCGCGGCCCTCGAGGCCTTCTCCTCCGCGTCGTACGACGTCGGACCCGGCCTGGCGGCCCTGCACGAGCGGGTGATGGCCGTGGTCGGGGACCGGCGGCTGCCCGTCGGCGACAGCCACGGGGACTGGGCACCGCAGAACATGGCCCTCAACGGTCGCGGCCTCGCCGTCTGGGACTGGGAGCGGCACGCCCGCGACGTCCCGCAGGGCCTGGACGCCGTGCACTTCGAGGCCTTCCACGTCGACACCAGGTCGGCCGCACTGGCCCGCACCGAGGCGCGCTTCCTGGCCGACCTGCCCGCTACCCTGGAGCGTTGCGGGCTCGACCCGGCCACGACGCCGGCCCTGCTCTGCCTCTACCTTCTCTGGGTGGCCCGCCGCTACCAGGCCGATCTCGACGAGGTGCCGAGCGGCTCCACGGAGTCGCGGCTGCGCTGGGCCACCCGGCTCCTCGAGACCCAGCTGCGCACGCTCGAAAGCAGGTACCTCCCGTGAACCTCCGCAAGATGGCCCCGGCTCCCGTCCAGGCGGCCGGACGCCGGCTCGCCGTCCGCGCCGGCGAGCTGACCGCCGACCGTCGGCCGCTGCCGGACTTCCTCGTCATCGGCGGCCAGCGCTGCGGCACCACCTCGCTGTTCCGCGCGCTCATGGCGCACCCGCAGATCCGGCGGGCGAACCTGCACAAGGGCGTGAACTACTTCGACCTGCACTACGACCGCGGTGAGCGGTGGTATCGCGGCCACTTCCCCGTCCGCGGGGAGCAGGACGACCTGAGGGTGTTCGACGCCAGCGGCTACTACATGTTCCACCCTCTGGCCGCCGAGCGGATCGTCCGCGACCTGCCCGGGGTCAAGGTGATCGCGATGGTCCGGGCCCCCGAGGAGCGTGCGTTCTCGGCCTACAAGCACGAGCTCGCCCGTGGCTTCGAGTGGGAGCGCAGCTTCGCCCGCGCCCTCGAGCTCGAGGACGGCCGGCTCGCCGGCGAGGTCGAGCGGATCCGCGTCGAGCCCGGCTACTACAGCTTCAACCACCAGCACCACGCCTACCGGGCCCGGGGTGAGTACGCGCGCCGGCTCGAGCCGTTCGTCGAGGGCCTCGGGCGGGACAACGTGCTGGTGCTGGAGAGCGAGCGCTTCTTCTCCTCGCCCGAGGAGACCTACCGCGACATCACGCGGTTCCTCGACGTCGCGGACGTGCAGCCGGACAGGTTCGAGCGGTACAACGCGCGACCGAGCGCCGACATGGACCCGGTCGACCGCGAGCGGCTCCTGGCGCACTTCGAGGAGCCCGACCGCCGGCTGGAGACGCTGCTGGGCCGCGCGCCGGTGTGGCGGGAGGCCGCCCGCACGTGAGACCGACCCACCTCCCCCTCCTCGAGGGCTCCTTCGGCGGGCTGCGCGCCCGGCGCTGGCGGCTGCTCGCGGGGGCCCTGCTCGGCGCGGTCCTGGCGACCGGGCTGTTCTTCGCGACCCCGCAGCGCTACGTCTCCACCTCGAGCGTGGCGCTGACCCAGCCGATCAGCTACCTCACCACGGCGGTCTCGGAGAAGAAGTCGACGTTCGTCACCCTCGACACCACCGCGTTCCTGGTGCGCTCGGACGCGGTCGTCGGCTCGGTGGCGGCGGCGATGGGGGTCGGCATCGACGAGGCCCGCGCCGGCACGACGGTCAGCGCCCAGCCGCTGAGCACGGTGCTCCGCATCCACGTGTCCGGGCCCACGCGGGCCCAGGCCAGGGCGGGCAGCCGCGCGGCGTCCGACGCGCTCCTGCGCGAGCAGGCCCGGCTGTTCCACCTCGACGCCCCGCAGGTCCGGCTGCTGCGCAAGCAGGTCGCGATCCTGCGCGCCGCGGTCCTCAAGCGCACCACCGAGGGCGAGGACGTCACCGGACCCGCCAACGACCTGCGGCTGCTGGAGGAGCGCCTCCAGGACGCCATCACCACCAACCGGCCGGGCAGCCTGGTGCTGCGCCGCCACGACGTCGCGGTCCAGCGGCCCGGCCAGCTGGAGGTCTTCACCACGGGCGGGCTGGTGGCCGGTGCGCTGCTGGCCGCTCTGACCGGCCCCTGGGGCGCCGGACGTCGCCGTCCCTCTGACATCACCGAGCCACACATGACCAGAAAGAAGCCGATCAGGTGAGCTACTCCGCCCCCGTCTCCACGTTGACGCCCGAGCGTCGCCGGGCCGCCCTGCGCGGCCACGTCCCGGCCGTCGTCGCCCTCGTCCTCGTCGGGGCGCTCGTCGGCCTCGGCCTGAGCCTGGCGCTGCCGAGGGCCTGGTCGGCGACCGCCAGCGTCCTGATCGTCCCGCTCGAGGGCAACCCCTACAACCCGACCGCCCAGGGCACCTCGACCACGAACCTCGAGACGGAGGCGCAGATCGCCGGCTCCGAGGCGATCAGCTCGCAGGTCGTCAAGAGCGCCGGCCTCGACATGACCGCGCGCCAGCTGGCCGCTCACACCAGCGTCGGGATCGAGTCCAACACCCAGATCCTGTCGATCACCTACAAGTCCCCGGACTCCACCGACGTCGGGAAGATCGCCCAGGACGTCGCCCAGGGGTACCTGGACTACCGGGCCCAGCGCCGCGACGCCTCCATCCAGTCGCGCCAGGACACCATCACCCAGCGGATCGCGACGATCGACAAGCAGCTGACCGCGCTCACCCGCAAGCAGCCGCGCCCGACGCTCCAGCTGCGCGCCCTCGGCGGCCAGCTGCTCAACCTGCGGGTGCAGGCAGCGGACCTCGCATCCTCGACCACCAGCCCCGGCGAGGTCCTCGTCGAGGCCACGCCGCACCGGAGCGGTCTCACGGTCCCGCCCTGGCTGCTCGTGCTCGCGGGCGCGCTGCTCGGCCTGGTCGCGGGCCTGACCTACGCGCTGTCGCGTGAACGCCGCTCCGACGTCGTGCTGTCCCAGGACGACGTCGCCGACCTCGACGTGCCGGTGCTCGGGCACCAGGTGCTGGCCCGCTCCGGCGCCGGCGACCAGGTCGTCGACACGGACAACACCGAGGTGGACGTGACGGCGGTGCTCCAGGGGTACGCCGGCGGGCCCTCCGCGGTCGCGTTCACCGCCGATGGACTGGCCGCCTCGGTGCACAACCCGCTGCCCGAGAACGTCGCCGCGGAGCTGGTGCGGGCGGGGGCCAGCGTCCTGCTGGTCGACGCCGACTCCACCCGCCCGAGCGCCGGGGCGGGCCTGTCCGACGCCCTCTCCGACCCCCGGCTGAAGCTGTACGACGTCGTGGCCGGCGACGGCCGGGGCTACGCCACCCTCGCGGTCGGCACCCGCCCGGCCGAGCTGGCCGACCTCGGGTCCACGCCGCGGCTGACCTCGCTGCTGGAGGAGGCCGCCGCGCACTACGACTGGACGATCGTGCGGGCCCCCTCGGACTCGACCGCGGCCGGCCGCTCGGTGCTGCGGCACTGCCACCACTGGGTCTCGGCGGTCACGGTCGGCCGCACCACCCGGCGCGACCTGGCTCGGGTGATCCGCTGGAGCCGGACCAACAGCGTCGAGCTGCTCGGCTTCGTGCTCACCACCCCCACCCGGCGCCGCGTCACCCGCACGCGTGCCGCGCGGCAGCCGGAGCCGGTGGACACCGATGCCTGACCTGTCCGCACCCCGGCGCCGGCCCCGGACGCGGGGAGCCGGCGCGGCGTGAGCACGGACACCCGGACCCCGGCCCCCGGCACCGGGCTGGGCGGCGTCGCGCGGGGCAGCACCGCGAACCTGCTCGGCGCGGCCATGTCGGCCGTCGCGACCCTCGGGCTGACCCTCGTGGTCACCCGCGGGCTGCCGCGGGACACCGCAGGCGTCTTCTTCTCGGCCACCTCGCTGTTCATGGTCGCCACCACGGTCGGCCAGCTCGGCACGAACGTGGGCCTGGTCTACTTCCTGTCCCGGGCCCGGTCCCTGGGCCGGCCCGAGGCACGCGGCCCGCTCTTCCGCACCGCCACCGTGCCGGTGCTCGCGGTCGCCTTCGCGATGACCCTCGGGCTCCTCCTGTTCGCCCGGCAGGTCTCCGAGGTGATCAACCCCGGGCACGTCGCGCTGAGCGCCGACTACCTGCGCGCGACGGCGGTGTTCATCCCCCTGGCCGCCGTCGAGAACGTCACCCTGGCCGGCACACGTGGGCTGGGCACCATGCGGCCCAACGTGGTCACCGAGCAGATCGGCCGCCCGGCCCTGCAGGTGGTGCTCGTCCTGCTGTCCGTGGCGCTGCTCTCGGGCCACGGGCTCGGCCTGGCCTGGGCCTTCGGGTACCTGCCCGCCGCCGTGCTGGCGCTGTGGTACTGGCGGCGGCTGGGGGCCCGGCTGGACCGTCGGCCCGCGGCTCCGGCACCTGCGGTGCCGGCCACGTCGACAGGCCCGTCGACAGGCCCGTCGACAGCCGCGTCGAGGGCGACCGAGCCCGGGTTCTGGCGGTTCACTGCTCCCCGGGCCGCGGCCAGCGTCGCGCAGGTCGCCATGCAGCGGCTCGACATCGTGCTGGTGGCGGCGCTCGCCGGCGCCGTACCGGCCGCGATCTACACCGCCTCGACCCGGTTCCTGGTGCTGGGCCAGATGGGACAGCGGGCGATCTCCCTGGCCGTGCAGCCGCGCCTCGGCGAGGCGCTCGCGGTCGGAGACCTGGGTCGCGCGAAGGAGCTCTACCGGGTCTCGACGTCCTGGCTGATGCTCGTGACCTGGCCGATGTACCTGATGTTCTGCTTCTTCGGCCACCGGCTGCTCGACCTCTTCGGCGCCGGCTACACCACGGGCGGCAGCGTGCTGCTGCTGCTGTCCCTGACGATGCTGCTGGCCACCGGCTGCGGCATGGTCGACATGGTCCTGGTGATGGCGGGACGGTCCTCGTGGAGCCTCGCCAACGTGGTGGTCTCGCTCGGGGCGCAGATGGGGGTCGACGTCTGGCTGATCCCGCACCACGGCATCCTCGGCGCCGCGATCGGCTGGACCGCCGGCATCCTGGCGGGCAACCTCGTGCCGCTGGTGCAGGTGGCGGCGGTCGTCGGCCTGCACCCGTTCGGCCGCTCGACCGGCGTCACCGTGGCGCTGCTGCTCGGCTGCTTCGGCGCGGTGCCCGCGGTGGCCTCCCTGCTGCTGGGACACGGCTGGTGGGCGCTGCTGGCCAGCGCCGTGGTCGGAGGCGGCGTCTACCTGGTGCTGCTGTGGCGGCTGCGGCACGTGCTCCAGCTCACCGCGCTCGCCGACATCCGGCGCCGCGGGCGGGCCCGGGCCACCACCGGCTGATCGGCGTCGAGTCTCCCGGAACGCGCCTGTGTCCGGTCCGCCCGGTCCGAGCGGTCCGCCCGTCCCGACCCGGCGTCCCGACCAGCCCGGTACACTCGCACCAGTGCAGCCTCGTTTACCCGGTGGAGCCGTGACCGGCCGCCCCGGACGTCGCCGCACCCGTCCGTCCAGGCGCGGACGGACGGCCCTGACCGCCACGCTGACGGCCGTCGTGCTGCTCCTCGTGGCCACCCTGGCCGGCTGCCGGGTGGAACCGGACGACCCGCCTCCGGCACCCCGGAGCTGCCATCTGGCTGCCCACGCCGTGCCGACGTGCGGGGTGCTGTGGGGGATCTCCACCCAGCCGCGGTGGCTCTACCGGCTGCAGTCCCTCGAGGGACGGCTGGGCCGGCCCTTCGACCTCGTCTACCACTACCACGACATCGACGGCCGGTTCCCCGACCGGCTCGAGCGGCGCGAGGTGGCGGGCGGCCGGCTGCTCCACGTCGCCATCGCGGCCCGCGACTTCCACCGTCGCGACGGACGCGTGTCCTGGGCGTCCGTCGCCGGCGGCCGCTACGACGCGTCGTTGCGCCGGCAGGCGCGCGGGATCGCCTCGCTGCACGTGCCGGTCTTCGTGACCTTCGCCCAGGAGGCCAACGCCCGCAAGAAGCTCGGCGTCGACGGCACCCCGGCGGACTTCATCGCCGCGTGGCGGCACCTGCACCAGCTCTACGAGCGGGCGGGTGCGCGCAACGCCGTGTGGACGTGGGTCATGACCGGCTCACCGGACAACCTCGACAGCGCCGCGGCACTGTGGCCCGGCAACGACGTCGTGGACTGGATCAGCTGGAACGTCTACAACGGATCGGGGTGCGCCCAGAGCGTCCTGGACCCCGAGCAGATGGAGACCTTCGGCAGCCGGATGCGCATCTTCTACGACTTCGTGCACGAGCGGGGGCCGCAGATCGGCATGGACCCGCACAAGCCGATGATGATCAGCGAGGCCGGCTCGGTGGACTATCCCGGCGACCCCCGTCTGGGAGCCGACTGGTACGCCGGGATCCCCGCCGTCCTGCGGGCCTACCCGCAGATCAAGGCAGTGACCCTGTGGGACAGCACCACCGCGACCTGCGACTTCCGGTTCGACCGGTCGGCGGCCATGACGGCCGCGGTCCGCAACGCGGGGTTGGACCCGGCCGTCGACACCCGCCCCGCCCGTTCCCGCCCGTCCCGGTGACGAGCCGCCCATAATGGACCCATCATGAGCAGCGAGGAACCGGGCGCCCAGCCCACGGTGGACGGCGCACGGCTGGTCTTCGTCGGGGGGCTGCACCGCAGCGGCACGACGCCGCTGGCGCGGGTGCTCGGCGCCCATCCCGGCGTGAGCGGGCTGCGCGACACCGGCGTGACCGAGGACGAGGGGCAGCACCTCCAGTCGGTGTACCCGAAGGCCGGCCGCTACGGCGGTCCGGGCAGGTTCGCGCTGAGCCCGCAGGCCCACCTCACCGAGGACTCGCCCCTCGTGACGCCGGAGAACGCCGCCCGGCTGGTGCGGGAGTGGCTGCCCTACTGGGACTCCTCCCGCGAGCTGCTGCTGGAGAAGTCCCCGCCGAACCTCGTCATGGGCCGGTTCCTCCAGGCGCTGTTCCCGGGCTCGGCGCTCGTGGTGGTGCTGCGGCATCCCGTCGTGGTGACGCTGTCGACGGTCAAGTGGCGACGGCTCGCGTCGCGCCACTGGTGGAAGCACGCCAGCGTGGCCGACATGATGGGGCACTGGTTCACCGCCCACGACCTGCTCCGCCAGGACGCCCCGCACCTGTCGCGGCTGCACGTCCTCCGCTACGAGGACCTGCTGGCCGACCCCGAGGGCGAGCTCGGCCGGATCCAGCGGTTCCTGGGGCTGGACACGCCGTTCCGCGCCGACGACCTGCGTCCCGGGCACTCCACGCAGTACGAGCGGCGTTGGACGGCCATGCAGGGCAGCCTGCGCACCGGTGCCACGCGCCGGCGCGTGGAGAGCGCGTACGCCGACGAGGCCGCCCGCTACGGCTACGACCTCCGCGACCTCGACGTACGGAAGCCGTGGTCGCTCGACTGAGCCATGCGCCCGAGCCCGGATAACCGGGCGGACTAGTCCAAACGGGCGGAATCGGACATAGCATCTCAAGTGCCGCGATCCGAACGACGAAGCACCCAGTGCAACGGCCCACCCCCCGGGCCCCATCGACGCTGGGAGTCAAGTCACCATGTCCTCACACCGCCGGACGACCTCGATGCCGCTCATCGTGGGCCTCTCGGTCCTCGCGGGCACCTGCACCCTCAACGCCGCGGCCGCCCACGCCGCTCCCGAGAAGACGCAGGCCCTCACCCGGACCACGGCTGCTGTCGACGACGCCTCCGTCGACAGCCGGCACCCGAGCCGGGTGGCCGTCACGTCCTCGGCCCTCGTGGCGAGCAAGGCCGCCGGGCACTCGACCACGAGCCTGGTCCGGTTCTCCGTGCCGAGCGCTCCCGCCGGCTACACCGCCACCGACGCGGAGCTCCACTTCGTGGTGACGTCGGCCACGGGCTCCCACCTGCTGGTGTCGTCGGTCTCCAACGCCTGGAACGGCCGCCGGCCGGCCGCGCACCCCGTCGCCAAGGGCCGTCGCGTCGCCGACCCGGTGACCGTGGCCCGTGGCCAGAAGGGCCTCCACGTGCACGTCAGCCCCGGGGTCGGCCCCGGCCTGTCGACCTTCGCGGTCAGCGCCACGAGCGGCCGCGTCGTGTTCGCCTCCCGCGACCGTGGCGCGAAGTGGGCGCCCCGACTCGAGGTGACCTACACGCCGAAGGCGGTGCCCACCCCGACGCCGGTCCCCGACCCCACCCCGACGCCGGTTCCCGACCCCACCCCGACGCCGGTCCCCGACCCCACCCCGGCCCCGCAGCCGACCCCGGCCCCGGCGCAGGCCCGCACCGTCATCGGCATGTCGGCCCCGTCAGGCGAGTGGTCGGCCCGGCTCGCCGAGACCGGCAACGTCGACAGCCGCCGGATCTTCGGCACGCTGGGCTCCCCCGACGCCGCGATCAAGCTGGCGGCCGGTGAGGTCAAGGCGGGCCGGATGCCCGTCGTCAGCTTCAAGGTCCCGAGCAACGACTGGGCCGGCATGGGTGCCGGCAAGTACGACACCCAGCTCCGCGGCATCGCCTCCCGCCTGGCTGCGCTCGGTGGTCACGTGTTCGTGACCGTGCACCACGAGCCGCAGGGCGACGGGACGCCCGCCGACTTCGCTTCGATGATGCGGCACGCGCTGCCGATCCTGGGTGCCGCGCCGAGCGTGGACGCCGGCCCGATCATCAACGGCTTCTGGTTCACCAACGGCCCCCGCCACCTCACCGACGCCCAGCTCGCCCAGTGGCTGCCGGCCGACGTGCTGGCCAAGGCCGAGATCGTGGCCGCCGACTGCTACCAGGGCGGCAGCAACGAGGCCCCCGGCGAGAGCGCCGCGCCGAAGATCGTGAACCTGTCCAAGTGGGCCACCCGCGTCGGGATCAAGAAGCTCGGCCTCGGCGAGTACAACGGCTTCACCGCAGGCGCCATCACCGACGCCGGCAACGCGGTCCTCTCGGACCCGCGGTTCGTCTTCGCTGACGTGTTCAACTCCAACCGCAACAACGAGCCCGGCGAGGCCCTGCAGCTCGTCGGTGACCGCCTCACCGCCTTCAAGGCCACCGTCGCCAAGGCGCGCGCGGTCCGCAACGGCTGAGCGACCGCTCACACCCCGCACGCACGCAGGGGGCAACCGGACTCCGGTTGCCCCCTGTGTCGCGTCGGTCAGTAGGCCCCGCGGGCCTGGGTCACCGCGGACACCGTGCGCAGCGCGATCGAGAGGTCGTCGACCAGCCGCCAGTTGTCGGCGTAGTACAGGTCCAGGCGCAGCGACTCCTCCCAGAGCAGGTCCGAGCGGCCACTGACCTGCCACAGACCCGTGATCCCCGGGTTCACCACGAGGCGGCGCCGCGCCACCGCGTCGTAGCCGGCGACCTCCTCCGGCAGCGCCGGGCGGGGACCCACCAGGGACATGTCGCCGCGGAGCACGTTGAACAGCTGGGGCAGCTCGTCGAGCGAGGAGCGGCGCAGCCAGTAGCCCACCCGGGTGACCCGGGGGTCGCGGCGGATCTTGAACAGCACCCCGTCCGACTCGTTCTCCTCGCTCAGCGCCGCGAGCAGCGACTCCGCGTCGCGGTGCATGGTGCGCAGCTTGATCATCCGGAACGGGCGGCCGTCGCGGCCCACGCGGGTCTGGACGAAGAAGCCGGGGCCCCTGCTGTCGATCCGGACCGCCGCCCACAGGACCGCGAGCAGCGGCGCGGTCAGCGTCAGCAGCACCGCGGCACCGACCCGGTCCAGGACCGCCTTGCCGATCCGCGCGGCGGGCGTGGCCCGCGGCACCCCGAGCTCGAGGACCGTCCCTGCCCCCGAGACGCTGGTGCGGAGCCGGTGCGTGGAGACCGAGGAGACCGGACAGACCAGCCCGACCGTGACCCGGCTGTCCTCGAACTGCCAGGTGAGCTCCCGGACCAGGTCCGAGGTGACTGCGCCGCCGGGCAGCACCAGCACCGCCTCGGCGGCCACGGTCTCGACCAGCTCCGGCAGCGTCTGCAGGCTCGTGGTGGTGGGCACCGGCAGCGACGGCTGCACCGCGGTGGCCGTGCCCGCGTCCACGACGTGGCAGCCGGCGACGACGTCGCCCACGCCGGACGCCGCGGCGACGTAGGCCTCGAGCGCCTCCTGGCCGCCGACGAGGACGACCCGCCGGGCCACGGAGGGCCGGCGACGCAGCGCGTGCAGCAGCACGGTCGCGGCGCCGGCGACGGCCAGCACGGCCATCGAGTGCCGGGCCTGGAGCGGCCCGAGGACGCCGGCCACCGTGCCGACGGAGACCAGCACGGCCACCCCTGCCAGCCCGCGGGCATCGGCGCGCATCCGCTCGCCGGTGCCGGCGTGACCGCGGTGCACCGCCTGGGTGAGCGAGACGGCCAGCCAGATCACCAGCGTGACGGCGGCGGCCTTCCCCTCGTGGGCCAGCAGAGCGAAGACGGCGGCGGGGACCAGGCCCGCCAGCGCGGCGGCCGCCTCGGCCGCCCGGCCGCGCGATCCGGGACGGGCGGAGGTTGCCTCCGTGCCCGCTCCGGTGTCGCTCAGCGAGTGCAGTCCCTCACGGGTCGGCCCGGCCGGCCCGTGCGTCGCATCGATCGGTGTTGAGCTCGACATCTACTACTCCCCCAGTCACACGGTGACCCTCAGTCCCCGGAGACGCAGGCGTGCGCCGACCACCGAGCCGATGCTCGGTCGCGGTGGTCCTGATTCCCCAGGTGCAGCTCTCGCCCCCGAAAGCCGTGGAGGTGATTGTTTCCCGAAGTCACCGATCAGCGCAAGCGCGGAGCCGTTCGGGTGCCCTATATGGCTAGATCGGACTATGCCGGGACGACCCGGACCGCCCGTCGGCGCGGGCCTCGACCCGCGGGGCCGGGCGGGCCGTCAGGAGTTGAAGCGGCTCTGGGTGGCCGTGAGGCCGTCCACCAGCAGGGACTCGACGGCGTCGGAGGCCCGGTCCACCTGGAACGGCAGCACCTTGCGCTCGGCGGCGGAGTAGTCGGAGAGGACGAAGTCCGCCGGCGACTGCCGACCGGGAGGGCGGCCGATCCCCACCCGGACCCGGTGGAAGTCGCCGGACCCCAGCGAGGCGCGCAGCGACCGCAGCCCGTTGTGGCCGTTGTCCCCGCCGCCCTGCTTCACGCGCAGGGTGTCGAAGGGCAGGTCCAGCTCGTCGTGGACGGCGACGACCTGCTCGACGGGGACCTTGTAGAACCGGACGAGCTCGGCGACCGGACCACCGGTCTCGTTCATGTAGCAGCGTGGCCGGGCCAGCACCACGCGGACGCCGCCGACCCCGCCGCTCCCGCCCGGCCCGCCGAGCCGTCCCTCGACCACGTCGGCGCGGCCGCTGCGGTGGGACCGGAAGGTGCCCCCGCAGCGGGCGGCCAGCTCCTCGG
>JAICLD010000200.1 GCA_025927595.1 Nocardioidaceae bacterium | reverse complement strand
GTCGTCGTACTTCGGGCGGTGCACGACCAGCACCTCGGGGCCGCGGCGGAGGACGACCGCGCCCGCGGCCGCGATGTCGGGCAGCTCGACCATGCGGCCCAGTCTCACACCGCCTCACTCGGTTCCGTCGGCAGGTTCTGCGGCCGCGAGACCTGCGCGTGGACCTGAGTGGAGCGCGCGGAGGACGTCCCGCTGCTCGAGGAGGCCGTCCAGCGACGTCGAAGAGGTCCGCGTAGCCCAGCAGGACACCACGAAGATCCCGCACCGGGCAGATCACCCGCGGCCGCGGCAGCCGCGCGTCGAGGACCCGGATCAGCCGCGTGCGGGTCTCGCTGTAGCCCGCGAACGGAGCTGGTCCAGCCGGCTACGAGGAGACCTCCACCGGCCGGTGCATGCGCCGGCGGCGCTTGAGGGCGATGAGGGTCGCCTGCAGGTCGCGCAGCGGGGCGCCCTTGTCGTCGAGGTGGTGCCGCTCCCAGGTGCCGTCGGAGGTCAGCCACCAGGAGCTGGTGCGGTCGTCGAAGGCCAGGTCGAGCAGCCGGCCGACCTCGTCGACCTGGGCCTGTCCGGGCAGCCGGACCAGCGCCTCGACGCGGCGGTCGAGGTTGCGGTGCATCAGGTCCGCCGAGCCGATCCAGGCCTCGGGGGAGCCGCCGTTGTCGAACCAGAGCACCCGGCTGTGCTCGAGGAACCGGCCGAGCACCGAGCGGACCCGCATCGTCTCCGACAGGCCGGGCACGCCCGGCCGCGCGGCGCAGATGCCGCGGGTGAGCAGGTCGACCGGTACCCCGGCCATGCAGGCCCGGTAGAGCTCGTCGATCACCGCCTCGTCGACGATCGAGTTCGCCTTGATCCGGATCCGTGCCGGCCGGTCCTCCACGTGGTGTGCGACCTCCCGGCGGATCCGCTCGATGATCCCGTCGCGGACCGAGTCCGGGGCGACGAGCAGGTTCTCGTAGGAGGCGTTGCGCGAGAACCCCGACAGGTTGTTGAACAGGTGCGCGACGTCCTCGCCGATCCCGTCGTCTGCCGTGAGCAGCCCGTAGTCCTCGTACATCCGCGCGGTCTTCGGGTTGTAGTTGCCGGTGCCGATGTGGACGTAGCGGCGGATCCCCCGGCCGCTGTCGGCCTCGTCTCGGACCACCATCGCCAGCTTGCAGTGGGTCTTGAGCCCCACCAGGCCGTAGACGACGTGGCAGCCGGCGTGCTCGAGCTTGCGGGCCCACTTGATGTTCGCCTGCTCGTCGAAGCGGGCCTTGATCTCGACGAGGACCAGGACCTGCTTGCCGGCCTCGGCGGCGTCGATCAGGGCCTCGACGATGGGGGAGTCGCCCGACGTGCGGTAGAGGGTCTGCTTGATCGCGAGCACGTGCGGGTCGTCGGCGGCCTGCTCGATGAACCGCTGCACCGAGGTGGAGAACGAGTCGTAGGGGTGGTGCAGCAGCACGTCGCTGCGTCGCACCCCCTTGAAGACGTCGACGGGGGAGGCGGACTCGACCTCGGCGAGCTGGACGTGGGTGGAGGGCACGAAGGCCGGGTACTTCAGCTCGGCGCGGTCGAGGTCGGCGATGTCGTGCAGGCCGGTGAGGTCCAGCGGGCCGGGGAGCCGGACCACCTCCTCGGCGCTGACGCCGAGCTCGGAGACGAGCAGCTCGAGGATGTGGGCGTCGATGGTCTCCTCGACCTCGAGACGCACGGGCGGCCCGAAGCGGCGGCGCAGCAGCTCCTTCTCCAGCGCGGCGAGCAGGTTCTCCGCGTCGTCCTCCTCGACCTCGAGGTCCTCGTTGCGGGTGACCCGGAAGGTGTGCACGCCGAGCACCTCCATGCCCGGGAACAGCCGCTTGAGGTGCTCGCCGATGACGTCCTCCAGCGGCACGAACCGCTGGTTGCCCACCGCGACGAACCTCTCGAAGATCGGCGGCACCTTGACGCGGGCGAAGTGCTCCTTGCGGGTCTTGGGGTTGCGGACCAGGACCGCGATGTTGAGCGAGAGGCCGGAGATGTACGGGAAGGGGTGCGCCGGGTCCACGGCGAGCGGCGTCAGCACCGGGAAGACGCGCTCCTTGAACAGCTTCTTGCACTGCTTCTGCTCGTCGCGGGTCAGCTCGTCCCAGCGGACGACCTCGATGCTCTCCTTGTCGAGAGCGGGCACGATCTCGTCGCGGAACACGCGGGCGTGCCGCTCCATCAGCGCCGAGGTGGTCCGCCAGATCTGCTCGAGCACCTCGCGCGGCATCAGCCCGGACGCCGTCGGCACGGCCACGCCCGCCGCGATCCGGCGCTTGAGGCCGGCGACGCGGACCATGAAGAACTCGTCGAGGTTCGAGGCGAAGATCGCCAGGAACCGGACCCGCTCCAGGAGCGGCAGCCCGGGGTCCTCGGCGAGCTCGAGGACCCGGGTGTTGAAGTGCAGCCAGGACACCTCGCGGTCGAGGAACCGGTCCGGGTCGAGGTCGGTGAGGCCGGCGTCGTACGGCGGCTCGATGTCGAAGGGCTCCGAGGCCACCGCGCGCAGCTCGGTGGGCCCGTCGTCGGAGGAGCCGCCCACGTGCGTGGCCAGCGAGCTGCTCGACGAGGCGTCTACGGTCATGCCCCCATCGTGACACCGGCAGGTGAACGCCGGGTAGCCGTCACCGGTCGACCCGGCTGGGCCCGGTCGGCCGGCCCGCGGGCTAGCGGCCCTGCAGCGCCCGCCGCAACCGGGGCAGCGCGTCGCGCCTGACCCGCGCGGACTTCGCGAGCGTGGCGGCGATGCGCCGCGACTGCTCCTCGGCGCGCTCCACCGCGAGGCCGTCCTCCGCCAGGTGCCGACGGAGCTCGTCGCGCGTCGGCGGGCCCTCGGTCCCCGGTCCGGGCTCAGGCATGGTGCTCATCTCCGCCCTGGTCGTGTTCCCCCATGCTAGCGAGCAGCGCACGCCGGTCCGCCAGGGATCGAGCGAGACGTTGCCGGAGGTCCTCGATCGTCGTGTCGGCCTCGTGCAGCCGTTGCTGCAGCTCGCGCTGGTCGTCGGTGATCGCGCGGGCGGCGGAGACGTCCGTGTCGACGGAGCCCGCGCTGCGCACCCACTGGTTCCGCGACACCCGGACGGCGATCGACGCCAGCAGGTAGCCGATCACCGCGATCGCCAGGAGCCGGGCCGCCGCCACGAGCCACCGCGTGTCGAACACCGTGTTGAGCGCCGAGGAGTGCCGGATGTGCGGGTCCTCGGTCGTCGCGTAGACGAGGACGGCCACGACGACGAAGCCGACGAGCCAGGCGATCAGAGGCCGGCTCCGCCTGACGACGTCATCGACGGACACAGCCCACAGGCTACCGACGGCCGCCCTCTTCCCCCGCGTACGTCGTCGGGGTCAGCGTCGCGCGTACTGCACGTGCGTGTCCTGCGCGTCGTGGCGGAACCCGAGCCGCTCGTAGACCGCGACCGCAGGGGCGTTGTCGGCCTCGACGTAGAGCAGCACCTCCGCGAGCCCGCGCGAGGCGAGGTGGTGCAGCCCGGTCAGGGTCAGCCGCCGGCCGAGACCGCCGCCCTGGGCGCTCGGCGACACACCGACGACGTACACCTCCCCGTAGGGCGGGTCCTCGTCGTGCACCTTGGTCCAGTGGAACCCGACCAGGCGGCCGTCCTCGCGGCGCACGGCGACGAAGAAGCCGGCCGGGTCGAACCACGGCTCCGCCTCGCGCTCCTCGAGCCCGGCCCGGGTCAGCCCGCCCTGCTCGGGGTGGTGGGCGAAGGCCTCGGCGTTCACGGCCAGGAAGGCCTCCTCGTCACGCCCCGCCTCGAACGCGCGTACGTCGATCCCGTCGGCCGGCGACGCGTCGGGGCCCGGCAGGTCCGGCAGGTCGGAGAGGGGCCGCCGCATCACCCACAGGTCCCGGACCGCCTCGAAGCCGAGCCGGCCGGCGAGCACGGCCGCGCCGGGGTGGTGGCCGTGCGACCACGCGGTGAGCGGGCCCGGCTCGGCGGTGGCGGCCTGCGCGAGGGCCGTGCCGACGCCACGCCGACGGGCGTCGGGGTGCACGGCCAGGTCGAGGGCGCCGTCGTGCCGCCACGCGAACCCGTCCTCGCCCGCCAGCCACAGCGAGGTGCCGCCGAGCCCGTGCCGCAGCGCGAGCAGGGCCGCCTCGTCGAGCGGGGCCGCACCGTCCGCGGTCGCGGCCGCGTCGACCACCCGGCGCAGCGCCGCGGCAGGACCGGCGTCGGCCGCCGGGTCGAACGCGCCGGGCTCGATGCGGGTCACGGTCGGCATGCGCCGAACAGTAGCCGGGTCCTCCGGCCCGAGGAGGAGGCCAGGTGAGCCAGGTCCTGATCATGGCGGCGGCGCTGCTGCTCCCGGCGGTGGCGTTCGCGCTGCTGCTGTGGCTGACGCACCTGGAGGAGACGCTGCCGCGCGACGTACGCGCCGGGATGTGCGACCCGGAGCCGCCGCCGATCCTCGCGGTCCCGGTCCGCGACGTCGTGCCGCTGCAGCGGGTCCGGACCCGGGCG
The DNA here is from genome assembly GCA_025927595.1 of Nocardioidaceae bacterium. Lineage (GTDB taxonomy): Bacteria > Actinomycetota > Actinomycetes > Propionibacteriales > Nocardioidaceae > Nocardioides_B. The sequence goes on along the minus strand of JAICLD010000200.1, from coordinate 1,388 downwards.
GCCGCGATCCCGGTCCAGCGCGAGGCTCAGGCGTCCTCGCGCTCCGCCACCCTGTCCTGAGCGTCCTTCGGCGGGACCACGAAGCGGTACCCGACGTTGCGCACCGTCCCGATCAGCGTCTCGTTCTCCGCCCCGAGCTTCGCGCGGAGCCGCCGCACGTGCACGTCGACCGTGCGGGTGCCGCCGAAGTAGTCGTAGCCCCACACCTCCGAGAGCAGCTGGTCGCGGGTGAAGACGCGGCCGGGGTGCTGGACGAGGTACTTGAACAGCTCGAACTCCTTGAAGGTCAGGTCGAGCGGACGGCCGCCGAGCTTCGCGGTGTACGTCGAGTCGTTGACCGTCACCTCGCCGGAGCGGATCACCCGCGCCTCGGGGTCGTCGGCGTCGCGGCGTGCGGCGATCCGGCCGACGCCGACCCGGAGCCGGGCGTCGAGCTCGGCGGGGCCGGCCGTGGACAGCACGACGTCGTCCATGCCCCAGTCGGCGGCGACGACGGCGAGGCCGCCCTCGGTGACGACGAGCAGGACCGGGGCGTCGCTGCCGGTGGTGCGGATCAGCCGGCACAGGTCGCGGGCGTGCGCGAGGTCGTGCCGCCCGTCGACGAGGACCGCGTCGACCTCGGGGGCCTCGAGCAGCGCGCTGCCCTCGGCGGCCAGGACCCGGACCTGGTGCGGCAGCAGCGCCAGCGCCGGGAGGACGTCGGCGGACGGCTGGGTGGTGCCGGTCAGCAGCAGCAGGGTGCTCATGGTCGTTCCCGTCATGAGGTCGCTCGCCGACTCGTCGTTGAGCCGCTTCATCCTCGCCGCCCGGGGTGCCGGTCCGCCGCGGTGGCGGCCTCGGACCCGTTGGCGGGATACGGCAGGATACCTGTCATGGCGGAGGACGCGCCCGGGACGGGCGGCGTGGGCAGCGCGGGCGGCGGCCGGGTGACGGTGCGCGACTGGGCCGCGGCCCGAGCCGCCGCGGGCGTGGAGTGCGACCAGCTCCCGGCCGATGAGGCGACGACGCTGGCCGCCGTCCTCGACGCCGTGCGCGCCCGGCACGCGGACCGGCCGCGCCTGGCCGACGTGGTGTCGGTGTGCTCGGTGCTCGTGGGGGACCGGCCGGTCGGGTCCGCCGACCCCGACGCCGTACCGGTGCGTGCCGGGGACACCGTCGAGCTGCTGCCGCCGTTCGCGGGGGGCTGAGGGCCGGGCCGCCGGCCAGCTGACGGGTGCGGATTTCGTCCAACTGGCCGACATCGCACGTGCTCGCGGCCGCGACGGCGTCGGTTGTAGGCCAACGGGGCGACAAAGACCACCCCAGCTCGTCGGCGGGCGGGGGCGGGAGTGGGGGGGCGGGTGGTGGCCGCGAGGGTAGCCGGTGCAGCGGGTGAGGTTACGGGGCGG
>JAICLD010000282.1 GCA_025927595.1 Nocardioidaceae bacterium | reverse complement strand
TCGGTGCAGGCGGACAGCGCGGGCAGGGCCACGACCGCCACGAGGGCGGCGGCCAGCCTCGGGATCCTCACGGTGCGGGTTTCCTTCTCGGTCGAGGGGTCAGGACGCGGAACCCGCCGGCACGCGCACGGCCGGCGCGGGGCGGTTGCTGCGTCGTACGACGTGCAGGAAGAGCGGCATGGTCACGGCGACGTACGCGACCCACGCGACGGCCTGGAGCCACGTCGTGTTCGGCGTCAGGTTGACCGTTCCCTTGAGGAGGGTGCCGGCCCAGGAGTCCTCGGTGAACAGGCTGCGCAGGTCGAAGGCCAGGCTGTTGAGACCGGGCAGGACCGAGGCCTCCTGGAGGTCGTGGATCCCGTAGGACAGGACCCCGGCGGCGACCACGATGAGGATCGCGCCGGTCCACGTGAAGAAGGCCCCGAGGTTGATCCGCAGCGCGCCCCGGTAGAACAGGTAGCCCAGCACCACCGCGGTCAGCAGCCCGAGCGCCGCGCCGAGCAGCGGCAGCGTGCTCGAGGCGCCGCCCGAGGTGGTCGCCTGGGTCGCGGACCACAGGAACAGCGCGGTCTCCAGGCCCTCGCGGCCCACGGCGAGCACCGCGACGACGGTGAGGCTGAGCCCGCCCGCCGCGGCCGCCCGGTCGACCCGGCCCTTCAGCTCCCCGGACAGGCCGCGCGCCGAGCGCGCCATCCACATCACCATCCAGGTGACGAAGCAGACGGCGAGGATCGACAGGGAGCCGCCGAGCGCCTCCTGGGCCCGGAAGGTCATCCCGCGCGGGCCGAAGGTGAGCAGCGCGCCGAAGCCGAGGGAGACCGCGACCGCGACGGCGACACCGGCCCAGATCCGCGGCAGCAGCCCGCGCCGGTCGGACCGGACCAGGTAGGCGACCAGGATCACGACGACGAGCGTCGCCTCCAGGCCCTCCCGGAGCCCGATCAGGTAGTTGCCCAGCATGCCGCGCCCTTCGAGTGGTCCGGGTTGAGGTAAGGCAATCCTTAGTTAGTGCAGCCTAACACCGGACCCGGAGCCCGTCACGCGGCGGCGGTCGCCTCAGTGCGTGAGGTACGTCGCGGAGAGGTCGAGGTCGCCGTGCCCGGCCTCGTGGGCGCGCGCGAAGTGCCGCTGCACGACCTCGACGAACTCCACGTCGGCGCCCGCACCGCGCGCGGCGTCGAGGATCAGCGAGGCGTCCTTGGCGGCTCCGTCGAGCCCGAACGACGGCGTGAAGTCGCCCTCGAGCATCGAGGCGCCCTTCAGCTGGACGTACGGCGCGTCCATCGCCCCGCCGCGGACGACCTCGAGGAACTGCCGCGGGTCGACGCCCAGCGCCGACGCGAGCGCGAGCGCCTCGGCGATGCCCTCGACGACGGTGAGCACCCACGAGTTCGCCACGAGCTTGAGCCGGGTGCCCTGACCGGCCTCGCCGAGCCACAGTGTCCGCGAGCCGATCGCGTCGAGGACCGGCGCCACCCGCTCCCGGGCCTGCTCCGGCCCGGAGCCGAGCACGACCAGGGCCCCGTCCTCGGCCGGCTGCTTGGTGCCGAGGACCGGCGCGTCGACGTACACGAGGCCGAGGTCGTCGGCCAGCGCCCGGAGCCGGTCGGTGCCCTCGACCCCGACCGTGGACTGCTGCAGCAGCACCGTGCCCTCGGCGAGCCCGTCGCGGGCGGCCTCCAGAGCGGAGACGACCGAGCCGGTGTCGAAGAGCATCGTGAGCACGACGTCGGCACCGCGGACCGCCTCGGCCGGGGAGTCCGCGACCGTGGCGCCGGCGTCGGCGAGCGGCTCGGCCTTCTCCCGGGTGCGGTTCCACACCCGCAGCGGGATCCCGGCCGCGGCGATGCGGCGGGCCATGCCCGCGCCCATCGTCCCGGTGCCCAGCAGTGCGACGGTCGGCTGGTCGGTCATGGCGTCGTCCTCGTCCTCGGTCCCGGCCGCGGACCCTCCACGGCGCAGCCGGGGGTACCCGCAGGACCGGTGTCCAGTCCCGCGGGCCCGGGGGCGGGACCGGCCTAGATCGCGATCGTGGCGCAGACCATGTTGTGGTCGGACGGCAGCACCCCGCGCACCCGCAGCGTCTTCGGGTTGTAGCTCAGCACGAGCTTGTAGGACAGCACCCGCAGCGAGTTCGACGCGAAGATGTGGTCGATGCTGTTGCCGGTCTTGTGCCGGGAGCCCTCGTAGCCGAAGAGCCGCACGTTGGTGTGCAGGTGGTTGAGCGAGCTGATCCAGGCGTTCGTGCGATGCCGGGCCCGGACGT
>JAICLD010000085.1 GCA_025927595.1 Nocardioidaceae bacterium | reverse complement strand
CTCCGCTTCGACGATGCGCAGCTGCGGGACGGCCGGCTCCTCGCCCGCAACGACGGGGTCGCGCGGGTGGAGACCTCCGTCGCGTCGTACGGCGACGGGGCCGTGCGGCTCGTCGACGGACCCGAGGGCTCCGCGCTGCGGTTCCCCGCGGCCACCGGCGACCCGGCGACCCCGCCCCGGGCGGTGCTGAGCATCACCCCCGCGCCAGGCGGGGACGCCGACGTCCTGAGCCCGGGGACGCGCGTGTTCTCCTTCGGCGCGTCGTTCCGCCTCGACGCGGTCTCCACCGGAGGCGACGACAACGGCGACAACCTCATGCAGCGCGGCCTGATCGGCAGCGCGTCGCAGTACAAGATCCAGGTCGACCACGACCGGCCCTCGTGCCGGGTCGCCGGGAGCGAGGGCGAGCTGCTGGTCCGCTCCCCGGTGACGGTGCGGACGGGCCGGTGGTACACCGTGCGCTGCACCCGTGAGGAGGACGAGGTCACGCTCCAGGTGACCGAGCACGGGTCGGACACGACGCACGAGGCGTCCGTCGCCGGGCGGACCGGGTCGCTCGACGCGCCGGGCGACCTGCCGCTGTCCGTCGGTGGCAAGCTGACGGCGCAGGGCGCCGCGGTGCGGTCGAACTCCGACCAGTTCAACGGCGAGGTCGACGACGTGGTCCTGCTCGTCCGGTAGCGGCCAGTAGAGGCCCGGTAGCGGCCCGGTAGCGGCTCGAGGGTCCGAGGCGGTATGGCCCGATCGGGCCATGTCCGCCCCGGTTCCGACTGGTCTAGACTGCGGGCTCCAGAGGGGGGCCTCTTCCGTTCGTCCGCGCTGTCGCTGGGCCGCGCGTGGCGCAGCCGTGCTGTGCCGGGACGAGCGGTCGACCGTGTCGACAGTCGTCGACCGACCCCTTTCCGACACGAGGGGGAGTACGTCGATGAAGGTCTCCAGGTCCGGCTCGAGAACCGGCCGTCGAGGGCTGTCGGGGGTCACCGCGCTGGCGCTCGTCACCGGCACGCTCGCCCTGGGCATGTCGCTGGCGCCGGCGGCCGAGGCGGCCCAGCCCGTCCCGGGCCACACCGGCCTGGTCCCGGAGAAGCCCCGGACCGACACGCCGATGATCAGCAACGGCGAGATCTGGGACATGGCGGTGGTCGGCAACCGGGTCTTCATCGCCGGCTCCTTCACCTCGATCGCGAACAAGGTGGCGCCCACGACGACGGTGAACCAGGCGGGGCTGGCCAGCTACAACCTCACCACCGGCCTGGTCGACACCTCCTTCCGGCCCAGCTTCGGCGGCGGCGGCGTGAGCGCCGTGGAGGCGTCCCCCGACGGCACGAAGCTGTTCGTCGCGGGCTCCTTCAACACCGTCAACGGCGTCGCGGCGCAGAAGGTCGCCAGCCTCAACCTGACGACGGGGGCGCCGGTCGCCGGCTTCTCGTTCGCCAAGACGACCAACAACCAGGCGACCGCTCTCGCGGCGTCGAACTCGACGCTGTACGTCGGCGGCAAGTTCAGCCGGATCAACGGCCAGCTCCGGACCGGCCTCGCCGCCGTGAGCGCGACCACCGGCGCGGTGGACATGGGCTTCGACAACCAGATCTCCGGCGGGGTCGGCGTCAACGGTGCCCTCACCGTCCAGCAGCTGAAGCTCACCCACGACGAGACCAAGCTGCTGGTCGTGCACACCGGCCGGCAGATCGCCGGGCAGGACCGGCTCGGCATGGGGATCATCGACACCGCCAGCAAGCAGCTGCTCCCGTGGCGCTCCCGCCTGTGGGACGACAACCTCGCGCGCGTCGGCGGCGTCACCCGGATCTACGCCGGGGACATCGCGCCGGACGACTCCTACTTCGTGGTGTCCAGCGGCTCCGGCGGTGACGCCCCCCCGATCAGCGACACCGCGATCGCCTACCCGTTGAGCTCGGCCGCGCTGGCCAGCTCCGAGGTGCGGCCGCTGTGGATCCACCGCGGCTTCGACAGCACCTACTCGGTGGCGATCACCGAGAAGGCGGTCTACATCGGCGGCCACTTCAGCTGGAACGAGTCCCCGACCGCGAACCAGCCCTGGCCGGGCCTGGACAACGTCGGGTACGGCACCGGGCAGGGCCTGTCCGGCTACGGGCTCGGTGACCAGGTCGTGCGCCGTGACCACCTCGGCGCGCTCGACCCGAAGACCGGCACGGCGCTCGAGTGGGACCCGGGGTCGAACTCCTTCGAGGGCAACAAGGCGATGCTGGCCTTCCGCGGCGGGCTCCTCGTCGGGGGCGACGGCATGAGCCAGGGCGGGGTCAAGACCGGGCGGGTCGCCTTCTACGACCTGAGCACGGTGCCCGCGGCGAGGACCCCCGACACGACGATCGAGACGCCCATCGAGGGCCGGGTGGTGCCGTCCGGCGTGCCGTTCACGATCACCGGCCATGCCTCCGTCTCCTCGGCGCAGGGGTCGGTGTCCAAGGTGCAGGTGGAGGTCCAGGACCGCGACACCGGCCGCTTCCTCCAGCAGAACGGCACGTGGGGCACGACGACGTACCCGTTCGCCGCGACGCTGGGCACCGGTACGACGTCGCGGGACTGGTCCCTGTCGGCGAGCGTCACCGGCAACCACCAGCTGCTGCTCCTGGCCAAGACGTTCTCCAGCACCGGCGCGGGTGACGCCACCAAGGCGCAGAAGAAGATCGAGTCCTTCCAGCTCGACGACCTGACCCCGAGCACCAGCATCAACGGGCCCTCGGGCTCCGTGCTGACCTCGCCGACCTTCACGATGACCGGCACCGCCACCGACGACCACGGCGTCACCTCACTGTCGTACTGGTTCCGCGACGAGCAGGGCCGGTACCTGCAGGACGACGGCACGGTGTCCGACGTCTTCAACACCTTCCGCGGCACCCCCGACGTCGTGGGCGCCCTGAACGCGACGTGGTCCTACGAGGTCACGGTCCCCCACGAGGGGGTCTGGCGCGGCAGTGCCACGGCGACCGACACCGCCGGCCAGGCCGACCTGCGCAGCGCCACCCGCGACTGGACCGTGAACTCCAGCGCTCTCGCCCCGACGGTCGCGGTCGAGAAGCCGGTCGCGATGACGCCGCCGTTCGCGGTGCCGACCCTCACCGTGGCGCCGCACCAGCCGATCACCTTCTCCGGCACGGCCACCGACGAGACCCGGCTCCAGTCGGTCGAGATCAGCCTGCGCAACAGCACGACGCGTGAGAACCTCGGCGCCGACGGCACCTGGGGGGTCGGCGTCTCTGCCGGCTGGTACCGGATCTCGCCGACCGCCATCGGCTCGGCGAGCTACCCCTGGTCCTACACGACGCCGTTCGACGTCTCCGCGGGGTCGTACACCTTCAGCGTGCGGGCGACCGACGTCGACGGGATCACCACCGCCTCGAGCAACCAGGGCAGGCTCACGGTCCAGGCCCAGGTGCCGGGCGACCTCCCGCCGACCCTGACCCTCACCGGCGCCTCCACCACCGCGCTGCCGCTGACGGGCCCCGACGTGGACCTGGCCGGCACGGCGGCAGACGACCTCGGCGTCAAGAGCGTCGGGCTGGCGGTCTACGACAACGACACCGGCCGCTACCTGCAGGAGGACGGCACGATGTCCTCGACCTTCCACCGGGTCGCCGCGACGCTCGACTCCCCGCAGGCCACCAGCACCGCCTGGAGCCGGCACCTCACCCTGCCCACGGGCGGGAACTACACGGTCACCGCGTCGGCCTTCGACGGCAGCGACCAGCAGAACGCCTCCACCACCGGCACCAGCGTCCGCTACAGCTACTACCCGGGCGACGCCGCTCCCGGGTTCGAGGACGCGTTGGGCCAGCCGGTCAGCGGCAGCACCTTCGACGCCGGCAGGATCGTCGTCACGGGCCGCGCGATCGACGACACGAGCATCGCCAGGGTCGACGTCGCGGTCGTCAACGCGGCGGGCCAGTACCTCGGCTCCAACGGCACGTTCACGAGCACGACCCCCAGCTGGCGGGCGGCGTTCCTGAACAGCCCGGGCAGCGCGGGCTCGAACTACAGCTACACCACGCCGGTGATCCCGGCCGGCACCTACACGGTGCAGGTCCGGCCCACCGACAACCACGGGCAGGTCGGGGCCCTGCGTGAGGCGACCGGGGTCGTCGTCAACCAGCCGGCCAACACCCCGCCCGTGGCGCACGCCACCGTCTCCTGCACGCAGAACGTCTGCTCCTTCGACGGCCGGACCTCGACGGACGAGAACACGCCGGCCCTGACCTACTCCTGGAGCTACGGCACCAGCACGACCGGGGTCAGCCAGGGCACCGGCACGGGTCCGGTCCCGGTCAAGACCTACACGGCCGCCGGCACCTACACCGTGACGCTCACCGTCAAGGACGAGTGGGGCGCCACCGGCACGACCACGCTGACCGTGCCGGTCGCCGAGCCCACGGGCAACCGCGCTCCTGCACCGGTCATGGCGCTGTCCTGCCAGGGCCTGGTGTGCAGCACCAGCAGCTCCGGCACGACCGACCCCGACACCGGGGACTCCGTGACGAGCACCTGGGACTGGGGCGACGGCACCGCCGTGAGCACCGGCACCTCGGCGACGCACACCTACGCGAGCACCGGGAGCTACACGGTCACGCTGACCGCCGCCGACGGCTGGGGGAGGTCCGCGACGACCTCCAAGCCGCTCACCCTGGGCGAGCCCACCGGCAACCGCGCCCCGACCGCGGCGTTCACCACGAGCTGCACCGGCGCGACCTGCACGACGAGCAGCGCCGGCAGCAGCGACCCCGACGGCGACGCCCTGCGCTACAGCTGGAGCTGGGGCGACGGGACCCCGGCCGGCACGGCGGCGTCCCCGTCGCACACCTACGCCACGGCGGGGACCTACACCGTCACGCTGACGGTCACCGACCCCTGGGGCCGGACCGGCACGACGAGCCACGACGTGACGGCCTCGGGGCCCGCGCCGACCGGCACGCCCCCGACGGCGGTGTTCGCGGCGCCGGTCTGCACCGCGCTGGACTGCCGCGTCGACGGGTCCGGCTCCACCGACCCGGACGGGCAGATCGCGTCGTACTCCTGGGCCTGGGGGGACGGCACGCCTGCCGGCAGCGGCGCGACGGCCTCGCACACCTACGCCCAGGCCGGGACCTACACGATCACGCTGACCGTCAAGGACGGCGACGGCCTGGCCGGGTCCACGACCCGGACGGTGGCGGTCACCGACCCGCCGACCGCGGCACCGATCGCCTTCCGTGCCGGGGCCGGCAAGACCGGGAACACCACGACCGCCTCGGTGACCGTGCCGGCCGCCGTCCGCGCCGGGGACACCATGGTCATGGTCGTCTCCATCAACCGGGAGACCACGATCAGCACTCCCGCCGGGTGGGCCGTGGAGGGCAACCGGAGCGGCCCGAAGAACGAGCTGCAGACCCGGGTGCTGACCAAGGTGGCCACCGCGACCGACGCCGGCCGAGCGGTCCGGATGACGCTGGGGGCCGCGGCGAAGTTCGACGTGAGCCTGGCCGCCTACTCCGGCGTGGACCCGGCCGACCCGGTGTCGGCCTCGTCGTCCGCGTCGGAGACGGTCAGCCGGGCCCAGCACACGACGCCGGCGGTCGCCGCGGCGGCCGGTGGGGAGTGGCTGCTGTCGTACTGGACGGACAAGACCAACACCGGCACCGACTGGTCGGCGCCGGCGGGACAGGCGGTCCGCTCCAAGGTGATCGGCACCGGCACCGGCCGGGTCAACGCCCTGCTGACCGACGCGACGAGCGGGGCCGGGGGCGTGACCGCGACCTCGACGGCCGCCTCCAGCAAGGCGGTGACCTGGAGCCTCGTGCTCAACCGTGCGGGCTAGCCTGAGCCGCATGAGGGCGAGCGGGGTCGAGGTGCGGGAGGCCACCGACCGGGACTGGGCGCGGATCTGGCCGATCGTGGCCGCGACCGCCCGGGCGGGGGACACCTACACCTACCCGCGCGACCTCACCGAGGAGCAGGGCCGGGCGGGGTGGGTGCGGGGCGCCCCGGGGGCCACGGTGGTGGCGGTCGACGGCGGGCAGGTGCTCGGCAGCGCCACGATGGGGCCGAACCGGGACGGCCCCGGGAGCCACCTCGGCACCGCCAGCTTCATGGTGGCGACCGAGGCCCGGGGCCGCGGCGTGGGCCGGCTGCTCGCCGAGCACGTGGTCGCCTGGCACCGCGACCGCGGCTTCCGCGGCATCGTGTTCAACGCCGTCGTCGAGACGAACACCGCGGCGGTGCGGCTGTGGACCGACCTCGGGTTCCGGATCGTCGGCACGGTCCCGGAGGCCTTCGAGCACCCGGTGCACGGGTACGTCGGCCTGCACGTCATGCACCTGCCGCTGGTGGGCGGTCCGGGGGGAGCAGGCCCTGCCGGAGCCGGGACAGCGCCGCCCGGACCACCGCCTCGTCGACCTTGAGCACCTCCCGGTCGTAGGTCAGCAGTCCGTTGAGCTCGTCCTCGACGTCGCTGAGCTGGGTGTAGACCGTGCCGGCGAGGCCCCGCGGCACGTCGGCCGCCAGGGTCTCGTGCACGCGCGTGAACCAGCCGGCCAGCCCGTCGCGGGTCAGCGGCTCGCCGTAGCCGAAGCCGGCCTCGTCGTCGTACACGTGACCGGGCACTCGCCGGCTGCGGCCGCCGTACTCCGACAGCACCACGGCGCGACGATCCGGTCGGCGGGGCAGCACCGGGCCACGGCCGTAGCGGTGCCGGCTGAGCAGGTCGCCACCGCCCTGGTCGTGCCAGCCGCTGGCGTGGTCGACGACCCGGGTCGGGTCCAGCGACCGGAGCAGCGTGGTCGTGCGCAGGGCGTCGAACTGGCCCCAGCCCTCGTTGAACAGCACCCACACGGCCAGCGACGGGACGTTGCGCAGGTGCTCGACGGTGGCCCGCAGCTCCTCGAGGAACAGCGCCCGACCGGCCGGGTCACCGCGGCCCAGCGCCGCGCGCCACCGGGTGTCGCGCAGCCGGTACCGGTAGCGGCCCGGCCACGTGACCGCCGCGGTGCGGTACCGGCCGCCGCCGTTGACGAGGTCCTGCCACACCAGCATGCCGAGCCGGTCGCAGTGGTGGTACCAGCGCAGCGGCTCCACCTTGAGGTGCTTGCGCAGCACCGTGAAGCCGAGCCCCTTCATCGTCTCGATGTCGTGCACCATCGCGGCGTCGGACGGGGCGGTCAGCAGCCCGTCGGGCCAGTACCCCTGGTCGAGCACGCCGACGTGCAGGACGGGCTCGCCGTTGAGCAGCAGCCGCGGGACCCCGCCCGCGTCGGGGCCCACGCCCACCGAGCGCATCGCGACGTAGGACCTGACCCGGTCCCGGGCCAGGCGGACCTCGACGTCGTACAGGTGCGGGTCGTGGGGCGTCCACGGGCGCGGGTCCCGCACCGGCAGCCGGGTCGGCGTCCCGGTGGGCACCTCGGTCTCCGTGCCGTCGAGGCGCACCACGGCCGTGCCGCGAGGGGCGTGCACGGTCACCTCGACCTCGGCGTCCTCGAGGTGCGGGACCAGCGTGAGCCGCTCGACGTGGAGCGCGGGCACGGCCTCGAGCCAGACCGTCTGCCAGATCCCGGACTGGGCGGTGTACCAGATCCCGCCTCGGCGCAGCCGCTGCTTGCCGCTGGCGTGCTGGTGCCCGTCCGACCGGTCGCGTACGTCGACGAGGAGCTCGCCCTGGCCGGCGGCGAGGGCGTCCGTGACGTCGCAGCCGAACGGCAGGTAGCCCCCGGCGTGGCGGCCGACCTCGCGACCGTCCACCAGCACGACGCAGGTCTGGTCGACGGCGCCGAAGTGCAGGAGCAGGCGGCCGCCCGGGACGGCGAACCCGTCGGGGACCACGACCTCGCGGCGGTAGGTGAGCCGCTCGTCGGGCTGCAGCTGCCGGCCCACCCCGGACAGCGGCGCCTCGGGCGAGAAGGGGACGAGGATCCGACCGTCGTACCGCGTCGGCGGAGGGGCCCAGCGGGGCCGGATCGCGTAGTCCCACCAGCCGTTGAGGACCAGGCAGCTGTCGCGCTCGAGCTGCGGTCGGGGGTGCTCCGGGAGGACGTGCGCGGGGTCGAGGTCGCGGCCCCAGCGGGTGGTCAGGTCCCGGCGCACCCGAGGATGCTCCCAGACGGCGGTGTGCGGCGGGGTCTGGGCAACCGGGCGCGGGCGATGCTACGTTCCGACCGTCCGGAGGTTCTCGGGCCGGGGCTCCGGCGGTCCCACCGGGAGTGTGCCCATGCGTGTCGTCCCTCGTGTCGTCGTCCCCGTCGTGGCCGTGGCGGTCTCGCTGCTCGGTGCGGCCGGTCCGTCGGTGTCCGCCGACCGGACCCCGGCCCCCGCCCGGTCCGGCAGCCACGCGGCGCCGACCAGAGTCGTGGTGATCGTCGTCGACGCGCTCTCGCGTGAGATCGTCCGCAAGTACCACATGCGCCACGTCGAGGCGCTGATGCGCCGCGGCGCGAACGCGCCCCACGCCTACCTGGGTCACCTCGGGTCGGTCACGGTCGTCTCGCACAACGTCATCCCCACCGGTGCGCTGCCCAAGCACATGGGCTGGACCGACGAGGGCTACCGCGACGTCGACGGCGTGCTGGCGTCCGAGGCGACGAACGGCTCGAACATGTGGCTGACCAGCGACTTCGGCTCCGAGGAGATGTTCGCCCTCCAGGACCACGCCGGCTACCCGCACCTGGCCGACTACCTGCACGCGAAGCGTCCGGGATCGAAGGTCGTCGCGATCAGCCCGAAGACCTACGCCGCCTGGGGTCTGGGCGGGCGCGGCGCGGACAGCATCGTGACGTTCTCCGGCCGCGACTACGACTGCGACCACGACGGCACCGCGAACTGGCGCGGGCCGGACGGGATCAACGTGCCGTCCTACCTCTCCTCGCCCGAGTGCGGCCGCTACTACGTCGACTCCAGCCCGACGCTGACCTACGACACCGACCGGTCGCCGGCCCGGCTCTACCCGCTCGACGGCAACCGCTACACGGTCGGCTTCGACCGGGCGCACCGCGGCGGCGACGTCTGGGCGGCGGACGCGGCCGTGTCGGTGATGAGGCACGAGCGCAACTGGAGCGGCGTCCTCGTGACGCTGCCGGGGGTCGACAAGGCCGCGCACATGTGGGGCAGCGTCGACGACAGGGGCGGCGCCGTCCCGATGACGCACCTGAGGGCGGCCGCGCACGTCGCCGACGCGCAGGTCGCCAAGATCGTGGGGCACCTGCGACGCACCGGACAGCTGGACGACACGCTCGTGGTGCTCACCGCCGACCACGGGTCGGTGCCGGGCCGGCACTTCTACGGCGTGGACGACGGCACCCCCGACCGCGGCTACTACAACTGGTACTACGGCGACCTGGAGAACGACTCCTACCTCGACCCGCAGCCGGCGCTGAAGCCGCTCGTGGACACCGGCAACGTCGCGATGTCCTACTCCGACTCGATGCTGCGGGCGTGGCTGAAGAGCCGGACGCCGGCGAAGGTGCGCAAGGCCGCCCGGATCATGGACCGGCTGCCCGGCGTGTCCGCGGTATGGGTCCGCCACGGCGGTCGCTTCGACCGGACCGGCCGGGTGCACTGGGGCCGGATGGGGCACGCCGAGCAGAGGTGGTTCCGCGCCAAGGCGCAGAGGCTGCTCGACACGACCGCCGCGCCGTACGGCGCCGACGTGATCGCCACGCTCGTCGACGACACGACGTACTCGGTCGCCGGCGACCACGGCGGCATCCAGCGCCGCTCGCAGCAGATCCCGATCGTGTTCGCCGGCGGCGGCGTCGGGTCGCGCGACCTGCGCGCCCAGGTGCGCTCGGTCGACATCCTCCCGACGGTCCTGCGGGCGATGCACATCCGGGCGACCCACCGCCTCGACGGGCACGCCTACCGGCTGCCCCGCGGCTGAGCGAGGACCGAGTCGAGGCCGGCCGGCCGGTGGCTCCCGGGGCTACTGGCCGAGCCGGCCGTCGATGCGCTCGCGGAGCAGGTCGGCGTGGCCGTTGTGCCGTGCGTACTCCTCGACCATGTGCACGAGCAGCTCGCGCAGGGAGATCCGGCCGCCGTGCCCGTCGTCGGCGGAGCGGCCCAGGTCGTCGGTGTCGGCGACGAGCCGCTCGGCGAAGGCCACCTCGTCGCGCCAGCGCTGCCACGCCTCGGCCACGACCTCCGGGTCGGCCCGGGCACCGTCGAAGTCGCCGTCGGGGTCCGACTCCGTCTGGTAGAGGCGGGGGGCGTCCTCGCCCGCCATCCGGCGGCGGAACCAGCCCCGCTCGACCTCGGCCAGGTGCCGCACCAGTCCGAGCAGCGACATCGTGGACGGCTCGACAGCCCGGCGGGCCAGCTGCTCGGCGTCCAGGTCCGAGCACTTGAGCTCCAGCGTCAGCCGCTGGCAGCGCAGGAACTCCGTCAGCGTCGTGCGCTCGTCGCCGAGCCTCGGACCGCCCTCCCGCGGGTCGGTGACCGGGTCGAGGAACATGTCCGCACGGTGGGGGGCCATGGCCGTCATCCTGGCAGGTCGGCACGCCGCAGCGCCCGCAGCACCGAGTCCCGCACCACGACCCGGGTCCCGTGGTCCCCGTCGACGGTGCGCGGGCGGACCTCGGCGACCCGGACGTCCCACTCGTCCCGGTCCAGCGCCGGGAGCAGGTCCTCCGGAGTGAACAGGAGCTCGCGCCGGCCGTGTCGCAGCCCCGTGGACAGGTCGTCGGGGTGGTGGCCCACGACGAGCAGGGTGCCACCGGGCGCGACGGCCGCGGCCAGCCGCCTCGTCAGGTCGACCATGCCGCCGTCGGGCAGGTGCATGAACTGGGAGCTGACCAGGTCCCAGCGCTCGGCGCCCGGGTCGAAGGTGCGTACGTCGACGTGGCGCCACTGCGTGCGGTCCGCGACCCCGGCACGGTCCGCGTGGCCGGCCGCGCGCTCGAGCGCGACGACGCTGAAGTCGAGGCCGGTGACCGACCAGCCGTGCTCTGCGAGCCAGATGGCGTCGGCACCCTCGCCGCTGCCGACCTCCAGCGCGCGGCCCGGCGCGAGGTCGGCGGCCTCGGCCGCCAGCTGCGGGTTCACGCGGCCGCTCCACACGGCGTCGCCGGCGGCGTACCGCTCGTCCCAGCCCGGCTGCTCGAAGAGCGCCTCCAGGTCCGCGCCGTGGGCGTGCAGCGCTGCGTGCGTGTCCTCCTCCACGAGGTCCGCGTTGATCACGGCTCCCGCGCGAAGGCCGGCCGCGGCGGAGCCGATCACCTGCGCCATCGGGTCGACGACGTTGCCCGCCGCCCAGACCCCGGGCACCGAGGTGGCGCCCGTGGGGTCCGCGGGCAGGTGCGTCCCGAGGACCTGGCCCCGGACCTCGAGCGGCACGCCCTCCAGGCCGAGGCCGGCGAGGAAGCCGACGCGGGCCCGGAACGTCGGCGAGACCACGACGGCGTCGCGCTCCAGGACCTCACCCGACGTGAGCCGCAGGCCGCGCAGCCGGTCGTCATCGACGAGCACCTCCACCGGGGGGTCCGAGACGACGCGGACGCCGCGGGCCGCCAGCCGCTCGAGGTCGTCCTCGCCCGGGGCGAGGCCGTCCGCGGCCAGCACGAGGACCACGTCGTCGCTGAGCTGGCGGAAGAGCATGGTCTGGTGCAGGGCCATGCCGTTCGTGGCGAGCACCGCGATCCGGAGGT
>JAICLD010000284.1 GCA_025927595.1 Nocardioidaceae bacterium | reverse complement strand
GGCCGTCGGGGAGGACGGACCGGCCGAGCTTGAGCTCGAGGTTCGCCACGACCGAGACGAGGTCGGCGTTGCCGGTCCGCTCGCCGTAGCCGTTGAGCGTTCCCTGCACGTGGGTCGCCCCGGCGTCGACGGCAGCGAGCGTGTTCGCCACCGCGCAGCCGGTGTCGTTGTGGCAGTGGATCCCGACCCGCACCCCCGTCGTGGCCCGCACGTCGTCGACGACGTCGCCGACCCACGCGGGCAGCATGCCGCCGTTGGTGTCGCACAGCGCCACGACCTCCGCCCCTGCCTCCGCGGCGGCCCGCAGGACCTCCAGCGCGTAGGCCCGGTTGGCGCGGTAGCCGTCGAAGAAGTGCTCGGCGTCCAGGAACACGCGCCGGCCCTCCTCACGGAGATGCCCGACGGTGTCGCGGACCATCGCGAGGTTCTCCTCCAGCGTCGTCCGCAGCGCCTGCTCGACGTGCCGGTCGTGGGCCTTGGCGACCAGCGTGACGACGGGTGCGCCGCTGTCGCGCAGCGCGGCCACCAGCGGGTCGTCCGCGGCGGCGACCCCGGCCCGGCGGGTCGCGCCGAAGGCCGCGAGCGTCGCGTTGCGCAGGTCGAGCTCCGTGGCCGCCCGGGCGAAGAACTCGGTGTCCTTCGGGTTGGCGCCGGGCCAGCCGCCCTCGATGAAGCCGACCCCGAGGCCGTCGAGCTCGCGCGCGATCGTGAGCTTGTCGGCGACCGAGAGGGTCAGCCCCTCCTGCTGGGCACCGTCGCGCAGCGTGGTGTCGTAGACGTGGAAGGAGTCGGTGGTGCTCATGCGGGGGAACCGTCCTGGTGGGGGGCGAGGGACGCGAGCGCCCGCAGCAGCAAAAAGACCTCCCGTGGGGACGAGAGGTCGGCGCGCCGCGGATGCTCCGGCGCGCTAGCGGATGATGATCTCCGAGCGGATCTCGGTCTGCTGCACGATCCCGAGTCTGCCACCTCCACCGGGGCACGGGAACCGCTGCCCGCATCCCGGCCGGTCACCGGGCGGACGCAGCGGGTACGACACCGGCGGAAAGGACCCTCATCGTGACGCGTGCGCTCGTCCTCGGCGGCGGCGGCATCACCGGGATCGCGTGGGAGATCGGGCTGCTGCTCGGCCTGCGCGACGCCGGTGTCGACCTCACCGCCGCCGACACCGTGGTCGGCACCTCGGCCGGGTCCGTCGTCGGGGCCCAGCTGGCCTGCGGGCTGGACCTGCGGGAGATGTACGACGCCCAGCTGGCGCGGCCGGAGACGGGGATCGGCGCGTCGTTCGGCCGGCTCACGATGCTGAGGTACGCCGCCCTGCTCATGGTCCCCGGCGACGACGCGACGCGCCGCCGGCGCCTCGGCCGGGCGTCGGTGCGGGCTGCCGGCCGTCACGACGCCGTGCGGCCGGAGGAGCGGGTGGCGGTGATCGAGGCCGTGCTGCCCACGAGCAGCTGGCCGGACCGGGACCTGCGGGTCACGGCGGTCGACGCCGACACCGGGGAGCTCGTGGTGCTCGACGGGCACGGCGACGTGGACCTGGTCCGTGCGGTCGCCTCGAGCTGCGCGGTGCCCCTGGTCTGGCCACCGGTTCCGGTGGACGGCAGACGGCTGGTGGACGGTGGCGCCCGGTCGGGCACCAACGCCGACGTCGCCACCGGGGCGGAGCGCGTCGTGGTCCTCGCGCCCCTGCCGCGGTCGTTCTCTCGACGGCAGTCCATCCCCGCCCAGCTGGCCCGCACCGGCGCCCGGGCGACCGCGGTCGTCTCCCCCGACGAGGCGTCGCTGGCCGCGATCGGCCGCAACGTGCTCGACCCGGCGCAGCGGGCTGCCTCGGCGCGGGCCGGGCGGGTGCAGGCGGCCTCGGTGGGCGCGGACGTGGCGCGGGCGTGGACCGGCGGCTGAGCGGCCTCAGAGCCAGCCGGCCAGGCGACCCAGCAGCGTGCCCGGGCGCCAGGGTGCGCCGGGCCACGGGTCCCACACGACGCCGCCGGTGACCAGCAGCGCCAGCCCGGTCGCGGCGGCGAGGACGGCGAGACCGACCGCGACCCAGCCGGTCCACGTCCTCCTCGTCAGCGCCAGCACCAGGCG
>JAICLD010000157.1 GCA_025927595.1 Nocardioidaceae bacterium | reverse complement strand
GGCTCGTGGATGAGCCCCATCACGATGTCGAGCCGGCGCTTCTGGCCCCCCGACATGGTCTTGGGGGTGCGGTCCCAGAGCCCGTCGAGGTCCATCTGCTCGAACAGCCGGTGACCGCGCTCGGTCAGGTCCCGGCGGCGCAGGCCGTAGAGGAGGCCGTGGTCGACCACCTCGTCGCCGGCCCGCGCCGCGCTGGACGTCCCGCCGGCCTGCGAGACGTAGCCGATGCTGCGGCGGACCTGCTCGGACTCGCGGACGACGTCGTACCCGGCGACCGTGGCCGTGCCGGCGGTGGGCCGCAGCAGCGTGGTGAGCATCCGCAGCGTGGTGGTCTTGCCGGCGCCGTTGGGGCCCAGGAAGGCGACCACCTCGCCCTCGGCGACGTCGAGGTCGACCCCGTCGACCGCCCGCACCTGGGTGCGGCGACGGCCCCGCCTGGTCTCGAAGGTCTGCACCAGGCCTCGTGCGTGGATCACGTCGGGTCCCCTCTCGCGGCATCGTCCGCGGGCGTCCGGCTGCGTGCACCCGGTCGTGCCCGCCGTCCGGCTCCAGTAGAGACCCGAGCACCGACAGGAACTCATCGGCGGCGCCGGGTCCGGCGACGGGTTCCCGGGCGGCTCCACGACCCGTCGCATAGAGTCGGCGCCATGACCCCTGGGGACGGTGCCGCAGGTCGCGCGCGCACGACCCGGTCCCTCCCGGTGTGGGCGGAGACCGTGCTGCTGCTGGTCCTCGCGCTGGTCGTCTCGGCCATCGTCAAGACGTTCTTCGTGCAGATGTTCTTCGTGCCGTCCGGCTCGATGCGTCCGCTCTTCGTCGACAACGACCGGATCCTCGTGCAGAAGATCTCCTACTGGACGGGGTCGGTGCAGCGCGGCGACGTCGTGGTCTTCGACGACCCGGGCGGCCGGTGGCTCGGGACCGAGGGGGCGCCCCAGCTGAGCCCCTTCCAGAAGGCGCTCTCCGAGGTCGGGCTGTACCCGACCGGCGGGCACCTGGTGAAGCGGGTGATCGGCGTCGGGGGCGACCACGTCGCCTGCTGCGACGACTCCGGCCGGGTCACCGTGAACGGCGTCCCGCTGCAGGAGCGCTCCTACATCGCCAGCGGCGCGGACCCGTCGGACCGGCGCTTCGACGTCCACGTCCCCCGGGGCCGGCTGTGGGTGATGGGCGACAACCGCGGCAACAGCGAGGACTCCCGCTTCCACCAGGACCTGCCGGGCGGCGGCACCGTGCCGGAGAAGGACGTCGTCGGCAAGGTCTGGGCGATCGTGTGGCCGCTGGGCCGGGCGCACCTGCTGCACGAGCCGGCGACGTACGCCAACCCCCGGCTCGAGCGCTCGACGGGCTGACCCGTGCGACCGCCCGCCTCCGGAGGTCCCCGCGACCCGAGCAGCGGTCGGGGCGGGGCGTACACGCACGGGCACCACGAGTCGGTGCTGCGCTCCCACCGCTGGCGTACGGCGGACAACTCGGCCGGCTACCTGCTGCCGCTGCTCCGGCCCGGCCTGCGGCTGCTCGACGTCGGCTGCGGCCCGGGGACGATCACGATGGACCTCGCGGACCGCGTCGCACCGACAGGCTCGGTGACCGCCCTGGAGCAGACCCAGGACGCGCTGGACCTGGCTCGCGCCGAGGCCGGGCGACGCGGCACCCCGAACGTCTCCTTCGTCGTCGGGGACGTGCACGACCTCGCCCTGCCGGACGACGCCTTCGACGTGGTGCACGCCCACCAGGTCCTGCAGCACCTGCCCGACCCGGTGCGCGCGCTGCGGGAGATGCGGCGGGTGTGCCGGCCCGGTGGCGTCGTGGCCGCCCGCGACAGCGACTACGCGGCCTTCACGTGGTGGCCCGAGGTCCCCGAGCTCGACCGCTGGCTCGACCTCTACCGGCGGGTGGCGCGCTCCAACGGGGCCGAGCCGGACGCCGGACGCCGGCTGCTGTCCTGGGCACTCCAGGCGGGCTTCACCTCCGTGACGCCGGGCGCCGCGACGTGGTGCTACGCGAGCCCCGACCAGCGGGCCTGGTGGGGCGGCCTCTGGGCGGAGCGCGTGGTCGCCTCCGACCTGGCCCGCCAGGCGGTGGACCGGCGTCTCGCCACGACCGACGAGCTCGCGGCGATCGCCGCCGGTTGGCGGCGGTGGGCCGAGCAGGAGGACGCCTGGTTCTGCGTGCTGCACGGGCAGCTGCTGGCCCGAGCGTGACGGCCCCTGCCGGTCAGACCCGGACCTGGACCTCGCCTCCCAGCCGGCCGTTCGCGAGCAGCCGCAGCTCGTCCCCGGACCAGAAGCTGCCGGGGTCGTAGTAGTTCGCCGGGCGCTCCGGTCCGAGCAGGCCCATCTCCTGGTAGGCGGCCGCGACCACCTCCGCGCAGTAGGTGGTCTCGACCCCGGCCGGGCGTCGCAGCCGGCCCCGCACCCAGCGGGCCGCGAGGGCGGCGGTCGCCGGGAACGGCGTGCCGTCGAGGCGGGCGACCGTGGTCAGCGCGGCCGCCTCCATCGCCTCGGTCACCGGGGTCTCGAGCTGTCGGAGCCAGACGCGCTGCCGGTAGCGGCCGGTCCACTGCTCGACCGCCTCGCGCAGGTCGTGCAGCTGGGCGCCCCGGTGCCGGGTGCCCGTCCAGACGTCCAGGAGGCCGCGGCCCAGCTCGGCATGCCACATCAGGGCCGGCAGGTCGTCGACGACCACCGCCATCCCGACGTGGTTGACGGGGCTGTTCGTCACGGCCCGGATAGCATGGTCCGCGGCGGAGCGGCCGCGGAACAGCCACAGGTCCCCGGTCCGCGTGAGGTCGACGGCCGCGTCGAGCGACAGGCTCACTGCGTGGGTCATGGGGCTCCGGGAGGACGGTCGGGATGAGGGTCTGGAAGCTGCTGGGGGTCGCCGGGCTGGCCGGCGTGGCCGCCACCGGCGCCATTGTGGCCCGTGACCACCGCCGGCGGGCGCAGCTGGGCCCGGACCAGGTCCGCGAGC
Organism: Nocardioidaceae bacterium; assembly: GCA_025927595.1. Taxonomy (GTDB): domain Bacteria; phylum Actinomycetota; class Actinomycetes; order Propionibacteriales; family Nocardioidaceae; genus Nocardioides_B. The sequence goes on along the minus strand of JAICLD010000157.1, from coordinate 4,771 downwards.
GCCTGCACCGGCGGGTCCAGGAGCTTCAGGCCGCAGACCCCGGCGGCCGCTCGGGTGGCTCGGGCAGCGCGGGCAGCACCGACAGCAGTGCCCGGGCGTAGGCCCGCTCGGCGTCGAAGTCGACGTGACGCTCGGTCGCGCCGTCGGGACCCGTCGTGACCAGCACCGCGTACCCGCCGGTCACCGACTCCAGCGCGACGAACGCCTCGCCCAGGGCGCCGCGGAGCTGGTCCTCGCGCGGCAGCCAGACCACCTCGCTCTGGGCGATGCTGTCCAGGGCCCACTCCACCGTGCCGTTGAACCGCATCTCCGGGTCGCCGTACGGGAGGTCCGCGGCCTCGACCGCCATGCCGCTGACCACGAACACCTCGTCGTCGAGGTCGCGGTCGGGGACCAGGAACCGGTCGCCGCTGTGCGGTTGCCACGGCAGCCCGCGGCGCGTCAGCGCCTCGGCCAGCTCACGGGTGATCACCGCTCCATCATGCCCGGCCCGGGGTCGGGCCGTCGTCTCCCTGCCTGCCGTCCGCGTCGGCCAGCCTGCGACGCAGCCGGGCGTTCTCCCGCTCCAGGCCGACCACGAGCGCGATGCCGGCGAGGTTCAGGCCCTGGTCGAGCAGCTCGAGGACCCGGCGTACCCGGTCGAGGTCCCGCTCGCTGTAGCGGCGGGTCCCCCCCTCGGTGCGGCTCGGCTCGACGAGGCCGGCCCGCTCGTACACCCGCAGGTTCTGCACGCCCGCGCCGGTCAGCTCGGCGGCCACAGAGATCGCGTAGACGCCGCGGCCGTGGGCCGCCTCGGGCTTCTGGCGCCTCTCGGGTCTCTCGGGTCTCTCGGGTGTGTGGGGCACCGGCGACGACCTCCTGGACGGGGAACTGGGGCTTGCGTTCCCACGTTACCGGAGGTATAAGAAATCTGTCATCGCCACTACACATCAGTGGCCAGGTCCTTCTCATCTGGAGGCATGGAGATGTTGATGCGCACCGACCCCTTCCGTGAGTTCGACCGTCTCGCCCAGCAGCTGGTGGGCGCCGGTACGACCAGCCGCCCCGCGGTCATGCCCATGGACGCGTGGCGCCAGGGTGACACCTTCGTCATCGAGTTCGACCTTCCGGGCATCGCTGCGGACACCCTCGACATCGACGTCGAGCGCAACGTCCTGACCGTCCGCGCCGAGCGCCCGCGGCAGAGCGGCGACTGGGAGCTGCTGGCGTCCGAGCGGCCGACCGGCCTGTTCAGCCGGCAGCTGGTCCTCGGCGACAACCTGGACCTCGAACGGGTCGAGGCCGCCTACGACGCCGGTGTCCTGCGGCTGCGGGTCCCGGTGGCCGAGAAGGCCAAGCCGCGCAAGATCGAGGTCAACGTGCGACAGGTCGGCGAGAAGTCCGACCAGACCGCGATCTCGTCCTGACGGTCCGGCACCGGCTCACCACGGCGGCCCGACGCCCTCGGCGTGGGGCCGCCGTCGTGTGCGCCTCGTATCGTGGGCGGGTGTCGCGGGCCACTCGGCGCCGACGTCCAGGGAGGGGTCATGGCGAGCAGACTGGGGTCCTTCCGCAACCGCATGCGCTCGCGGCCCGGCCTGCGGCAGGTCTGGCGCGCGGGCGTCTTCGCCGCGGGGCTGCTGTGCGTCGCCGCCGGCGCGGCGCTCGTCGTGCTCCCGGGACCGCTGACGATCCCGCCGATCGTGCTGGGGCTGTGGATCTGGTCGACGGAGTTCGCCTGGGCGCACCGGCTGTTCGCCACCGGTCGCCGCAAGGGGCAGCAGGCGTGGGAGCAGGCGAAGCAGCACCCGGTGAGCTCCTCACTGGTGACCGGTGGAGGCCTGGCCGGCGGCGCGGTGGCGGTGTGGGCGGTGGTCCACTACGACCTCGTCGACCGCGGCAAGCAGCTCGTCGGCCTCTCGTGAGGTACGTCGACCGCCGGGAGGCCACCGCCTCCGCGACCCCCGAGCAGGCGTGGCGGGTCGTCGGGCGGCTCGGCGGGGACGAGCGGTTCTACGCGCCGCTGGCCGTGTGGCGGGCGCGGGGCGCCGTCGAGCGCCTGCTGGGCGGTCCGGGCCACCGGATCACCGGTCCGGGACGGCCGCTGCGTCCGGGCGACGAGATGGACTTCTGGCGGGTCATCGAGGTCGACCCACCCTCCCGCTTGCGGCTGCGGGCCGAGAGCCTCCTGCCGGGCACCGCCCACCTCGACGTGCTCGTCGAGCCCGACGGGGTCGGCAGCAGGCTGGCCCTGCGCACGGAGTTCGAGCCCGCCGGACCGGTCGGGCACGTGTTCTGGTGGGCGGAGCTGCCGGCCCACCGGGCCGTGTTCGCGCTGATGGCCCGCCGCCTCGCGGGGCTCGTGGAGCAGCCGCCCGGGGTTGGACCGCCCGCCTAACCTGGACCGGTAGTCCATCTCCCGACCCGCAGGAGCCTCGATGAGCACCACGACCGAGAACGTCGCCGCCGCCTCCGGCACCTACCGGATCGGAGGCGACCTGCCGGTCGTCAGGCTCGGCTACGGCACCATGCAGCTGCCCGGTGAGGGGGTCTGGGGCCCGCCGCGGGACCGCGAGGCCGCACACGCCGTGCTCCGCCGGGCCGTGGAGCTCGGCATCACGTTCTTCGACACCGCGGACTCCTACGGCCCGGAGGTCGCCGAGGACCTCCTGCGCGAGGCACTGCACCCCTACCCCGACGACGTCGTGATCGCGACCAAGGCGGGCCTGACCCGTCAGGGTCCCGGCGTCTGGACCCCGGTCGGTCGCCCGGCGTACCTGCGCCAGCAGTGCGAGCTGTCGCTGCGCCGGCTCGGCGTCGAGCGCATCGACCTCTTCCAGCTGCACCGGATCGACCGGGAGGTCCCCCTGGAGGACCAGGTCGGTGAGCTCAAGAAGCTGCAGGACGAGGGCAAGATCCGGCACATCGGCCTGTCCGAGGTCGGCGTCGAGCAGCTGGAGCAGGCGCAGCAGACCGCGACGATCGTCTCGGTGCAGAACTTGTTCAACCTCGCCGCGCGCGACGCCGAGCCGCTGCTCGACCACTGCGAGCAGCACGACATCGCCTTCATCCCGTGGTTCCCGCTCGCGACCGGCGAGCTCTCGAAGTCAGACGGCCCGCTGGCGGACGCCGCCACCCGCCACGACGCCACGCCGTCGCAGCTCGCGCTGGCGTGGCTGCTGCGCCGGTCCCCGGTGATGCTGCCGATCCCCGGCACCTCCAGCGTGGAGCATCTCGAGTCGAACACCGCGGCCGCCGGGCTGGAGCTGACCGACGAGGAGTTCGAGGCCCTCTCCACGGCCGTCTGAGCCGGTGGTCCGGGCTCACCGCACACGAGAGGACGCAGGATGCGCTACACCAGGCTAGGGACGAGCGGGCTCGAGGTCTCGGCGGTGACGCTGGGCTGCATGAGCTGGGGCGACGCGAGCCGCGGCGGCCATCCGTGGGTGCTCGGCGAGGACGCCGCGCGGGACATCATCAAGGCGGCCCTGGAGTCGGGGGTGACCTTCATCGACACCGCGAACGTCTACTCGGCCGGCACCAGCGAGGAGTTCACCGGCCGGGCGGTGCGCGACTTCGCCGACCGCGAGGACGTCGTGCTGGCCACCAAGGTGCACGGCCGGATGCGGCCGGGCCCGAACGGCGCGGGTCTGTCCCGCAAGGCCGTCCTCCGCGAGATCGACGCGAGCCTGTCCCGGCTCGGCACCGACTACGTCGACCTCTACCAGATCCACCGCTGGGACCCGGCCACGCCCATCGAGGAGACGATGGAGGCGCTGCACGACGTGGTGAAGGCCGGCAAGGCCCGCTACATCGGCGCCTCGTCGATGTACGCCTGGCAGTTCGCCAAGGCCCAGCACGTCGCGGACCTTCACGGCTGGACCCGCTTCGTGTCGATGCAGGACCACTACAACCTCCTCTACCGCGAGGAGGAGAGGGAGATGCTCCCGCTGTGCGCCGACCAGGGCGTCGGCGTGATCCCGTGGAGCCCGCTCGCCCGGGGCCGGCTGACCCGCGACTGGGACGCGGGGACCGCCCGCACCGAGACCGACGAGTTCGGCTCGAAGCTCTACCGCGACGAGGACCGCGCCGTGGTCGAGCGCGTCGCCCGTGTCGCGGAGCGCCGCGGGGTGCCGCGGGCCCAGGTCGCGCTGGCCTGGGTCATGGCCCAGCCCGTCGTCACCTCCCCCATCGTGGGCGTCACCAAGCCGCAGCACCTCAGCGACGCGGTCGCCGCCGTCGACCTCGAGCTCACGGACGAGGAGCTGGCCGAGCTGGGAGCGGACTACGCGCCGCACCCGATCGCGGGCCACCAGTGAGGTGCCGGACATGACCTCCTCGCCCACGCAGCAACGCCCCATCGGCTCCGGGTTCGGCCGTGACAGCACCGCCGACGACGTACTCGCCGGGATCGACCTGGCCGGCCGGCTGGTGCTCGTGACCGGCGGGTACTCAGGGCTCGGCCTGGAGACGACGCGCGCGCTGGTCCGCGCGGGCGCCCGCGTCGTGGTCCCGGCACGGCGCCCGGAGGTGGCTCGCGAGGCCCTGGCCGACCTCGGTGACGCCGTCGAGGTGGACGAGCTGGACCTCTCCGACCAGGACAGCGTCCGCGGCTTCGCCGAGCGGTTCCTGGCCGGCGACCGCGGCCTGCACCTGCTGATCGCGAACGCCGGGATCATGGCCTGCCCGGAGACCCGGGTCGGCCCGGGATGGGAGGCGCAGCTCGGCACCAACCACCTCGGCCACTTCGCCCTGGTGACCCGGCTCTGGCCGGCCCTCACCCGCGACGGCG
>JAICLD010000113.1 GCA_025927595.1 Nocardioidaceae bacterium | reverse complement strand
TAGGCGTAGACGAGCGAGAAGGTCATCTCGCCGTGGTGGTAGGCGCGGTGCACGGGGTCGTTGGCCATGTAGTCGAGCGAGTCGTGCATCCAGCCCATGTTCCACTTGAAGCCGAAGCCGAGGCCGCCGAGGTGCGTGGGGCGGGTCACCCCCGGCCAGGAGGTGGACTCCTCCGCGATCGTGACGGCCCCCGGCACCCGCTTGTACGCCGTCGCGTTCATCTCCTGCAGGAACGCCACCGCCTCGAGGTTCTCCCGGCCGCCGTGGACGTTCGGGGACCACTCGCCCTCCTCGCGGGAGTAGTCGAGGTAGAGCATCGACGCGACACCGTCGACGCGCAGCCCGTCGGCGTGGAACTCCTCGAGCCAGAACAGCGCGTTGGAGACCAGGAAGTTGCGGACCTCCTTGCGGCCGAAGTTGAAGATGTGGGAGCCCCACTCCTTGTGCCAGCCGCGCTGGGGGTTGGGGTCCTCGTAGAGCGGGGTCCCGTCGAAGCCGACCAGCGCCCACGGGTCGGTCGCGAAGTGGCCCGGCACCCAGTCGAGGATGACCCCCACGCCGGCCTGGTGCAGCCGGTCGATGAGGCGGCGCAGGCCGTCCGGGTCGCCGAACCGGGAGTCCGCGGCGTAGTACGACGTGACGTGGTAGCCCCAGGAACCGCCGAACGGGTGCTGCATGACCGGCATCAGCTCCACGTGCGTGAAGCCGGTCTCGCTCACGTAGTCGACGAGCTCGTCGGCCAGCTCGTCGTAGGAGCGGCCGCGGCGCCAGGACGCCAGGTGCACCTCGTAGGTCGACATCGGCTTCTCGTGGGCGCCGCCGGCGCTGCGCCGCTCCAGCCACTCCTGGTCACCCCAGGTGTGGCGGGACTCGAAGACGACCGAGGCCTGGGCCGGCGGCACCTCGGTCCGGAAGGCCATCGGGTCGGCCTTCTCCCGCCACTGGTCGTCGGCGCCCAGCACGATGAGCTTGTAGTGCGCGCCGGAGCCGACCCCGGGCACGAACAGCTCCCACACCCCGGACACGCCGAGCTGGCGCATCGGGTGCTCGCGGCCGTCCCAGCTGTTGAAGTCGCCCTTGACCCGGAGCGCCTTGGCATGGGGCGCCCACACCGCGAACGACGTCCCGGTGACCGGGCCGCTGGGGGCGTCGTACACGTGCACGTGGGCGCCGAGCACCTTCCAGAGGTTCTCGTGCCGACCCTCGTTGATGAGGTAGAGGTCGGTCTCGCCGAGCGTCGGCAGGTAGCGGTAGGGGTCGTCGGTGACGTAGGGCGCGCCGCCGGCGTAGGTGACCTCGAGCCGGTAGTCGGGGACGTCGGGCACGTCGACCACACCGGCCCAGACCCCCTCGCGCTCGTGCTGCAGCGGCACGCGGAGGTCCCCGGAGACCACGACCACGGACTCGGCCAGGGGCCGCAGCGCGCGCACGGTCACGGCACCGTCGTGCACGTGGGCACCGAGCACCTCGTGCGGGTTGCCGTGCCGTCCCTGCGCGATCTGCTCGAGCACCGCCGCGTCGACGGGCCGTACCGTGCGAGCTGCTCGGCTGGTACGTCGGGTCATGGGTGGTTCGCCTCCTGGTCGGCGTGCTGGGTGATGCGGGCAAGGGCGCCGAGGGGGATCGGCAGCCACGTGGGCCGGTTGCGGGCCTCGTAGACGGCTTCGTACACGGCCTTGTCGGCGACGTACGCGCGCAGGATCAGGTCCTGCTCGGCGGACAGGCCGCGGTCGGCGGTGCGGCCGCTGTTCTCGACGTAGCCGCGCAGGAACGCCGCGGTGTTGCGCCGGCCCCACTCGGCCGCGCGGAAGGCGATCTGCCGGTTGGCGTCCTCGTCGGCCTCGAAGTCCGCGATCACGGCGTGCGCCGCGTAGTCGAACGAGCGGAGCATGCCGGCGACGTCGCGCCAGACGAGGTCGGGCCTCACCCGCTCCGAGAGCGGCTTGGCCGGCTCGCCCTCGAAGTCGACGATCTTCCAGCCCTTCACCGTGCGCAGGGTCTGGCCGAGGTGGTAGTCCCCGTGCACCCGCTGGGCGGTGGCCGTGACCCCGGCACCGCCGAGCTCGGCGACGCCGCGGAACGTGGTCCGCAGCCCGTCGGCGAAGGGCGCCAGCTGCGGCACCACCTCGAGCGCGGCCTCGAGCCGCGCCAGCATCGTCTCCGACAGCGTCCCCAGGGCCGCGGCGTCCCACGGCTCGGTGGGGAACTGCTCCGCGAGGACGTCGTGCACCTGTGCCGTCGCCAGCCCCAGCCGCTCGGCCTCCCCGGCGAAGTCGCCACCGACCTCGTCCGCGTGCAGGTCCGCCTCGGCGAACAGGTCCCGGACGCTCGCCAGCGCGATCTGCCAGCCGTCGCTCGCGGTCCGCAGGAACTGCTGCAGCATCGCCAGGTGGAAAGGCTGCCCGTCGGTGCCGCTGTCCTCGAGCTCCAGCCAGCCGTAGAGCGCCGCGACGTGCTCGCTCCCCGACGCGGTGAGGGCCCGGTGGATCACGATGTCGGGGTTGGGCCCGGCGGTGACCTTGCGGAACACCTTCATCAGGCTGTCCTCGCCGAACGCGAGCGAGGAGTTGCTCTGCTCGCCCGAGAACAGCGAGGAGTGGCTCTCGACGTCGAGCTCGTGGCCCGGGAGCCGGTGGAAGCGCAGCCCGCCGAGCTCGACGCTGCCGTCCTCCTCACGGCCGGCGCGGTCGAAGCTGCGCAGGTAGACCGAGGTGGCCTCGCGGTCGTGCAGGGCGTCGTAGGCGTGCAGCTCGCCGCCGTCCGGCACCAGCTCGTCGTCCTCCCACGTCCCCACCAGCGCGTGCTCCAGGCGCTCCTGCGCCTGCGGGTAGTACGCCAGCGGGACCTGGTAGGTCTCGGTCTCCCCGTCGGCGTAGTGGACGGTCACCAGCTCGACGCCGACGCACGGGCACCCGTCGGTGCCGTCGTCGAGCACCCCGGCCCGGCGTACGTGGACCGTGGCGATCTCACGCCCCTTGCCCCCGAACCAGCGCGCGCCCTCGAGGTAGTCGCGCAGCGCCTGCGCGGGGGCGCTCATGCGCCGCTCTCCTCGACGGCCGCGGGCGGGGGTGGCAGGCGGAACCAGTAGAAGCCGTAGGCGCCGAGGGTCAGCAGGTAGGGCAGCTCGCCGATCTCGGGGAACCGGACCCCGCCCAGCAGCTCGACGGGGGAGATCCCCTCGAAGCGGCGCAGGTCGAGCTCCACCGGCTGCGGGAACCGGGACAGGTTGTTGACGCAGAGCACCCGGTCCGTCGTGCCGTCCTCGGCGACGTGCTCGCGGACGTAGGACAGCACGCTCGGGTTGGACCCGCCCAGGTCGGTGAAGTCGCCGAGCCCGAAGGCCGGGTGCTTCTTGCGGGTGTGGATCATCCGCCGGGTCCAGTGCAGCAGGGACGAGGCGTTCTCCATCTCCGCCTCGACGTTCACGGCCTGGTAGCCGAAGACCGGGTCCTGGATCGGGGGCAGCGCCAGCCGGCCGGGGTTGGCCACCGAGAAGCCGGCGTTGCGGTCCGGCGTCCACTGCATCGGGGTCCGCACGCCGTCGCGGTCACCGAGCCAGATGTTGTCGCCCATCCCGATCTCGTCGCCGTAGTAGAGCACCGGCGAGCCGGGCAGCGAGAGCAGCAGCGCGCCGAAGAGCTCCATGGTGTTGACGTCGTTGTCGAGCAGCGGCGCGAGCCGCCGGCGGATCCCGATGTTGGCCTTCATGCGGGGGTCCTTGGCGTACTCGCCCCACATGTAGTCGCGGTCCTCGTCGGTCACCATCTCGAGCGTGAGCTCGTCGTGGTTGCGCAGGAAGATGCCCCACTGGCAGTTGTCGGGGATCGGCGGCGTCTGCTCGAGGATCTCCGAGATCGGGAAGCGGGACTCGCGCCGCACCGCCATGAAGATGCGCGGCATCACCGGGAAGTGGAAGCACATGTGGCACTCGTCGCCGAGCGTGTGGAACTCGCCGGTCTCGGGGTCGCGCTTGCCGCCGAAGTAGTCGACGACGTCCGCGGGCCACTGGTTCGCCTCCGCGAGCAGGACCCGGCCCGGGTACTGCTCGTCGATGAACGAGCGCACCTTCCGGAGGAAGTCGTGGGTCTCGGGGAGGTTCTCGCCGTTGGTGCCGGGGCGCTCGTAGAGGTAGGGCACCGCGTCCAGCCGGAACCCGTCGAGACCCATGTCGAGCCAGAACCGCATGGCCTCGAGCATCGCGTCGTGGACCCGCGGGTTGTCGAAGTTGAGGTCCGGCTGGTGGGAGAAGAACCGGTGCCAGAAGTACTGCTGGCGCACCGGGTCCCAGGTCCAGTTCGACGGCTCGGTGTCGACGAAGATGACCCGGGCGTCCTCGTAGAGCTCGTCGGTGTCGGACCACACGTAGAAGTCGCCGTAGGGGCCCTCGGGGTCCTCGCGGCTGGCCTGGAACCACGGGTGCTGGTCGGAGGTGTGGTTCATGACGAAGTCGATGATGACCCGGATGCCGCGGGCGTGCGCCTCGTCGAGGAAGTGGTGGAAGTCCTCGACGGTGCCGACGCCCTCCTGGATGTTCGTGTAGTCGGCGACGTCGTACCCGCCGTCGCGCAGCGGCGAGGTCATGAACGGCGGCACCCACAGGCAGTCCACGCCGAGCCACTCGAGGTAGTCGAGCTTCTCGGTGAGGCCCCGGAAGTCACCGACGCCGTCGCCGTTGCTGTCCTTGAAGGAGCGGACCAGGACCTCGTAGAAGACCGCCGTCTTGAACCAGTCGGGTCGCGGTGGTCCGCCCCCGGACTCGACGACGCCGCTGTCGGGACCGTGCTCGGACGTCTGACCGGTCACCGCTGGGGCCTCCGCACCGTGAGGACGTGGGCCGGCTCGAGGTACGGGTCCAGGCGGACGTAGTTGCGCTCGCCCCACGTCCAGGACTCGCCGCTGAGCTCGTCGTGGACCACGAACTGGTCGTGCCAGTCCAGGCCCAGCGCCGGCATGTCGAGGTGCACGGTGGTCTCCCGGGTGCCGTGCGGGTCCACGTTGACGACCACGATGACCTGGTCGTCACCGGCGGTCTTGGAGAACACGAGGGTGCAGTCGTCGTCGCTGGCGTGCACGACGAGGTTGCGCAGCTGCTGCAGCGCCGGGTGCCGGCGCCGGATCTCGTTGAGCCTGGTGAGGTACGGCGCCAGCGTGCGCCCCTCGCGCTGCGCGGCGTCCCAGTCGCGGATCCGGACCTGGTACTTCTCGGAGTCGAGGTACTCCTCGCTGCCGGGCCGGACCGCCACGTGCTCGAAGAGCTCGTAGCCGGCGTAGACCCCCCACGACGGCGACCCGGTCGCGGCCAGCACGGCGCGGATCTTGAAGGCCGCGGGCCCGCCGTACTGCAGGAAGGCGTGCAGGATGTCGGGGGTGTTGACGAAGAAGTTGGGCCGCATGACCGCGGCCGTCTCGTCCGCCAGCTCGGTGAGGTACTGCTCGAGCTCCCACTTGGCGGTGCGCCAGGTGAAGTACGTGTAGGACTGGTGGAACCCGACGGTGCCCAGCGCCCGCATCATCGCCGGCTTGGTGAACGCCTCCGCGAGGAACAGCACGTCCGGGTCGGTCTCGCGGACCTTCGCCAGCAGCCACTCCCAGAACTGCACCGGCTTCGTGTGCGGGTTGTCGACGCGGAAGATCCGGACACCTCGCGCCATCCACATCCGGACGATCCGCAGCACCTCGGCGTAGATGCCCTCGGGGTCGTTGTCGAAGTTGACCGGGTAGATGTCCTGGTACTTCTTGGGCGGGTTCTCGGCGTAGGCGATGGTGCCGTCGGCGCGCGTCGTGAACCACTCCGGGTGGGTGGTGACCCAGGGGTGGTCCGGCGCCGCCTGCAGGGCCAGGTCGAGCGCGACCTCGAGGCCCAGCTCGCGGGACCGCGCCACGAAGGCGTCGAAGTCCTCGAAGGTGCCGAGGTCGGGGTGGATCGCGTCGTGGCCACCCTCCTCGGAGCCGATCGCCCACGGCGACCCGGTGTCGTCCGGCCCCGGGTCCAGGGTGTTGTTGCGACCCTTGCGGTTGACCCGGCCGATGGGGTGGATCGGCGGCAGGTAGATGACGTCGAAGCCCATCTCGGCGACGGCGTCGAGCCGCTTCGCGGCGGTGCGCAGGGTGCCCGAGACGACCGCGCCGGTCTCCTCGTCGACGTACGCGCCCTCGGAGCGGGGGAAGAACTCGTACCAGGACCCGTACAGCGCCCGCTCGCGGTCGGCGAAGAAGGGGTAGGGGCCCTCGGCGCTGACCAGGTCGCGCAAGGGGTGCTCGGCGAGCAGCGCGTCGACCGCGGGGGAGACCGCCGCCGCGTAGCGGGCCTGCTCCGGCCGGGAGGTGTCGCGGACCCCGGTCACCGCGTCCTGGACGGTACGTCGCTCCGCGGACCGCTTCGGCAGCGACTCGGCCAGCCGCTCGAGCAGCAGCGCGCCCTCGGTGAACATCAGCTCGACGTCGATGCCCGCGGGGATCTTGATCTCGGCGTTGTGCCGCCACGTCGCCACCGGGTCGCTCCAGGCCTCGACGCGGAACGTCCAGGGGCCCATGGCGTCCGGGGTCACCGTGGCGTGCCAGAGGTCGGGCTCGGTGGCGTCGGGGCGCATCCGGACCCACGGCCGGTCCGCCCCGTCGGGGCCGGTGAGCACCACGTCGGCGTTCATCGCGTCGTGGCCCTCCCGGAACGCCAGCGCGCTCACGGGGAACGGCTCGCCCACCGTCGCCTTCGCGGGGTAGCGGCCGCCCTCGACCACAGGGGTGACCGCCATGACGGGGATGCGTCCGACCATGGGAGCAACGTACCGCGCCTCGGGGCCGGCAAACCCCACGCCCTCGGGGGCGGACCCGGGCCGCCGCCAGGGGGCCCCGGTCCGGCTTTCGGGCGTTCTTTGGATCGTTCCAGACCGGGTGGGCTACCGTGCTGCCGTGAGAGCGATCCGCCGGTTCACCGTGCGCCCCGTCCTGCCCGCACCGCTGCACGCCCTGGGCGAGCTGGCCGGCAACCTGAGGTGGTCCTGGCACCCCGAGACCCAGGACCTGTTCGCCGACGCGGACCCGGCGGCGTGGGCCGCCTCGGGCCACGACCCGGTCCGGATGCTCGGCGCGGTGCCGATGGCCCGGCTGGAGGCCCTCGCGGGCGACGAGGCGTTCCTGGAGCGGCTGGCGACGGCCCGCGCCGACCTGGAGACCTACCTGACCGGGGACCGCTGGTACCAGCGGCAGGCCGGCACCGGCGGCCACCTGGCCGGCGTCGCCCCCCGCGCGGTCGGGTACTTCTCCCCCGAGTTCGGGATCACGGCCGTGCTGCCGCAGTACTCGGGCGGCCTCGGGATCCTGGCCGGGGACCACCTCAAGACCGCGAGCGACCTCGGTGTCCCGATCATCGGCGTCGGCCTGCTCTACCGGCACGGCTACTTCCGGCAGTCGCTCTCCCGTGACGGCTGGCAGCAGGAGACCTACCCCGTCCTGGACCCCGACGGCCTGCCGCTGTCGCTGCTGCGGGAGGGCAACGACCCCGCCGGCGCGGTGGCCAAGGTCGAGGTCGGCCTGCCGGGGGGCGAGTCGCTGACGGCCCGGGTCTGGGTCGCCCAGGTCGGACGGGTGCCGCTGCTGCTGATGGACTCCGACGTCGAGGAGAACAGCGAGGTGGCCCGCTCGGTCACCGACCGGCTGTACGGCGGCACCACCGAGCACCGGCTCCGCCAGGAGATGCTGCTCGGGATCGGCGGCGTCCGCGCGATCCGCGCCTACACCGCGATCACCGGCGCGGCCGCCCCCGAGGTGTTCCACACCAACGAGGGCCACGCCGGCTTCCTGGGCCTGGAGCGGATCCGCGAGCTCACCGAGGACGCCGGCCTCGACTTCGACTCGGCGCTCGAGGTCTCTCGCGCCGGGACGGTGTTCACCACGCACACCCCCGTCCCCGCCGGGATCGACCGGTTCCCGCGCGACCTCGTCGAGCAGTACTTCGGCGGCGACAACGCCTGCCCCGGCGTCCCCGTGGACCGGGTGCTCGCGCTCGGCGCGGAGACCTACGAGGGCGGCGACCCCGCGATGTTCAACATGGCGGTGATGGGCTTCCGGCTGGCCCAGCGCGCCAACGGCGTCTCGCAGCTGCACGGCGTCGTCAGCCGGGGCATGTTCGGCGGCCTGTGGCCGCAGTTCGACGTCGAGGAGCGGCCGATCGGGTCGATCACCAACGGCGTGCACGCGCCGACCTGGGTCGCCCGTGAGATCTTCGACCTGGCGCGCGAGCACGGCGCCCGCCCCGGACCGGACCCCGACGCGGACTCCCCGGAGCTGGTCTTCGACGTCGTCGACAAGGTGCCCGCGACCGAGATCTGGCGGACCAAGCGGGTGCTGCGCCAGCGCCTGGTCGCCGACGCCCGGGCGCGGCTGCGCCGGTCCTGGAAGCAGCGGGGCGCCGCGCCGGCCGAGACGACGTGGATCGACTCCGCGCTCGACCCCGACGTCCTCACGATCGGCTTCGCCCGCCGCGTCCCGTCGTACAAGCGGCTCACGCTGATGCTGCGCGACCCCGAGCGGCTGCGCCGCCTGCTGCTGCACCCCGAGCGGCCGGTCCAGCTGGTGATCGCCGGCAAGTCGCACCCGGCCGACGAGGGCGGCAAGAAGCTGATCCAGGAGATGGTGCGGTTCGCCGACGACCCGGCGGTCCGGCACCGGATCGTCTTCCTGCCGAACTACGACATCGCGATGGCGCAGCCGCTCTACCCGGGCTGCGACGTGTGGCTGAACAACCCGCTGCGGCCCTACGAGGCGTGCGGCACCTCGGGGATGAAGGCCGCGCTCAACGGCGGCCTGAACCTGTCGATCCTCGACGGCTGGTGGGACGAGTGGTACGACGGCAACAACGGCTGGTCGATCCCGTCGGCGGACGGCATCGACGACCCGGACCGGCGTGACGACATCGAGGCGCACGCGCTCTACGACCTGATCGAGGACGAGGTCGCGCCGCGGTTCTACGACGTCGACGCCTCGGCCGAGGGCGACACCGCCGGGGTCCCGGTGCGCTGGATCGAGATGGTCCGGCACACGCTGAAGTCGCTGGGCCCCAAGGTGCTCGCCGACCGGATGGTGCGCGACTACGTCACCGAGCTCTACGCGCCCGCCGCGCGCAGCTCACGGGAGCTGGACGGGGACTACTCCGCGGCCCGCGAGCTGGCGCTGTGGAAGCGCACGGTGCGCGCGGCGTGGCCGGCGGTCAGCGTCGACCACGTCGAGTCCAGCGGCGTCTCGGACGCGCCTCAGCTCGGGGACCCGCTCGAGGTGCGCGCGTTCGTGTCGTTGGGCGACCTGCGCCCCGGGGACGTGCAGGTGCAGGTCGTGCACGGGCGGATCCGGCACGAGGACGACCTCGTCGACACCTCCGTGACGACCCTCCAGCACGCCGAGACCTACGAGGACGGCCGGCACCGCTACGAGGGCCAGCTGCGGCTGTCCACCACCGGGCCGTTCGGCTACACGGTCCGGGCGCTGCCGCACAACGAGCACCTGGTCTCCCCGGCCGAGCTCGGCCGGATC
>JAICLD010000090.1 GCA_025927595.1 Nocardioidaceae bacterium | reverse complement strand
GACCCACCACGCCCAGTAGAAGATCGTCCAGCCGTTGAGCCAGGCGGCCTGGTCGGGGTCGAAGGCACCGGTGCGGCCGCTCATCGTCGGCAGCTGGGTGAGGTAGGCACCGATGCCCTCGGTCAGCGTGCTCAGGATGAAGACGGTCGGCCCGACGACGAACAGGAAGAACACCAGGACGACCGCGGCGGCCGCGTTGGCGTTCGAGAGGAACTGCACGCCCTTCTCGATGCCGGTGACGGCGGAGACCACGAAGCACGCGGTGAGGATCCAGATCACCAGCAGCGCGAGCGCGACGCTCTTGCCGGAACCGTCGAACACGTTGTCCAGCCCGCCGGTGATCTGCAGCGCGCCGAGGCCCAGCGAGGTGGCGGAGCCGAACAGCGTCGCGAAGATCGCGACCACGTCGATCGCCTTGCCGGGCGCCCGTCCGGCGGCGTCGCCGATCAGCGGCCGGAAGGTCGCGGAGATCAGGTTGCCGTAGCCCTTCCGGTAGGCGAAGTAGGCGATCGCCAGCCCGATCACGGCGTAGATCGACCACGGGTGCAGGCCCCAGTGGAAGAAGGTGTACTCCATCGCGAGCCGGGCGGCTTCCGGCGTACCAGGCTTCGCCATGCCCATCGGTGGGGTGTTGAGGTGGGTCAGCGGCTCGGCGACGCCCCAGAAGATCAGTCCGATGCCCATGCCGGTCGCGAACATCATCGACACCCAGGAGAACGTGCGGAACTCGGGCTCCGCGTCGTCCGGGCCGAGCTTGATGTTGCCGTAGCGGCTGAGCGCCAGGTAGCCGGAGAAGACCACGAACGCGGCCGTGGTCAGCACGAACAGCCAGCCGAAGCTCTTCTCCAGCCAGGTCAGGGTGCTGGTGGTCGCCGCCCCCATCGCGTCGGGGGCCAGCGCGCCCCACAGCACGAAGGCGAGGACGGCGGTCGCGGCGACGCCGAAGACCGCCTTGTTCAGCGGGAGCGACCGGTGCGGTCCGCCGGTCGGCGTCGGGTCGGGCTCGGCCCCGGTGGTCGGTCTGTCCACGGTGTCGGTCACGGCGAAGCCCCTCGCGTCGGTAAACAGGCGTGCGGTCACGATGAGCGAATCGTGCCGGGCCTGTCAAACGGCGTCGTGCGACACCGGGGCCCGTCAGCCCGTCAGCCCGTCAGCCCGTCAGCCCGTCAGCCCGTCACCCCGGCTGGTGCTCGTCGAGCCAGGCGGCGGCTCGACGAGCAGACGCGCGTGAGAGCCAGGCCTCCTGGACCACCTCCGCGAGCTCCTCCCGGCTCAACTCCCCGACCCGCCCGGCACGCAGGAGCACCGAGGGATGACCGTCGAAGTGCGCGGTCGTGAAGAAGGGCGACGACTCGTCGCCCACCAGGGCCTGCTTGTCGACCTCGGAGCCCACCCAGAACACGATCACGTCGCGGAACCGCTCACCGGTCTCGGGGTCGACCGCATCCGGGCGGGGAGTGCGGAAGAACACGAACGACCTCCCGCCGACCTGGTAGACGGGGTTGCCGGCAGGGCCGCGCTCGACGGTCACATGGGGCATGCCCAGCGCCAGGGCATGCACGTCCTCGACACGGGCGGCCAGGCTGCCGTCGAAGGACATGTCTCAGGGTAGGCCGCTCCCGAGCTGACCGGGAGCGTGCGGCGGCGGGTTGCCTCAGTTCCCGGACGTCGCTGCCGATCGACCCGGTGTGCACGAGCTCGTGAGGGAGGACCGCGACGTACTGGGCGACATCGCCGACTGGATGCGTGACCGCCTCAGCGACCGCGCAGCCGACCCCGCGCCCGGCATCAGACCGCCCGTGCCCGCGGTCACGGCCGAGGGGGTCGGGACGGCGGCTGCGTGGGCCAGCGTGCGCGACGCCATCCTGCCCACGGCGTTCCCGACCGACCACCCCCGGTACCTCGCCTTCGTCGGCGGTGCGCCGACGCCCGCGGCGGTCCTGGTCGACGCGGCGCTGTCCGCGGCCGCCGTCTACGGTGGGAGCGAGCTCGAAGCCGGCGCGGTGGTGGCCGCCGAGCGAGCAGCCGTCCGCTGGCTCTCGGACCTGGTCGGCTATCCGGAGGGCGCGCACGGCACCTTCGTCAGCGGCGGTTCGATCGCGAACCTGAGCGCGTTGGTGGCCGCGCGCCATGGCCGGCGGGGGCCGAGCGGCCGCCCGCCCGCGGTCGTCGTGGTCGGCGCGTCGGCGCACGCCTCGGTGCGCTCGGCGGCGGCCATCATGGGGTGCGGGGTCGTGGTCGCGGGCTCGGCCGATGCGCCGCTCACCGCCGCCGACCTCGAGCCGGCTCTCGAGGCGCTGGACCCGGCCGACGTCGTCGCCGTCGTCGCGAGTGCCGGCGCGACCAACACCGGTGCCGTCGACGCGCTCGACGAGATCGCGGCCACCTGTGGTCGGCTGGGGCTCTGGCTGCACGTCGACGCCGCGTACGGCGGTGCCGCGATGCTGGCGCCGGCACGACGGAGGCTGTTCGTCGGCATCGAGCTCGCGGACTCGGTGACGATCGACCCGCACAAGTGGCTGTTCACCCCCTTCGACTGCGCGGCGGTGATCTATCGCGACCCGGCCGTGGCGCGGGCGGCCCATCGACAGTCCGCGCACTACCTGGACGCGACCGCGACCGAGCACGCCGACAACCCGGCCGACTACGCAGTCCACCTGACCCGGCGAGCACGAGGGCTCCCGCTCTGGGCGTCGCTGGTCGCCAACGGCACCGACGCCTACGTCGACGCGGTCGAGCGCTGCCTCGAGACGGCGACGTACGCCGCCAAGCGTGTCGAGGCCAGCGACGAGCTGGAGCTCGTCACCGAACCGCAGCTCTCCGTGGTTCTCCTGCGCCGCCGCGGCTGGCGGGCCGAGGACTACGCCCGTTGGTCGCAGCGGGCGTGGCGCAGCGGAACGGCCCTGGTCACGCCCACGAGCTTCGCAGGGGAGACCGTGCTGCGGCTCTGCTTCGTGAATCCGGTCACGTCGCCCGAGGACGTCGACCTGGTCCTGGGCGCGCTGACGAGCCCGGCGGACTGACCCCACGCGATGTCGACCGCACGACTTGCCTCCCAGCACTCAGGAGGAGCAGTCCGCTGCCGACAAGAAGGGTGACGAACTCAGGTGGGGGACGATGACACGCAAGCCGAGCACCACAGCAGACGCGCGCGTCTCGTGGCTGCAGCGAGCCGTCGCCACCGCGATCTGGACGGTGCTCGGCGCCGGGTTCCTCGCCGACCGGGTCGCCGCGGCGACGTCCCCCGGGGCGCGCCCGGACATCGTCGTCCTCACCCTCAGCATCTTCTTCCCCCTGCTGTTGGCCCGGCTGGTGCTGGCCGCCCGGCTCCACCCCGCTCGCAGGCCTGCGCTGGTCCTGCTCCTCGCGGCCGTCACGGCGTGGTCACTGGGGTCGGCGTCGGTCACTGCGGCGAGCCCCCACGACCGGGCCGACTTCCCGGCACCGGGGGAGTGGCTGTTCCTGGTCTCCTACGTCGGCATGGCCGGGTACCTGATGCTCGACGTCGACCGCAAGCGGTTGCGGCCCTCCGTGGGCTGGCTGGACATCGCGGTGATCTGTGGCGGCACCTCCTGCCTGGCGTCGCTGCTGCTGGTCGCACCGATCCGGATCGCCTCCGGGCAGGAGGGACTCCCGCTGCTGCTGGCCGTGGTCTACCCGCTGGCGGACACGATGCTGGCCCTGGTCGTCCTCGGCCAGGCCCTGATGCGGGCTCGCACGGATCGTCGGCAGACGGTGATGATCGGTGCGGCGTTCCTGCTGCTCGCGGCGGCGGACTCCAGTCTCGCCCTCCACGTCTCCGCCCGCACCTATGACTTCGGCGTCCTGAGCAACGCGCTGTGGGGTGTCTCGTTCGCGCTCATGGTCGCGGCGGCCTGTCGGCCTCAGCAGTCGGCCATCAAGGCCATCCCGAGGACGTCCGGCACGAAGCTGGTGGTCGGCGCGGGAGTCGTCGCGCTGGCCGTCCTCACGCTTCGGCCCGAGGACTCGCTCGCGTACTACATCGTGCCGCCGGCGGTGCTCACGCTGGCCGCCGCTGCGGCGCGGATGGGACTTGCCCTGCGGGACGCCAACCGCGCCGCCGAGGCGTTCGCGCTGTCGCTGACCGACGACCTGACGAAGCTGCCGAACCGGCGCGCGATCCGGACCCGCCTCAAGGAGGGCATTGCCGACCGAGGGCCGCTCGCCCTGATGCTGCTGGACCTCGACGGGTTCAAGGAGATCAACGACGCGCTCGGTCACCACGCCGGTGACATCGTGCTCAGGTTCGTGGCCGTCCGGATGCGTGAGGCAGTCGCGCCCGAGGTCATGGTCGCCCGTCTCGGCGGCGACGAGTTCGCGATCCTCCTGCGCTCCAACGACGAGATCGAGCTCATGGAGACGGCGCAGCAGGTGCTCACCGAGCTCAGCAAGCCGGTCGTCGTGGACGGCATCGAGATCTGCCCGTCCGGGTCCGTCGGCATCGCCGTGGTCTCCGACAGCGACCGTGAGGACAGCGAGGTGCTGCGCCGGGCGGACGTCGCCATGTACCAGGCCAAGGGCTCGCGTACCGGCGCCGCGCTGTACGACGCCCACCTCGACGAGTTCTCGCGCTCCCGGCTGCTGCTGGCGGAGGACCTGCGCAGGGGCATCGCGGAGGACCAGATCGAGGTCTGGTACCAGCCGCAGGTCGACGCGGCGACCATGCAGGTCCACGCGCTGGAGGCCCTGGTGCGCTGGCGCCATCCGACCGACGGCCTGCTCAGCCCCGTCGCCTTCCTCCCGGCCGCGCGCCGCGGAGGCCTCATGGGGGCCCTGTCGGACACGATCGCCCGGCTCGCCGTACGCGACCTGCACCGGCTGCTCGAGGCAGGACTGGACCTCCGCATCGCCATCAACTGTGCGCCGCCGGAGCTGCTCAGCCAGACGTTCCTGCCGCGGCTCTACGCGTCGCTGGACGAATGGGACGTCCCGGCCGACCGCCTGGTCCTCGAGGTCACGGAGGACTCCTTCCTCGCCGACCCGCAACGAGCGCGCAGCATCCTGCTGGACCTTCGCTCGCACGGCATCCAGGTGTCCATCGACGACTACGGCACCGGCTTCTCCTCGTTGACCTACCTGCGTGACCTCCCGGTCCAGGAGCTCAAGATCGACCGCTCACTGGTCCGAGACGTCGCCACCGACGACCGCACCAGGATGATCGTCGCCTCGACCGTCCAGCTCGCGCACGCCCTCGACATGCGCACCGTCGCCGAGGGCGTGGAGGAGGCGGTCGACTTCGCACAGCTCGTCGCCATGGGCATCGACGTCCTGCAGGGCTACCACATCGCCCGCCCGCTGCCTGCGTCCGAGGTCGAGCAGTGGGTCCGCGACTGGACGACGACCGCCACCCTGCTGGGCCCTGTCCGCGAGTCCGGCGAGCCCGTTCACGAGGCCGGTCGCCGCGCCCGGAACGCCCATCGCGCCAGCCGGATCCTCGACTCGCCGCGAGCGCAGAGCAAGCGCCACAGAGAACCCTGACCAGCAATGACGCCACGGACGCGACAGCACAGCCATGGACGGCCAGACACACAGGAGATCCTCCATGAACGGCACGCCCCTGCGCTTCGTGTTCGACCCGGTCGGAGACGAGCTGGACGCGGCGCTGGACTGTGAGGCCGAGGTCTTCCTGCGGACCTACGGCAACACCGTCGACCAGCTCGCCCACGAGTACGACCGGTACGCCGACTCGACCGGCTTCATGGCTCTGCTGGACGAGGGCGGCCGAGCGCTGGGCACCACGCGCTTCATCGCACCCGGCCCGGCCGGCCTCAAGACCCTGAACGACACCGGGCGCCGGCCCTGGAACGTCGACGGGCTGCGGTCCGCGCGCGCCGCCGGCATCGACCCGTCGAGGACGTGGGACATCGCGACGATCGCGGTCCGCAGCAGCTCCGGACGCGGCAGACTGGCCGCCGCTGCGCTGTACCACGGCCTCGCCGCCGCGACCACCGCCAACGACGTCCACTCGATCGTCATGATCATGGATGCTCGCGCCCGCCGACTGCTGTCCGCCTCGGGGCTCCAGACCCGCACGCTGCCGGGCACTGCCGAGGGCGAGTACCTCGGCTCGCGCAGCAGCACCCCGCTGTGGGGAGACGTGCGGGAGATGTTCGACCTGCAACGCCAGACCGATCCCGACGCCTACCGGCTGATCGTCCAAGGCATCGGGCTCGACGGCATCGGCATGCCGACCGACTGGACCTGGCACCGGCGCAGCGTGCGGTCGCGCAACCCGGCTTTCGCCTAGCTCTCGATCCTGCTGGGCCACCACAGGCTCGGACCGATGTCGTGCGCCACCGCCGGCACCAGGACGGAGCGCACGAGCAGGGTGTCGAGGAGGACCCCGAAGGCCACGATGAAGGCGATCTGCGCGAGGAACAGGATCGGGATGACGGCGAGTGCCGAGAAGGTGGCGGCGAGCACGACGCCGGCGGACGTGATGACCCCGCCGGTGACGGCCAGGCCGCGCCCGATCCCTTCGCGGGTGCCGTGCCGCATGCTCTCCTCGCGCACCCGTGACATCAAGAAGATGTTGTAGTCGACGCCCAGGGCCACCAGGAAGACGAACCCGTACAGAGGGACCGACGGGTCGGCGCCGGGGAAGTCGAGGACGTGGTTGAACACCAGGGCCGAGACACCCAGGGTCGCCGCGAAGCTGAGCACCACGGACGCCAGCAGCAGGACCGCGGCGACCACGGCACGCAGCAGCAGGGCCAGCAGGACGAGGATCACGACCAGGACGATCGGGATGATGACGTTGCGGTCGTGCTCCGCGGTCGTCTGGGTGTCGAGCGTGATCGCGGTGGTCCCGCCGACCTCCGCGCTGGGTACCGCGGCGTGGACCGCTGCCCGCACTCGCTTCACCGTCTGCAGTGCGGCGTCGCTGTCCGGTGGCGCCTTCAGGACCGCCTGGACCTCGACCATGCCGTCCACGACCAGCGGGGACGTCCCGGGCCCTGCCGGCTGCTGGCCACGCCCGACTGCCGACGCGGACGTGATGCCCGGCACGCCGGTGGCCGCCTGCGTCATCCGTGTCGCGGCACCCGCCGGCCCGATGACCACCACCGGGCTTCCCGTGCCGGCGGGGAAGTGCCGCGCAGCGACCCGCTGCCCGGTGACGGACTCGACCTGCTTGAGGAACAGCGCGCTCTGCGGGGCGCCGCCCGCCTGCAACGTGGGCAGGAAGGCGGCGAGGACGATGAGCAGTCCGGTCGCACCGACCCACAGTCGCCGGGGCCGACGGCCGATCGCCTCCGCGACCCGTCCCCACGCCCCGGAGCGCTCCGGGTGCTCGGAGCCGAACCGCGGGCGGCGCGGCCAGAAGGCCGCACGCCCCAGCAGCACCAGGACGGCGGGCAGGAAGGTCAGAGCCGAGAGCAACGCGCTGAGGATGCCGAGCGCGGCCACCGGGCCGAGGCTGCTGGTGGAGTTGAGCTCGCTGACCAGCAGGCAGAGCAGGGCCACGATGACGGTCGTCCCCGACGCCAGGATCGGAGTCAGGCACTGGCGCCACGCGACCCGCATCGCGGTGAAGCGTGACCGCTGCTCACGCAGCTCCTCGCGGAACCGGGCGGTCAGCAGCAGCGCGTAGTCGGTGGCCGCCCCGACGACGAGGATGAACAGGATGCCCTGGCTCTGGCCGTTGAGGGTGATCACCTCGTGGTCGGCCAGCACGTACACCACGCCGCTGGCCAGGGACAGCGCGAACAGTGCCGAGACCAGCACCACGAACGGCAGCAGCGGACTCCGGTACACCAGGACGAGGATCACGAGCACGACGGCGACCGCTACCAGCAGCAGGATGCCGTCGATCCCCGCGAACGCGTGGGTCAGGTCGGCGGCGAACCCCGCCGGCCCCGTGACGTACGCCTCGAGGCCGGCGGGGAGCTGGGACCTCGCCCGCTGACCGACGTCGTCGACCAGCGACGGGAGCCGGTCGTCCAGGCTGCCGTCGAGGGGGACGACGAGCTCGAGCGCCGACCCGTCCTGCGAGGGGAGCGGTCCCACCACGCCGTCCACCACGCCGCCGATCGAGCTCAGGGACCGGGCGGCGCCGGTCACCGCGGCCCGGTCGGCGGCGGTGATGCCAGACCGGCGTTCGTACACGACGACGGCGGGGACGGTCGCGCGGTCCCGGAAGCGCTCCTGGAGGTGAGCGACCCGGGTGGCCTCCGCGCTGCTGGGAAGGAACGCCGCATCGTCGTTGGTCGCCACCGAGCCGAGCTTGCCGGCGAAGGGTCCTGCGAGGCTCCCGAGCGCCAGCCACACGACGACCAGCAGCACGGGGAGCAGCCAGCGACCGCGGCGTACGTCGTCGTGATCAGGCGTCATAGGTAGACGATCTAACAGTCTCGTTAGATTGTCTACCTAGCTCGGGTCTACGATGCCCGCGTGAGCAGCGAGGACGAGAGCCCGCCGCAGGTGCGGTACCGCATCGCTCAGGCCCTGCGCGCGCTGCTGAGGCAGGCGCCCGCGGTGCACGCGCGCCTCGCGACGCGGGTCGGGGTCGGCGTCACGGACCTGCTGGCCCTGGACCACGTCACGTCCGACCCCGCCCCGCTCGGCGTCGTGGAGCTCGCTGACCGCCTCCGCATCCGCTCCGCGTCGGCAACCGTCCTGGTCGACCGGCTGGCCGCGACCGGCCACCTGCAGCGGCTTCCCCATCCCCACGACCGGCGCCGCACCAGCCTGCATCCCACCGCGTCGGCCCACGAGGACGTGCTCGCCGCACTCGGGCCGCTGATCCGCGACCTCACCGACATCACCGACAGCCTCGAACCGGACACCGCCCGCGCCGTCCTGGAGTTCCTGGACCGGGTCAACGTCGCGCTGGAGAGGTTCGCCCGCTCCGATCCGGGCCCGGACCGCCCGCGCGAGACGCCGCCGCGACCTTGATCACCGTCGCAGGGGTCAGACCCGTGACCGCGGCCGCGGCCGCGAACCTGCTCGGACACCACCGGGTCACGGTGCGACCGGTGGTGCTACCAGCCGCCCGTTCCCCCGTCGCTCCTGGAGACCGCCTTCACCGAGATGCTTGCGCGGGCCTGAGTGCGCTCACGCGGTGTCGCGGGCGACGGCCCGCCCGGCCTGCCGACCGGAGAACAGGCAGCCGCCGAGGAACGTGCCCTCCAGCGAGCGGTAGCCGTGCATGCCGCCGCCGCCGAAGCCGCTCGCCTCGCCCGCGGCGTACAAGCCGGTCACGGGGGTGCCGTCGGCGGCCAGGACCCGCCCGCCGAGGTCCGTGAGCAGGCCGCCGAGGGTCTTGCGGGTCAGGACGTGCAGCCGGACGGCGATGAGCGGGCCCGCGGTGGGGTCGAGGAGCTTGTGAGGGGCGGCGGTGCGCGAGATCCGGTCGCCGCGGTACCGGCGCGAGTTGTGGATGGCCGAGACCTGGCCGTCCTTGCTGAACGGGTTGTCGAGCTCGCGGTCACGGGCGACGACCTCCCGGCGGACGTCCTCGACGTCGAGCAGCGGCTGGTCGGTCAGAGAGTTCATCCCCGCCACGAGCTCGTCGAGGGTGTCTGCGACGACGAAGTCGTCGCCGTGCCGCTTGAACGCCTCGACCGGCGCCGGGGCTCCGGGCCGGACCCGGCCGAGCGTCTGCCGCACCGACTTGCTCGTCAGGTCGGGGTTCTGCTCGGAGCCGGAGAGCGCGAACTCCTTCTCGATGATCCTCTGGGTCAGCACGAACCAGCTGTGGTCGAAGCCGGTACGACGCAGGTGGGCCAGCGTGCCGAGGGTGTCGAAGCCGGGGTAGAGCGGCCCCGGCAGCCGCCGCCCGGTCGCGTCGAACCACATCGACGACGGCCCGGGGAGGATGCGGACGCCGTGACCTTCCCAGACCGGGTCCCAGTTGGTGACGCCCTCGACGTAGTGCCACATCCGGTCCGGGTTGACCACGGTGCCGCCGGCACGCTGGGTGATCTGCAGCATCCGCCCGTCGACGTACGCCGGGACGCCGCTGATCATGTGGTCGGGTGGAGTGCCCAGACGGGTCGGCCAGTTGTCCCGGACGAGGTCGTGGTTGGCGCCGATGCCACCGGAGGCGACCAGCACCGCGCCGGCTGTCAGGTCGAAGTCGCCGACGACCCTGCGGCTGGTGGCGACACCGCGAGCGGCGGAGCCGGCCTCGAGCACGGCGCCGCGCACGCCGGTCACCACGCCGCCGACGACGGTCACCTCGTCCACCCGGTGCCGGAACTTGAAGGTGACCAGGCCGCTGGCGACGGCGTCCCGGACCCGTCGCTCGAACGGCGAAACGACGCCGGGCCCGGTGCCCCACGTGACGTGGAACCGGGGGACGGAGTTGCCGTGACCGACGGCGCCGTACCCGCCGCGTTCGGCCCAGCCGACCAGCGGGAAGAACCGCACGCCCTGCGCCCGCAGCCAGGAGCGCTTCTCACCGGCCGCGAACTCGACGTACGCCTCGGCCCACGCCCGAGGCCACTCGTCCTCGGGCCTGTCGAACCCGGCGGAGCCCATCCAGTCCTGCATGGCGAGCTCGAGGGAGTCCTTGACGCCCAGCCGGCGCTGCTCGGGGGAGTCGACGAGGAACAGCCCACCGAACGACCAGAACGCCTGACCGCCCAGGTTCGCCTCGGACTCCTGGTCGAGCAGGAGCACCCGCCGGCCCGCGTCCGCGAGCTCGGCGGTGGCCACGAGGCCGGCGAGGCCGGCTCCGACGACGATGACGTCCGCATCCATGGAGGAGCCCATGCGGGACAGTGTCTCGTCCTACAGGGTCGCGACCAACCGGGCGGCGGCCCGGCGCACCTGCGCCGGGAGCCGGAGCTCGAGCCCCGTGCGAGCCCGCTGGAACCGGACCAGGTCGGTCGCCGTCGGCGGCCGACCGAAGCTGCGCCGGAAGCGCTCGGTGAGCAGGTCGGTGCCCGCGGCGGCGTCGCCGTCGTGGAGGGCGTTGTCGTGGCGTCG
>JAICLD010000253.1 GCA_025927595.1 Nocardioidaceae bacterium | reverse complement strand
CGTGCAGCCGTAGTGCCCCGTCGGCTGGACGTGCCGCAGCCGCAGGCCCCTGCTGCTGCCCAGGTACGTCGTCGTGACGTCGTGGTCCACGAAGCCGTACAGGATCCTCCTCTCCGCCGACGCCCGGCCGAACGCCTCGCCCAGCGCGGGCGCGAAGTCGCGGTACACCTCGATCGAGGTCTCGCCCGACGGCTCGTCCCAGTCGGCGGCGGCGTCCCCGGCGACCAGGTCGGCCGCGTCCTCCGCGGCGCCACCCGCGCGCGCCGCGGCGTCCGCCGACGCCACCAGGGCCTCCACCTGCTCCACAGAAGCCGCGCTTCCCGAGACCGAGCCCGTGGCGGTGCCTCGTCCCGTCCCGTGGAAGGCCACCACGCTCACGGTGATGTCATGCATGACGCCGTTGGTGGTCAGCGTGTTGTTGGCCCAGCGCAGGTTGGCGCTCGTCGAGTCGTGCACGATCGCGACGCAGTCGTCGCAGCTCGAGGCCGCCAGCGCGTGCTCGACGAGCTCCTGCGGGGTAGGGACCGTCATCGTCGGTGGATCCTCTCGTCGCTGCGGGTGGCCGGTCGCCGCGCCGGCCCGGTCAGTGCCCGGCCTCGGCCGTGGTGTTGAGGATGTTGACGCCGCGGAACAGCGAGGTGGGACAGCCGTGCGAGACCGCTGCGACCTGCCCCGGCTGGGCCTTGCCGCAGTTGAAGGCGCCGCCGAGCTCCCACGTGGCCGGACCCCCGACCGCCTCCATCGACCCCCAGAAGTCGGTGGTGGTGGCCTGGTAGGCGACGTCGCGCAGCTGGCCGGCGAGCCGGCCGTCCTCGATCCGGTAGAACCGCTGACCGGTGAACTGGAAGTTGTAGCGCTGCATGTCGATGGACCACGACCGGTCGCCGACCACGTAGATGCCGCGCTCCACCTGCGCCAGCAGCTCGTCGGTGCTCGGACCGTCGGGGTCCGGCTGCAGTGAGACGTTCGCCATCCGCTGGATCGGGATGTGCCCGGGCGAGTCGGCGTAGGCGCATCCGTTCGAGCGGCCCCCGTTCAGCTCCGGCATCGCGTGGGCCATGGCCCGGTCGAGCTGGTAGCCGACGAGCACGCCGTCGCGGACCAGGTCCCAGCGCTGCGCGGCGACCCCCTCGTCGTCGTACCCGACGGTGGCCAGCCCGTGCGGAGTGGTCCGGTCCGCGACCACGTTCATCACCGGCGAGCCGTACTGCAGGGTGCCGAGCCGGTCGACGGTCGCGAACGACGTGCCGGCGTAGTTGGCCTCGTAGCCGAGCGCCCGGTCCAGCTCGGTGGCGTGCCCGACGGACTCGTGGATGGTCAGCCACAGGTTCGAGGGGTGCACGACGAGGTCGTAGCGGCCGGGCTCCACCGAGGGCGCCACGAGCTTCTCGGCGAGCAGGTCCGGCAGCTCGCCGAGCGCGGTGTCCCAGTCGTAGCCGCCGGTGAGGTACTCCCAGCCCCGGCCGACGGGCGGCGCGACCGTCCGCATCGAGTCGAAGACCCCGGTGCGCGCGTCCGTGCCGTGCGCCTCGACCTCCGGGTGCAGCCGGACCCGCTGCTGGGTCGTGGTCGTGCCGGCGAGGTCGGTGTAGAAGGTGTTCTCCACGACCTGGGAGACGCCGCCGGTGGTGTGCTCGACCCCGGCCGCGGCGAGCAGGCGCCCGGACCACCCGGCGAGCAGGTCCACCTTCTCGGCCAGCGGTACGTCGAAGGGGTCGACGTCGTACTCGGAGACCCAGGTGACGTCGTCGTGCACGGGCTCCGGGGCCAGCTCGACGGGGGTGGCCGTCATCGCGGCCGCCACCTGCGCGGTGCGCACGGCCGTCTCGGCGATCCCGACCGCGGCCTCGGGGGAGAGCACGACGCCGGAGGCGAACCCCCACGCGCCCTCCACGACGACCCGGACCGCGAAGCCGAGCACCTCGTGGTCGGACGCGCCCTGCAGCCGGCCGTCCCGGACCCGGATGTCCTGCGTGCGGATCCGCTCGAACCGGAAGTCGGCGTGGTCGGCGTGGAAGTCCTGGGCGCGGGTGAGCGCGGCCTCGGCGAGCCGCCGGTAGGGCAGCGCGGTGAACGACGCGTCGATGTCGTGCCGGGTGGTCATGGGCAGAGGCTAGAGCCTGACCGGGTGCCGCCGGGCGCGGACACCCGGCGCGCCGCGGCTCAGGTGCGTCCCTCGCGCTCCTGGGCGGCCCGCAGCTCGGGGTGCTCGCCCATCCACGTCGCCGGCAGCACGTCGAACCCGGCAGCGCGAGCGGCCTCGAGGACGCCGGGGTCGTCGTCGACGAGCAGGCCCACCGTCCGGTCGTGGGCGAGCTCGCGGAGCACCTCGACCTTGAGCTCGCGGGAGGGGCGGAAGTCCCGCGCGGGTCGCAGCCGGAGCGGCCCCTGGGGGAGGTCGTGCGTGGCGAGCCACCGCTCGGTCACGGACCGCAGCCCCTCGGGCCGACCGGAGAGGTACACCACGTCGTAGCCCTCCGCCAGCCGGCGGACCACCTCGGCGCCCTCCTCGAGCAGGGGGTCCTCCGCCGCTGCCGCGAAGAACGACCGCCAGTCCTTGGGCCGGTGCGCGACGTGCCGCAGGCGGTGCCGCACGTCGGCGACGACGCCGTCGATGTCGACGACGACCAGCATGCGGGGCTCGACGCGGGACATGGCCCCATCCTGCCCGGCTCGTCGGCACGGTGCCGGCGGGGTGCTCAGCCCACCAGCGTGCGGACCCGGACGGTGGAGCCGGAGCGGCCCTTCTCGACCTGCACCTGGGTGGCGATCCGGCTGCGGAGCTCGGTGACGTGGCTGACCACCCCCACCGTGCGACCACCGGCACGGAGCCCGTCGAGCCGGTCCATCACGTCGTCGAGCGTGTCGGCGTCGAGGCTGCCGAACCCCTCGTCGACGAAGAGGGTCTCCACCTCCGTGCCGCCGGCCTCGTGCGTCACCACGTCGGCCAGCCCGAGCGCGAGGGCCAGCGAGACGACGAACGTCTCCCCGCCCGAGAGCGTGCTCGGGGCCCGGACGTCGCCGGTCCACTGGTCGACCACCTCCAGTCCCAAGCCGGCCCGGGCGCCCTTGCGCTCGGCCCGCCCGGTGCGCTGGAGCAGGTACCGCTGGTCGCGCATCTGAGCCAGCCGCTCGTTCGCCGCCGCGACGACCTGGTCCAGGCGGGTGGCCAGGACGTAGGCCGACAGCCGCATCTGCAGCTGGTTGTCGTGCCCGAGACCGCGCACGAGCCGCGACATGGACTCCGCCCGCAGCGCCTCGTCCCGCAGCGGTGCCCAGTCGCGCACCGCCGCGGCGAGCTCGTCACGCTGCCGGACCAGCACCGACGCCCGCTCCTCGGCGAGGGCGACCGCGCGCGCCGCCTCGTCCGCGTCCGCATCGGCGACGAGCACGGCCGCCTCCCGGGCCCGTCCCTCCTCCAGGTCCTCACGCGAGTGCGGATCCGGGTCGGGCAGCGCCTCGTCGCCGCAGTCGGCGAGCACCGCCGCGGCCCGGCCGGCGACCTCCGCCCGATCCTCGAGCCCCTGCCGCAGGCGCGACCGCTCGGCCGGGTCCAGGAGCGCGCTGGCGACCTCCTCGACGGTGTGGAACCGCTGCTCGAGCGCCGCAGCCGTGGCCCGGTCGTCGAGGTCGCGGTGGGCCGCCTCGGCCTCCGCCAGCGCCCGCATCGCCTCGACGAGCGCGCCGAGCCGGTCCCGCCGCTGCCGGGTCCCCCGCAAGGCGTGGGCGACGGTGGTGCCGGACTCGCCGTCGAGCGCCCGGTCGACCTGCT
>JAICLD010000290.1 GCA_025927595.1 Nocardioidaceae bacterium | reverse complement strand
GGGTCGCGCTGCCGGACGCGTTCTTCGCCTGCGACGGACTGTTCCAGACCTTCCTCACGGTCCTCGACGAGTTCGGCGCGTTCCCCGCGGTCGTGCAGCGCGAGCTGGACCGCTACCTGCCGTTCCTCGCCACGACCAAGGTGCTCATGGCGGCGGTCCGCAACGGCGTCGGCCGGGAGACCGCCCACGAGGCGATCAAGGAGGCGGCCGTCGGCGTGGCGCTGGCGATGCGGCAGGGGCAGGCCGACAACGACGTGTTCGAGCGGCTGGCCGCCGACCCCCGGCTGGGGCTGACCGCCCCGCAGCTGGCCTCGCTGGTCGCCGACCCGATCACGTTCACCGGTGCCGCGGTGGACCAGGTCCGCGACGTCGTACGACGCGTTCAGGAGGTCGTGCAGGCGCATCCGGCCGCGGCGTCGTACGTGCCCGGCGAGATCCTCTGACCGACGGGACGGGCCTCAGGCGGCGTCGGGGTCGGGCTGGTGGATGCCGAACGTGTTCCCCTCGGGGTCGAGGTAGTAGCCCTGCCACGCCATCCCCGGCAGCGCCGCCTTGGGCATCGCCACCCGGCCGCCCGCCTCGAGGATCGCCGCCTCGGTCGCGTCGTAGTCGCCGACGCCGATCGTGCAGACGAACCCGTTCGTGCCCTGCTCGGGGGCCGGCGCGGCCACCGGACGGGGCAGCAGGCCGCCGTTGATCCCCATCTCGTCGGCGGGGCCCGTGACGATGCCCCAGTAGGTCGACCCGGAGACCGCGCTCCAGTCCTCGAACGACCACCCGAACACCGCGGCGTAGAAGGCCTTGGCCCGCTCCACGTCGTCGGCCTGGATCTCGAAGTGCACCACTCGGGACATGCGTCCTCCTGTCTCCTCGACTCGTCTCGACGCTCACGCTAACGGCCCGGACCCCCCGCGGACAGGCCCGGACGGGCCGGTCCGGCCCAGCCGGGCGGCGAGGTACGGCGCCGTGCGGCTCGTCGCGGCTTCAGCCACCTGCGCCGGCGTGCCACTCGCGACCACGCGGCCGCCGTCGCCGCCGCCCCCGGGGCCGAGGTCGAGGACGTGGTCGGCGCCGGCGACGACGTCGAGGTCGTGCTCGACGACCACCACGGTGCTGCCCGCCTCGACGAGCCCGTGCAGCAGCCGGGTCAGCAGCGCCACGTCGGCGGGGTGCAGGCCGGAGGTGGGCTCGTCGAGGAGGTACAGCGTGTGCCCGCGCCGCGCCCGCTGCAGCTCGGTGGCGAGCTTGATCCGCTGGGCCTCCCCGCCGGAGAGCTCGGTGGCGGGCTGGCCGAGGGTCAGGTAGCCGAGACCCACGGTGCGCAGGGTCTCCAGGCTCCGGGAGACCGCCGGGACGTCGGCCAGGAACCCGGCGGCCTCGTCGACGGTCATCGCCAGCACGTCCGCGACGCTGCGGCCGCGGTAGCGGACCTCCAGCGTCTCCGGCGCGTAGCGGGCCCCGCCGCACACCGGGCACGGCGAGTAGCTGCCGGGGAGGAACAGCAGCTCGACCGCGACGAACCCCTCGCCCAGGCAGTTCTCGCAGCGCCCGCCGGCGACGTTGAAGGAGAACCGGCCGGCGGTGTAGCCGCGCCCGCGGGCCTCGGGCGTGCTCGCGAACAGCCGGCGGACGCCGTCGAAGAGCCCGGTGTAGGTGGCCAGGTTCGAGCGCGGCGTGCGACCGATCGGCCGCTGGTCGACGGTGACCAGCCGGGTGAGCGGCGCGAGCCCGGACACCGACGCGACGTGCGGGGTCGCGGCCACGCCGGTCTCCGGCTCCTCGGGG
>JAICLD010000275.1 GCA_025927595.1 Nocardioidaceae bacterium | reverse complement strand
TCCCAGCCCGCCAAACGCGCCGGGTCAGCACCTCCCAGCCCGCCAGACGCGCCGGGTCAGCACGTTTCAGGCCGCCAGACGCGCCGTCTCAGAAGCGCTGGCCGGTCAGCCGCTCGAAGGCCTCGACGTAGCGGGTGCGGGTGCGCTCGACGACCTCGTCGGGCAGCGGCGGCGGGGCCTCCCCCGAGGCGCGGTCCCAGCCGCTCTCCGGCGACAGCAGCCAGTTGCGGACAATCTGCTTGTCGTAGGAGGCCTGCGGCTGCCCCGGGGTCCAGTCGTCGGCCGGCCAGAACCGCGACGAGTCGGGGGTGAGCACCTCGTCGGCGAGCAGCACGGTGCCGTCCGGCCGGGCGCCGAACTCCAGCTTCGTGTCGGCCAGGACGATCCCGCGCTCGCGCGCCAGCCGCTCGGCGCGGCCGTACACCTGCAGCGTCAGCTCCCGCAGCCGGGCGGCGACCTCCGGCCCGACGACGGCCGCCACGTCGTCGTACGACACGTTCTCGTCGTGCTCCCCGAAGGCCGCCTTGGTGGCCGGGGTGAACACGGGCTCGGGCAGCCGGCTGCCGTCCTGCAGCCCGGGGGGCAGCGCGATCCCGCAGACCTGCCCGCTCGCGCGGTAGTCGAGCAGCCCCGACCCGGTGAGGTAGCCGCGCGCGACGCACTCGACCGGGAACATCTCCAGCGGCTCGCAGACCACGGCGCGCCCCCGCACCTGATCCGGTACGTCGGTCGACAGCACGTGGTTCGGCACCAGGTCGGCCAGCTGCTCGAACCACCACAGCGACATCCGGGTCAGCACGACGCCCTTGTCGGGGATCGTGCTGTCGAGGATGTGGTCGAACGCGGAGATCCGGTCGCTGGCGACCATGAGCAGGCGGCCGTCGGCGAGCCGGTACAGGTCGCGGACCTTGCCCGAGTGCACGTGCTCGGCGCCCCCGACGTCCGGCCCGGCCGTGCTCGCGTCAGCGGGTTGGTCCATGGCCGCGATGCTAGTGCCGCCCGGTTAGGCTCCCCGGCATGGGTCCGGGCGGTGGGAGCGACCGGTTCGTCCGGGTCCGTGGCGCCTCCGAGCACAACCTGCAAGCCGTCGACGTCGACCTGCCCCGCGACGCGTTCGTGGTCGTCACCGGGGTGTCCGGGTCCGGCAAGTCCTCCCTGGCGTTCGGCACCGTCTACGCCGAGGCGCAGCTGCGCTACTTCGAGTCGGTCGCGCCGTACGCCCGTCGCCTGCTGCAGCAGGTGGGCGCCCCGCACGTCCGCGAGATCACCGGCCTGCCGCCGGCCGTGGCGCTGCGCCAGTCCCGCGGCGTGCCGACGGTCCGCTCCACCGTCGGCACCGTCACGACGCTGTCGAACTCGCTGCGGATGCTGCTCTCCCGGGCCGGCAGCTACCCTCCCGGCGCCGGGCGGCTGGACTCCGACGCGTTCTCGCCGAACACCCCCGCCGGCGCCTGCCCGGAGTGCCACGGCCTGGGCCGGGTGCACCTGGCCACCGAGGCGTCGCTGGTCCCGGACCCGTCCCTGAGCATCCGGGAGCGCGCGATCGCCGCGTGGCCGGGCGCCTGGCAGGGCAAGAACCTGCGCGAGATCCTGGCCACCCTCGGGTACGACGTCGACCGGCCGTGGCGCGAGCTGCCGCAGGCCGACCGGGACTGGATCCTGTTCACCGACGAGCAGCCGGTGGTCACCGTGCACGCGCACCGCGAGGCGCACCGGATCCAGCGCCCCTACCAGGGCACCTACCAGAGCGCCCGGCGCTACGTGCTCCACACGCTGGCCAGCACCGGGAGCGCCACGCTACGTCGCCGGGTGCTCGAGTACGTCGAGGTGCACCCCTGCCCGGTCTGCGAGGGGTCCGGGCTGCGACCCGAGGCGATGGCGGTCCGGTTCGCCGGGCGGACCGTCACCGAGCTCGCGGCGATGTCCCTGCGGGACCTGGCGGAGGTCCTGCGCGACGCCGACCGGGGCGGCGTGGCGACCGGGATCATCGCCGACCTCGTGACCCGGATCGAGGTGCTCACCGAGCTCGGCCTGGGCTACCTCAGCTCCGCGCGAGGCACCCCGACCCTGTCGGCCGGCGAGCTGCAGCGGCTCCGGCTCGCGACCGCGCTGCGCTCGACGCTGTTCGGGGTGCTCTACGTCCTCGACGAGCCCTCGGCCGGCCTGCACCCGGCCGACACCGAGCCGCTGCTCGGCGTCCTGGACCGGCTGCGCGCCGCCGGCAACTCGCTGCTGGTCGTCGAGCACGACGTCGAGGTGATGCGGCGCGCGGACTGGATCGTCGACGTGGGGCCGGGCGCCGGCAGCCTCGGCGGCCGGGTCCTGCACAGCGGCCCGGTCGCGGAGCTGGCGACGGTCGAGGAGTCCGCCACCCGGCCGTTCCTGTTCGACCCCGAGCCGCCGCGGGAGCGGGCGTCGCGGGCGCCCTCGGGCACGCTCTCCCTGCGCGGCGTGCGGCTGCACAACCTCCACGACCTCGACGTCGACCTCCCGCTCGGCGTCCTCACGGCCGTCACCGGCGTCTCCGGCTCCGGCAAGTCCACGCTGGTGACCGTCGTGCTCGCCGACGTGGTCCGCGAGCGCCTGGGGGCCGACCCCGACGCCGTACCGGAGGCGGCGGAGCCGGACGCGGACGGCCCCGAGGAGCCGGAGACCGGCGTGGCCGCGACCCCGCACGTCGCGTCGGTGTCCGGGCTCGCGCCG
>JAICLD010000063.1 GCA_025927595.1 Nocardioidaceae bacterium | reverse complement strand
GGCGACGCCCACCCCGCTGACCCGGCGCGTCTGGCCACGATGCTCGCCAAACCAGCCGGGTCGGCGGCTCCTCGGCCGCCACACGCGCCGGGTCGGCAGCGACTCAGCCGCCAGACGCGCCGGGTCGACGCAGGTCGGAGTAGCTGCCGCGGCTCTCGGCGAGGCGGCGTTCCACCCGCAGGACGCCGGCCTCGTGCTCGGCGTCCCCGGACATCGCCGCGGCGAGCCGCAGGTGCGGGAGTGCCTCGGCGTAGCGGCTCTGCCGCTCGAGCACCCGCCCGAGCGCGAAGCGGGCCCACACGTCGGTCGGGCAGTCGGCCACGATCTCGAGGAGGTCGTCCTCGGCCCGCTGGAGGCGCGCGCTGAGGAAGTACGCCCACGCCCGCAGCGTCCGCAGGCTCGCCGACCGCGGCTCCGCGACCAGGGCCGGCTCCAGCAGCTCGATCGCCCGCTCGGGCTCCCGCTGCTCGAGGTGCAGCCACGCCTGGTGGTAGGCCTCACTCGGGTGCAGGTCCCGGTCGAAGGCCGGCAGGTCCGTGCTCATGGTGTCTCCTCCCCTGGCGCCAACACGGGCCCGGGGCGCGCGATTCCCCGAGGGATGAGCCGGCCTGTAGGCCGGGTTCTGTCCCCGGACGCCTCGCGACGTCTCGGTGGGCGACCATCCATCTGGGACCGCCGTCGCCGACGGCCTCGTGCGGTCTACCCGCGAGCTCGGGCGGGCCGCCCTCGAACGCTCGCGCGGGAGCCCGGTCGCCCGTGCTCCCTTCTTGACCTTGCTCCAGGTGGGGTTTACCGAGCCGCTCCGGTCACCCGGAGCGCTGGTGGTCTCTTACACCACCGTTTCACCCTTACCGCCCCGCTGCTCGCGCACCGGGGAGGCGGTCTGTTCTCTGTGGCACTGTCCCGCGGGTCACCCCGGGTGGGTGTTGCCCACCACCTCGCCCTGTGGAGCCCGGACCTTCCTCGACGGGTCTCCCCGCCGCGGCCGCCCGGCCGGCTCATCCACCAGCGAGTCTAGCCCCCTCGCCCCCTCGCGACTCGTCTGCATCGGTCCCGCGCACGCGACCCAGAGCGCAGACGGATCGGGGAGGAGGGAGGGAGGGTCAGAGGACGAAGCGGACGGTGCGTGTGTGGACGTCGGCCTCGGCCAGCCGGGCCTCGACCTCGGCGCCGAGCGGCAGCGGCGCCTGCGAGCTCACGCGCGCCTCGACTGCCGGGTCCTGGACCACGAGGTCGCCACGCGTCGCGTCGTCCTCGTCGACCTGGACCACGACCCCGCGGAAGGAGTCGCCGACCCGCGGGGCGAGGACGACGGCCTCGACCAGGTCGTGGACCGCACCCTCGTACTGATGGGCCCGGTGGTCGGCCCGCTGCATCGTGGCGGGCAGCCCCTCGAGCTTCGCCAGCACCCAGTCCGGGACCTCCTCGCCTGCGCACAGGGCCACGCACACCTCGCCGGCGTACCGGTCGCCGAGGCGGCGCAGCGGCGCGGTGACGTGGGCGTACTCCGAGGCGAGCGCCGCGTGCTCGGGCTGCACCGGGGTCTCGCCGACGAAGCCGGCGTAGCCGGAGCCGCGCAGCAGCCGGGTGCAGGCCACGACCATCGCGGCGTGCGCCGGGACCGACGGGTCGAGGGTGCGGATGAAGTCGGGGTAGAGCAGCTCCGCGGGCCAGGCGACGCCCAGCGCCTTGGCGGTGCGGTGCAGCCGGAGCACGTCGCGGTGGTCCGGCGGCGGCAGCGTGCGCAGCAGCCCGACTCGTGCGTAGACCATCAGCGAGGCGGCCGCCATGCCGGTGAGCAGGGAGATCTGCGCGTTCCACTCCTCGACGGGCGACATCTGGCGGAACCCGAGCCGCCACCGGTCGCCGTCCCCCTCGATCTCCTGCTCGGGGAGCGGCAGCGAGACCCCGCCGCGGGCCGCCTCGCGGAGCTTGCGCAACCGGCCCACCTCGGCCAGCAGCGTGAAGCTCTCCGCCGCGTTGCCGCCGTCGAGCTCCTGCTGCACGCCGCCGTAGTCGAACTGGCCGCGGCTGCGGACCAGCGCCCGCTCGACGTGGACGTCGGTGCCCTCGCCCTCGGCGTCGACCCGGATCGTCCACAGCAGCGCGGGACGGATCGCGTCCGGCAGCAGCGAGGCCGCGCCCTCCGACAGCGCCGTCGGGTGCAGCGGGATCCGCGACACCGCGCCGTACAGCGTCTCGCCGCGGAGGTGCGCCTCCTCGTCGATCGGGTCGCCGGGGGCGACGAACGCCGCGACGTCGGCGATCGCGTAGTGGACGACGTAGCCGGACCCGTCCCGCTCCAGGTGCAGGGCCTGGTCGAGGTCGCGCGACCCCGGCGGGTCGATCGTGACGAACGGCAGGTCGGTGCGGTCCAGCCGTGGCAGTCGCGGGTCCCCCGCGGCCTGCCGGGCGGCGAGCTCGACCTCCTCGGGGAACTCCGCGGTCAGGCCCAGCTCCTGCTCGATCACCGCCACGCCGTCACGGAGGACCGCTCCGTCGGCGTGCACCACCTTCACGACTCGTCTCGGCACGTCCGCACTCCCTCGGTCGCCGGTGTGGTCGGGCACGGCCAGCATAGGGTGAGCCGGTGCTGATCCTGCTGCCTCCGTCCGAGGGCAAGGCCGCTCCGCGGCGCGGGCGGCCGCTGGACCCGGCCTCGCTGTCGTTCCCCGGGCTGGTGGAGGCGCGCGCCGAGGTGCTCGACGCCCTCCTCCGGCTGTGTACGACGGACCGGCCGGCCGACGCCGCCGGGGTGCTGGGCCTCGGACCCACGCAGCTCGAGGAGGTGCGCCGCAACGCCGCCCTGCGCGACGCTCCCGCGACGCGGGCCGACCGGCTCTACAGCGGGGTGCTGTACGAGGCGCTCGACCTCGGCTCACTCGACGGGGCCGCCCGGCGGCGCGCGACGTCGCGGCTCGCGGTGACCTCAGCGCTCTTCGGCCTGCTGCGGCCCGGTGACCGGGTCCCCGCCTACCGGCTGTCGGGCGGCGTGTCCCTGCCGGGGCTCGGCGCCGTCTCCACCCACTGGTCGCGCCACCTCGACCCGGCGGTGCGCGAGGCGGCCGGCCGGGGCCTGGTGGTGGACCTGCGCTCGTCGACGTACGCGTCGTTCTGGCGCCCTGGCCGGGACCTCGAGGACCGGGTGGTCTCGGTGCGGGTGCTCCAGGAGCGCGACGGCCGGCGGTCGGTGGTCTCGCACCTCAACAAGGCGACCAAGGGCCGTCTCGTGCGCGACCTGCTGCTGGACGGCCGCGCTCCGGCCACCCCCGGCCGGTTCGCCGACCTGCTCGGCTCGCTGGGCTGGAAGGTGGAGCCGGGCCCGGCGGGCCGCCACGGCGCGCTGCTCGACGTGGTCGTCAGCGAGGTGTGAACGCCGCGTCCGTGGGGCGG
Organism: Nocardioidaceae bacterium; assembly: GCA_025927595.1. GTDB lineage: Bacteria > Actinomycetota > Actinomycetes > Propionibacteriales > Nocardioidaceae > Nocardioides_B. The sequence goes on along the minus strand of JAICLD010000063.1, from coordinate 10,476 downwards.
GCGTTGAACATCCGCATCGACGCCTGCCCGTCGGCGTAGAACGACAGCACGGTCACCGAGGCCGGCGCCAGCTCCATCCGGAACACCGACTCCAGCGGCGCCCCGAGCGCGTGCGCCACCAGCACCTTGATGGGCGTGACGTGGCTGACCGCCAGGACGGTCCGGTCCCGGTGCCGCTCCAGCAGCCGCTCCAGGCTGGCGAGCACCCGCTGCTCGACGACCCGGAACGACTCGCCGCCCCCGGGTGCGTGGTCGACCGACCCGAGCCAGAGGTCCACCTCGTCGGGGTGCCGCTCGCGGATCTCGGCAAACGTGAGCCCCTCCCAGCTCCCGAACTCCATCTCCGCCAGGCCGGGCTCCACGACCACCTCCCGGCCCAGCCGGGCGCCGAGGATCTCCGCCGACTCCCGGGTGCGACGCACGGGCGAGCTGAGGACCACGTCGATGCCCTCGGCGAGCGGCGCCAGCCAGTCGGCGGTGGACCGGACCTGGTCGCGGCCCTCGTCGGTCAGGCCCGGGTCGCTGCCGCGCAGGCCGCCGGAGAACCGCTTCGCGACCGTGTGCTCGGTGACGCCGTGCCGGACCAGCAGCAGCGTGGTGGCCGCTGCGGCGTCGCCCCAGCCTCGCGAGGCCTGAGCGTCCGGAGCGGCCTGAGCGGTCGGGGCGCCCTGCGCCGCCGGAGCCGCGGGCGTGCGCGGCCGGGTGCCGGCGGCCGCGTCCAGCGCCTCGTTGAGGATCCGGTCCGCGTAGGCGTTGCGCTCCCGCGGGATCCACGTGTACGTCGTCGAGGCCGGCGCCAGCGACCGGGCGCGCTCGGCCAGCAGCCGCAGCTCGGGGTGCTTGACCCGCCAACGGCCCGACATCTGCTCGACGACGAGCTGGGAGTCCATCCGGACCTCGAGGTCGGCCCCGGGGGCGTGCTCGGCCCACAGCTCGAGGCCGGCGACCAGCCCGGAGTACTCCGCGACGTTGTTCGTGGCGGTGCCGATGCGCTCGGCCCGCTCGGCGACCACCTCGCCGGTGTCCGCGTCGATCAGCACGGCGCCGTACGCGGCGGGGCCGGGGTTGCCGCGCGACCCGCCGTCGGCCTCGATCCGCACCGAGCGCCGGGAGCCCGGCCCGGCCATCAGATGCCGGACTCCGAGGTGCGGACCAGGATCCGGTTGCACTCCTCGCAGCGCAGCACCTCGTCGGGTGGGGCCTTGGCGATCACGCCCAGGTCGGCGGCGTTGAGCTGCAGGCTGCAGCCCTCGCAGCGGCGCTGGCGCAGGGCCGCGGCGCCGACCCCGCCCTTCTGGGCGCGGACCCGCTCGTAGAGGGCGAGGAGGTCGGCGGGCACGTTCTGCGCGGCCAGGGCGCGCTCCCGCTCCGCCTCGGCGATCTCGGCCGTCGTGTCGCCGGCCTTGGCGTCGCGGGCCACGCGGACCCGGGCGACCTCCTCGTCGACCTCGTCGAGCCGGGAGCGCAGCCGGGTCAGGTCCGCCTGCGCCGACTCCAGCCGCTCCATGACCTCGAGCTCGACGTCCTCGAGGGCCGAGATCCGCCGGTCGAGGGAGACCAGCTCCTGCTGCATCCGCTCGAGGTCCTTCGGCGCGGTGACCAGGCCCCGGTCCATGCGGTCCCGGTCCCGGGTCCGCCGGCCCTTGACCTGCTCGACGTCGGCGTCGGCCTTGCGCTGCTCGGAGCTCAGGTCGTCGACCGAGATCCGGGCGTCGCGGGCCTCGCCGTCGAGCCGCTCGCGCTCCGCCTCGAGCCGCGAGAGCTCCCGGGACTCGGGCAGGTGCGCGAGCCGGTGCCGCAGCTGGTCGATCCTGGTGTCGATGTCCTGGACGTCCAGCAGCGCGAGCTGGGCGAAGGCGTCGGCTTTCAGCGCGGGCTCCTCAGCGGGTCGAAGGCGGGTCGAGTCGGAAGGTCCACGGGTCGGTCACCAGCGTGCTCACCCGGGTGCTCACCGTAGCCCCACGGTCGCGTACGGCGTCGACGAGCAGCCGCTCGACGACCGGCAGCCAGGTCCACTCCGCCGCCCAGTGCGCCACGTCGACCAGCGCGGGGCCGTCGTGCTCGCGGAACTCCGCGGCGCGGTGGTGGCGGAGGTCGGAGGTGAGGAAGACGTCGGCGTCCCCGGCCAGGACCGTGTCCAGCATGAAGTCGCCCGACCCGCTGCCGACGACGACCGTCCGCACCGGCCGGTCCGGGTGCCCGGAGACCCGCACGCCGTGGGCGGTGGCCGGCAGCGCCCGCGAGACCCGCTCGGCGAACTCACGCAGCGTGAGGGTGCCCTCGAGCCGGCCGGTCCGGCCGTGCCCGCGGGCCGAGGCACCCCCTTGGCCTGCGTCGGTGGGCACCACGACCTGCGGGTCGCGGATCCCGACCGCACGCGCCAGCGCCTCGTTGACCCCGTGCGCTGGGACGTCGGCGTTCGTGTGGGCGGTGAGCAGCGCGGCGCCCGCGCGCACCAGGTCCTGCACGACCCGGCCCTTCGGCGAGGTCGCGGCGACGCCGTGGACCGGCGTCAGCAGCAGCGGGTGGTGGCAGAGCAGGAGGTCCGCCCCCCACGCGAGGGCCTCGGCCACGACGGCGGGCGCGGGGTCGACGGCCAGGTGGACCCGGCCGACCGGCTGGTCGGGGTCGCCGCACACCAGCCCGACGGCGTCCCAGCTCTCCGCCCAGGACGGGTCGTACCACCCGTCGAGCATCGCGATGACCTCGCCCAGCCGCAGCGTCATGGCGGCCACCCTAGGGCGCGGGCGGCACGGGGTCGGTGGGCGCAGCAGGGATCGAACCTGCGACCGCCTCGTTGTAAGCGAGGAGCTCTACCGCTGAGCTATGCGCCCCGGACGGCGGGCCTGCTCCGGAATGAGCAACGACCGCCGGCGTCTCGGGTCACCAGCGGTCGTTGCACCACCATTCAACTACGCCGACGCAAGCCCGTCAGCCGTTTCCGGCCCGTTGCGGCGAAGTTTAACCGAAACCGCTGGTCAGCCGACCTCGGCGAGCACCCGGGCGTGCTCCTCGAGGTCGCGGGCGTCGGGCATGGCGTTGTGCACCGACCACCGCAGGACGCCCTCCTTGTCGACGATGAACGACGCCCGCTCCGCGCAGCCCCGGTCGGGGTTGAAGACGCCGTACGCCGACGCCACCTCGCCGTGCGGCCAGAAGTCCGAGAGCAGCGGGAACAGCAGCCCGTCGCGCTCGGCGAAGGCCCGCAGCGCGAACACCGGGTCGCACGAGACGGCGAGGAGCTGCACGCCCTCGGACTCGAAGGTGGGGAGCCGGTCCCGCACGGCGCAGAGCTCGCCGGTGCACACGCCGCTGAACGCGAACGGGTAGAACATCACCACGACGGCCTTCTGCCCGCGGTACGACGCCAGGCTGACCGTCGAGCCGTGCTGGTCGCGCAGCTCGAGCTCCGGGGCCGGGCGGCCGATCTCCAGTGTCATCAGGGCGTGCTCCTTCTCGCGTGGCGGGTGCATGGGCGTCGGGTCACCCATCATCGCCGCTCGGCGCGGCGACCCCGCAGCCGCCCCCGGTCAGTCGGGCAGGTCCCGCTTGACCACCTTGCCGGTGGCGTTGCGGGGCAGCGCGTCGAGGAGGACCACCTCGCGCGGCACCTTGAACCGGGCCAGGCTGTCCCGCACGTGGGCCTTGAGGTCGTCCTCGGTCACGTGGGCGCCCTCGACCGGCACCACGTACGCCCGCAGCCGGCTGCCGAAGTCCGGGTCGTCGACGCCGACCACGGCGGCCTCCGCGACGCCGTCGTGGCGGCTCAGGCAGTCCTCGACCTCCGCCGGGAACACGTTCTCGCCGCCGGAGACGACCATCTCGTCGTCGCGGCCCTCGACGACGAGGCGTCCGTCCGCGTCGACGTGCCCCACGTCCCCGGTCGCCATCAGGCCGTCGACGACGTCCTTGCCGCCGGCGGCGCCGGTGTAGCCCTCGAACGGGATGGCGTTCCCGACGAAGATCCGCCCCGTGCGGCCCGGAGGCAGCGGCCGCCCGTCCTCGTCGAGGACCCGCACGATCGTCGCGAACGGCGGGCGGCCCGCCGTCCCGGGGGCGGCGCGGAGGTCCGCCGGCGTGGCGACCGTGGCGTAGGCGACCTCGGTGGAGCCGTAGACGCTGTAGAGGTGGTCCCCGAACCGGTCCATCCACCCGACGCCGAGGTCGCCGGGCAGCGCGGACCCCGACACGGCCACCACGCGGACCCGGGAGAGGTCGCGGCCGTCGCGGGTGCCCTCCGGCAGCGCCATGACCCGCTGCAGCATCACCGGGATCGCGACCAGCGCGTCGCAGCGCTCCTCCACCAGCGTCGCGAGGCAGCCCTCGGGCTCGAACCGGCGGCGCAGGACGAGGGTCGACCCGAGGACCAGCGTGAGGGCCAGATGGGCCCAGCCCCACGTGTGGAACAGCGGCGCGGCCACGTGGACCCGCCAGCCGGACCGCATCGGCAGCCGGGACAGCAGCGCGGTGGCCGCCCGGACGCCCGGCGCCCGGCGCGCCGCGCCCTTGGGGGGGCCCGTGGTGCCCGAGGTGAGGATCACGACGCGGCCCGGCCTGGCGGGCGGCCGCGGCTCCGCGGACCGGCCCGACGCGACCAGCGACTCCAAGGTGACGGCGCCGGCCCCCAGCGCGGCCGGGTCGTCCACCCAGGCCACCACCCCGTCCGGGGTGCCGGCCCCCGCGAGAAGGCCGGTGAACTCCTGGTCGTGGAGCACGACGCGGGGCTGCTCGCGGGCGAGCACGTCGGCCAGCTGCGGACCGGCGAACGCGGTGTTGAGGTAGACGACGTCCGCGCCGAGCTTGGCCGCCGCCAGGCTGGCGTCGACGAAGCCGCGGTGGTTGCGGCACATCACCGCGACCCCGTCGCCGGGTCCGACGCCGCGTGCGCGCAGTGCACCCGCGAGCCGGTTGCTGCGCTCGTGCACCTGCGCGTAGGTCAGCTCCCCGAGGTCGTCGACGAGCGCCGGCCGGTCGGGCACGAGCGCCGCCTGCGCGACGAACCCCCCGGTGACCCCGGGCCCCCACCTCGACAGCGCCGCCGCCGCCCGCACCAGCCGGTGCGGGGAGTGGGGCCGCAGCACGCCGGTCGAGCCGAGGACCCGCACCACGACCGGCGCTCCGGCCGCCAGGCCGAGGGCCCGGCCGAAACCCGGCACGCCCCCCGGGGTCAGTGTCCCGACTTCGCCGCGACCAGCCGGGTCGCGGCCCAGTCGTGGCTGACCGACGCGGTGGTCGTGGTGGTCAGCCCGGCCACGGGGGCGGCCTCGGCGATGTCCGCCGGGTCGACCGCGCCGGGCCGGCCGACCTTGGGGGTGAGCAGCCAGATGACGCCACCGGCGACCAGGTCGGTCAGGGAGTCCATGAGCGTGTCCACGAGGTCGCCGTCGTCGTCGCGCCACCACAGCAGCACGGAGTCCACGACGTTGCCGTACTCCCCGTCGACGAGGTCGCCGTCGACGGTGTCCTCGATCTCGACCCGCAGGTCGTCGTCCACGTCGTCGTCCCAGCCCAGCTCCTGGACGACCATGCCTGCCTTGAACCCGAGTCGTGCGCCGGCGTTCTGGGTGGCGGTGCCGTCGGGGCCACCCGAGGTCGCGCTCACGTCTGTCCTCCACGTTCGTCTGTGCCGGATCGCCCCGGCGCGGAACCCGTCACGCGTGCGGTGGCCGGGCGGTGCTGCGCGTAGTCCACCGGAACTCCTCGCGCTGCGCAAGGCGCCCGGCGAGTGTCAGGCTAGTGGCTCGCCGCCGTGCCGGGAGCCGGATCCACCGGGGACGTCGTACGTCAGCGAGACCAGCGCGCCGGTGGTGCGGACGTCGCGGAGCGTCATGCCCTCGACGCGACGGGGCAGCAGCGGCGCGCCGGCCCCCAGCGTCACCGGCGCCAGGGTGACCACCAGCTGGTCGAGCAGGCCGTCGTCGTGGAACTGTCCGACGAGGTCGCCGCCGCCGACCAGCCAGACGTTGCGGTCGGCGGCCGCCGCTGCCATCTCCGCGTGCACCGGCGCCACGGGCCCGGAGGCGAAGCGGACGTCGGCGCCGGCCACGACGGGCAGGTCGCGGTGGGTGAACACCCAGCACGGCACCCCGGCGTAGACGCCCGTCCAGCGCTCCGGGTGCCGGTCCAGCTCCTCGTGCGCGTGCACCCACTCGTACGTCGTCGCGCCCATCGCCATGGCCCCGACGGCGCCGAAGAACCCGGCCCACCCGCTGTCCTCGGGGCTCTCCGCCGGGTCCTCGCCACCGGCGGCGTCGAACAGCCACTGCAGCGAGCCGTCCTCGTCGGCGAGGAACCCGTCGAGCGAGGCGGCCGTGTAGAACTGCGTGAGCGGCATGCCGCCATGCTGCCAGCCGCCGACCGTCCCGTCCCGCCCTGCGACCGGGCGGATTTCGCGGGCGGCCCCGGCGTGACACGATGAGGACAGAGAATCGACCGCATCGGCGAACCCCGTGACCCGGGGAGAACCGGCGCGGCACCACCGAACGAGGGGCGCCGCGCACCGAGCACGGAAGCAGAGGCATCGTGGCTACAGGTTCGCAACCGTCTCCCGGCACCTCCTCGCCGCGTCCCGCCGTGATCCACGAGGGACTCCCCACCCAGCTGCCGGACATCGACCCGGACGAGACCCAGGACTGGATCGAGTCCTTCGACGCGATGCTCCAGGACCGCGGGCGCGGCCGCGCGCGGTACGTCATGCTGCGGCTGCTCGAGCGGGCACGGGAGAACAACGTCGGCGTCCCCGCGCTGCGCAGCACCGACTACATCAACACGATCCCGCCCGAGCGGGAGCCGTGGTTCCCCGGCGACGAGGACGTCGAGCGCCGGATCCGGGCGTTCCTGCGCTGGAACGCGGCGGTCATGGTGTCCACCGCGAACCGGAAGGGCCTCGAGGTCGGCGGCCACATCGCGACGTACCAGTCCTCGGCCTCGCTGTACGAGGTCGGCTTCAACCACTTCTTCCGCGGCAAGGACCACCCGGGCGGCGGCGACCAGATCTACTTCCAGGGTCACGCCTCCCCCGGCATCTACGCGCGGGCGTTCCTCGAGGGCCGGCTCAGCGAGCAGCAGCTCTCGCGGTTCCGCCAGGAGGTGCAGCACGGCGTGGGCAAGGGGCTGTCGTCGTACCCGCACCCCCGGCTGATGCCCGACTTCTGGGAGTTCCCGACGGTCTCGATGGGCCTGACCGCGCTGAACTCCATCTACCAGGCGCGGTTCAACCGCTACCTGCAGAACCGCGGCATCAAGGACACCAGCCAGCAGCACGTGTGGGCGTTCCTCGGTGACGGCGAGATGGGCGAGCCGGAGTCGCTCGGCGCGATCGGCGTGGCGGCCCGCGAGGAGCTCGACAACCTCACGTTCGTCATCAACTGCAACCTCCAGCAGCTCGACGGCCCGGTCCGCGGCAACGGCAAGATCATCCAGGAGCTGGAGTCCACGTTCCGCGGCGCCGGCTGGAACGTCATCAAGGTCGTCTGGGGCCGCGAGTGGGACGCGCTGCTCGACCGCGACGTCGACGGCGTCCTCGTCAACACGATGAACAGCACGCCGGACGGGCAGTTCCAGACCTACTCGGTCGAGACCGGCGAGTACATCCGCGAGCACTTCTTCGGCGGCGACCCGCGGCTGCGCAAGATGGTCGAGCACCTCAGCGACGAGCAGATCCGCAAGCTGCCGCGCGGCGGACACGACTACCGCAAGGTCTACGCGGCCTTCGACGCGGCGAGCAAGCACGTCGGGCAGCCGACGGTGATCCTGGCCAAGACCATCAAGGGCTGGACGATCGACGCCCTCGAGGGCCGCAACGCCACGCACCAGATGAAGAAGCTCACCAAGGACGACCTCAAGAAGTTCCGCGACCGGCTCTACTTGCCGATCAGCGACAAGCAGATCGACGAGTCCGAGGTGGCGCCGTTCTACCACCCCGGCCCGGAGTCGCCCGAGATCGAGTACATGATGGAGCGCCGCCGCCAGCTCGGCGGGTCGCTGCCCAAGCGGGTGGTGCGCTCCAAGCCGCTGACGCTGCCGGGCGACGACGTGTACGCCGAGCTGAAGCAGGGCTCGGGCAAGCAGGCGATCGCCACGACGATGGCCCTGGTGCGGCTGATGCGGGACCTGATCAAGGACAAGGAGATCGGCTCCAGGATCGTGCCCATCGCGCCGGACGAGTACCGCACCTTCGGCATGGACTCGATGTTCCCGACGGCCAAGGTCTACAACCCGATGGGCCAGCGCTACGAGTCCGTCGACCGCAAGCTGCTGCTGTCCTACAAGGAGTCCGAGAAGGGGCAGATGCTCCACGAGGGCATCTCCGAGGCGGGCGCGGTCGCGTCCGCGACCGCAGCCGGGTCGACGTACTCCACGCACGGCCAGCACATGATCCCGTTCTACCTGTTCTACTCGATGTTCGGGTTCCAGCGGACCGGTGACTCGATCTGGGCGATGGCCGACCAGCTCGCCCGCGGCTTCCTGGTGGGGGCGACCGCGGGGCGCACGACGCTGACCGGCGAGGGCCTGCAGCACGCCGACGGGCACTCGCCGCTGCTCGCCCAGACGAACCCGGCGGTCGTCCACTACGACCCCGGCTACGCCTACGAGCTCAGCTACATCGTCCAGGACGGGCTGCGCCGGATGTACGGCGAGACCGAGGACCACCAGCAGGGCGAGAACGTCATCTTCTACCTGACGGTCTACAACGAGCCGCTGGTGCACCCCAAGGAGCCCGACGACCTCGACGTGGCGGGCCTGCTCAAGGGCATGTACCACCTCGCGGACGCGCCGGAGGTCGCCGGCGACGGCGGTGCCCCACGGGTCAACCTGATGGCCTCGGGGGTCGCGCTGCCGTGGATCGCGGACGCGGCGCGGATGCTCGCCGAGGAGTGGGGCGTGGCAGCCGACACCTGGTCGGTCACCTCGTGGAACGAGCTCGAGCGGGACGCCGTCGCCGCCGACGGGTGGAACCTCGTGCACCCCTCCGAGACGCCCCGCACGCCGTTCGTGACCGAGCGGCTGCGCGAGGTCGAGGGACCGTTCGTGGCCGTCAGCGACTTCATGCGCGCGGTGCCGAACCAGATCGCGCCGTGGGTGCCCGGTGACTTCCACGCCCTCGGCGCGGACGGCTTCGGGTTCGCCGACACCCGTCCGGCCGCCCGGCGGTTCTTCCACATCGACGCCCAGTCGGTCGTGGTGCAGGCGCTCGCGGCCCTCGCGGAGCGTGGCGAGGTCAAGCGCGAGGTCGTCCAGGAGGCCTTCGACAAGTACCGCATCGACGACCCCACCGCGGTGCGTGGGGTGAAGCAGGAGGGCGGGGACGCCTGACTCAGGCGGTCTCCGCCTGCGGGCCGAGACCGGCCGGGGCAGCGGGTCCTGGGGCGCCGTGGCGCAGCAGGGCCCGCCACCTCCCGCGGTGGTACGTCGCGGGCGGGTGGGTCCGGACGAACTCGTCGAGGATCCGCACGAAGCGCTGCGGGTGGTCCTTGTGCGGGAAGTGCCCCGCGTCCTGGACCACCTCGACCGTGGCTCCCGGGGCGAGCTCGGCGATGCGGCGGGCCTGGCGCACCGGGATCACCGCGTCGTCGCTGCCCCAGACGACGCACATCGGCATCGCGGCGGTGAGGTACGCGCGGTCGGCCATCGTGACGACCTGCCCTCGCCAGTCGACGACCGAGGAGACGACCTGGCGGATCGCCCGGCGGGCTCTCGGGTCCCGGAACGACTCCACGATCGCGGCGACCTCGTCGAGGTCGCGGACCAGCGGGACCCGGGAGGCCGCCAGCGTGCGCAGGGACGTGGTCGTGGCCTGGCGGACCAGCGGCAGCGTCAGCAGCCCCATCACCTGGTGGAAGCCGGGCATCGTGACCGCCCGGATCGCCATGGTGACCTCCGGACCGAGGCCGCCGGGGGCGACCAGCACCAGCCGCTCGGTGCGCTCGGGGAACTGGTAGGCGAACTGCATGGCGACGCCACCGCCGAAGCTGTGCCCGACCACGGTGACCTTGTCGACGCCCAGCACCGTGAGCAGGTCGCGCATCCCGTTGGCATAGCCGCCGACGCTGTAGTCGGCCCGCGGCTTGGCCGAGCGGCCGTGGCCCAGCAGGTCCGGTGCGATCACGGTGTAGCGGCGCGAGAGCGCCGCCAGCACCGGGAGCCAGGTGGTGTGGTCGCAGCCCAGGCCGTGCAGCAGCAGCAGGGCGGGCCCCGTGCCCACCTTGACGAACGCTCGCTCGTGCCCGTGGATGGTGAGGTACTGGACCTCGACCGCCTTCGGCATGGGGCGCTCCTCGAACGTGGTGAGCGAACTGTAACCATCCGCCCGGCCCCGCGCAGGCGGACACCCGCGACAACTAGGCTCGCCCGGTGAGCACCGTGGCGGACCGCGAGGCGATCGCCGTGCGGCTGCGCCGCGCGGTGGCTCCGCTGACCACCTCGACGCTGGCCCGGATGGAGCGGGACATGCCGTGGTTCCGGGACCTCCCGGCC
>JAICLD010000144.1 GCA_025927595.1 Nocardioidaceae bacterium | reverse complement strand
GTGCGCACCGGGGAGAAGGCGGGCTCCACGACCTACTCCGACGCGTGGTCGAAGATGAAGGTCGGCGTCGACACCAAGGCCCCGCTGTCGAAGTTCTACAGCCAGGACGTGATCGACGCGCTCACCAGCGGCGCGGACAACCTCTCGCGCTGGGCCATCCCGCAGGGGCAGGGCGACCTTCTCGGCGCCATCCAGGGTGAGCAGCCCGTGGCCAACGCCGTCAACCAGGTGGCCAACGGCACCAGCGCCGCGGACGCCGCGTCGAAGGCCGCCGACGCGATCCGAGCGGCCCAGTAGCAGTGACGATCAGCGGACCCACCAGCCCGGCGGGCGCGACCGTGCGGGCACCCGAGCCCGGCCGACAGGACCACCGGTCCCGCCGGCCCGGTCCGGCCCGGTCCGCCCGGGTCCGCGAGGACCGGCGGGCGGGCTACCTGCTGATCTCGCCCACGGCGGTCATCGTCTTCGTGATGGTCGTGCTGCCGATCCTGTGGACGGTCTCGCTGGCGTTCCAGGACGTCCGGCTGCTCAACCTGCGCACCACCGGCGTCGTCGGCGCCTACAGCCTCGACAACTTCAGGGCCGTGCTGACCTCGCCCGGCTTCCTCGACGCCCTCGTCACCACGCTCGTCTACTCGGTCTTCGGGACGGCCTGCGCGATCGGCGTGGGCGTCGTCGCCGCGCTGGCCCTGCGGGCGCCGTTCCGGGGCCGGGGGCTGGTCCGTGCCTGCATGCTGATCCCCTACGTCGCCCCGGTCGTCGCGGCCACGTTCGTGTGGACGACGATGCTGAACCCCCAGTTCGGCGTGGTCAACCACTACGGCACCACGCTGCTCGGCTGGAACGACCCGATCGCGTTCCTGAGCTCGGCCGAGTCGGCGTCGCCGTTCGGCATCGACCTGCACGTGAGCACGGCGCTGCTCACCGTGGTCCTGTTCGAGGGGTGGCGGTCCTTCCCCTTCGCCTTCCTGTTCATCACCGCACGGATCCAGGCCATCCCGGAGTCGCTCGAGGAGGCGGCGAGGGTCGACGGGGCCACGCCCACCCAGCGGTTCCGCCACATCGTGCTGCCGCAGCTGCTGCCGACCCTGGCCGTCCTGACGGTGCTGCGCTTCATCTGGACCTTCAACAACTTCGACGACATCTACCTGCTGACGGGCGGCGGGTCCGGAACCCAGGTCGTGGCCGTCCGGGTCTACGACTACCTCATCAACCGTGGCGACATCGGCGCCGCAGCCGCCCAGGCGCTCGTGTTGGCCGCGATCCTGGCCGTCCTGGTCACCGTGTACCTGAAGCTCTTCGGTCGGTCGGAGGAGGTCGGATGAGCGGCGTGCGGCGCGACAACGTCGAACGGCGGCTGTTCGGCGTGCTCCGGCCCGTCATCATCGTGCTGCTGCTCGTGGTCTGCCTGTTCCCCTTCTACTACATGGCGCTGCTGTCGTTCCGGCCGCTCGACGCCGTGCTGCAGGATCCCGGCGCGCTGTGGCCGCAGGCCGGCGAGATCGACCTGGGCACCTACCGGGACGTGCTCACCTCCACCGCGAACGGCGGCCAGGGCTTCCTCACCTTCATCCGCAACAGCGCGATCGTCGCGATCGGCACGGTGGTGCTCACGCTGCTGGTGGCGATCCCGGGCGCCTACGCCGTCAGCCGGCTCGACTTCTTCGGGCGTCGGCAGATCTCGGCCGTCTTCCTCGGCGTCTACTTCTTCCCGGCGATCCTGCTGGCCATCCCGCTGTTCGTGTTCTTCACCCGGATCGGTCAGCGCGGAACCTTGAGCGGACTGGTCGTGGTGTACGTCGCGCAGGTGGCGGCCGTGTCCATCTACATGCTGCGCAACTACTTCGACACGATCCCCCCGAGCCTGGAGGAGGCAGCAGCGATCGACGGGTGCACCCGCCTCCAGGCGATGCGCCACATCAGCCTGCCCCTGGCTCTCCCGGCGATCGCGTCGAACGCCCTGTTCGTCTTCATGATCGCCTGGAACGAGTTCCTCTTCGCGCTGCTCTTCCTGGTCGAGAACCGGTCCAAGTGGACGGTCTCGCTGGGTCTGTCGCAGCTCGCCGGCAGCATCGAGGTCCCCACGACCGTCCTCATGGCCGGCTCGGTGATCCTGACCGTGCCGATCATCGTGCTGTTCTTCCTCAGCGAGCGGTGGCTGGCCGGTGGCCTGACCGCCGGCGCCGAGAAGGGCTGAGCGGAGTGCCGACCCGGGAGCAGGTCCATGCCTGACGTCGTGTCGTTCGCGGCGCCGTACGACGTGGCGCTGGTGGCCTGCGAGACCCAGCCGCTGGTGCCCGGGGCGGTGCGGGTGCGCACCTGGTACTCCGGTGTCTCCGCGGGCACGGAGCTGACGGCCTACCGGGGCTCGAACCCCTACCTCACCCGGACCTGGGACGCCGGACGCCGACTGTTCCTCGAGGGCGCACCCAGCTTCTCCTACCCCGTGCAGGGCTGGGGCTACTCGGAGGTCGGTGAGGTCGTCGAGGTGGCGGAGGGCGTGACCCGTCCGGCGGTCGGCGACGTGGTGCACGGCATCTGGGGGCACCGCAGCGAGGCCGTGCTGCCGGCTGCCGCGGTCGCCGAGCGCCTGTGGACCGGGCAGGACGCCCTGTCCGGGACCTTCGCGCGCGTGGGCTCGATCGCCCTCAACGCGCTGCTGGCCGCCGACGTCAGGCTCGGCGACCGGGTCGCGGTGTTCGGGCAGGGTGTGATCGGCCTGCTCGCCACCCGGCTCGCCGTCCTGGCGGCGGCCCAGGCGGTGGCCATCGACGCGGTCGAGACCCGGCTCGACGCCGCGCGCGCGATGGGCGCCTCCCACGTGGTCCGGTCCGACGTCCCCGGCGGCGCCGGGGCGGCGGTGCGGTCCTGGTCGGGAGGCGGCGTCGACGCCGCGATCGAGCTGAGCGGCAACGACGGTGCGCTCCACGAGGCCATCCGCTGCGTGGTGGTCGACGGCACGGTGGCGGCGTCCGGCTTCTACCAGGGCGGGGCCGCCCACCTGCGCCTCGGCGAGGAGTTCCACCACAACCGCGTCCGGCTCGTGGCCAGCCAGATCTCCGGCACCCCGGTCGCTCTCGGTCCACGGTGGGACCAGCCCCGGCTGGTCCGCACCTTCATGGACCAGGTCCGACACGGTCGCGTCGACGTCCGGTCGCTGGTGACCGACGTCGTGGACGCCGCCGACGTGGCGTCGGTCTTCGAGCGCCTGGACCGTGGCGATCCCGAGATCCTGCAGGCCGTGCTGCGGTTCCCGGCCGCACCGGAGGACCGATGAGCCCTCCGGGCCCGGACACCGGGCCGCGCTTCCCCGAGGACCGCGGCGGGGTGGCGATCCTGGGTGCGGGGACGATCGCCCAGTCCGCCCACCTCCCCGCCTACGGCCGGTACGGGGTCGGGGTGACCGGGGTCTGGAGCCGGAGCCTCGACACCACCGCGCGGATCCGGGACCGCTTCCCGTTCGTTGGCCGCGTCTACGCCGCCGCGGAGGAGCTGCTGGGCGACCCCGAGGTCCGCTACGTCGACCTCGCCACTGGGCCCGAGGGCCGCCTGGACTGGATCGAGGCCGCGGTCGACGCCGGTAAGCACGTCCTCGCCCAGAAGCCGCTGACGCTGTCCGCCGCCGATCTCGGGCGACTGCCCGCCCTGCTCGACCGTGCGGACGCGGCCGGGGTGCGGATCGCGGTCAACCACAACGGCAGGTGGGCGCCCCCCTGGCGTGCGGCGACCCTGCTGCTGCGCGACGGGCGCGTGGGTGACGTCGTCGGGGTGACCCACCTCCACGACAAGCCCCTGCCGCCGCTGGTCGGCACGCCGTTCGACGAGGTCCCGCACATGCTGCTGACCGACTACCTGCTGCACTGGGTCGACATCACCCGCACCTGGCTGGCGGACGGTGGCGCCGGCCGGGTGGTGTCCGTGCAGGCCACGGATGACCGTGTGCCCGGCCAGCCGGCCGAGGCACGGAACCCGTGGGCCGCGACGCTGTCGATGAGAGCCGCCGCCGGCGCCACCGCGGTCCTGCGGATCGTGGGCGACGTCGTCACCTCCCGCCCCGGGTGCCCCTTCTGGGTGCACGGCACCCGCGGGAGCCTGCGCGGCAGCGTGCTGCTGGACTCCGACCGCCTCGAGGTCGACGACGGCCGGAGCCGCGTCGCCGTGCCGCTGACGGGTGCGTGGTTCGTGGACGGCTTCGCGGCTGCCCTCGGCGAGCTGATGTGCGCGGTCGCCGAGGACCGGGAGCCGGAGAACTCCGCGGCAGACGCGGCGGAGTCCGTCCGGCTGGTGCTGGCCGCGCGGGAGTCCGCGGAGGGCGGGGGCGGTCCCGTCGAGGTGGGTCCGTGAGCGACGGCGCCGACGGCGTCGACGGCGTCGACGACACGGGCGCGCTCGTCGACGAGCTCCGGGTCGACCCGGCCACCGCCCGGGTCTACGCCGAGGGATGGCAGAGCTGGAGCCCCGCGACCTGGCACCCCGTCACGGCGTCCGGCCGGGTCCCGGCCGGGACCTGGGAGCACCTGATGCGGTTCCGGCCGGGCACGCCGGTCACGACCGAGGGAGTGCAGGGGGAGGGCCTGGTCGTCGTGGACCCCGGTCCCGGTGCGCCGGCACGCTGCTACGGAACGACCGACCCGGTCGCGGTGCCCACCGTCCGCACGACGTTGAGGGGGGACGTGCTGCTGGTGCGCAGCACGGGGCCGGTCGACGTCTCCGAGCACCCCGACGGTGAGAGCGCGCTCGCCGCGCACGGCGACGCCCTCGCCACCACGGTCCCGCGCCCGCTCACACCGCCGTCGGTGTGGTGCTCGTGGTACCGCTACTTCGAGGAGGTCACGGCCGACGACGTGCTCGAGGCCGTGCGGGACCTCGACGTTCGCGGCCTCGGAGTCGACGTGGTCCAGGTCGACGACGGATGGAGCCCGGGCCTCGGCGAGGGGCTGCGGGCGGCGGCGCGGTTCGGTTCGCTCGCGTCCGTGGTGGACGGGGTTCGGTCCTCCGGCCGCCGGGCCGGCGTCTGGCTGGCGCCGTTCCTGGTCGGGGCGGGCACCACGCTGGCCCGCGACCACCCCGACTGGCTGGTGGGTCCCGCCGGTCGGAACTGGGGGCAGCCCCTCGTCGCACTCGACCTCACCCACCCAGGGGTCCAGGGGCTGCTCACCGACGCGCTGCACCGCCTCCTCGACCTCGGCGTCGACTACCTCAAGCTCGACTTCCTGTACGCCGGCGCGGTTCCGGGTCGCCGCCGCGAGGACGTCGACGGGGTCGCCGCGTACCGAGCGGGGCTCAGGCTGGTGCGCGAGGTGGTCGGACCCGATGTCTACCTGGTCGGCTGCGGGGCGCCGATCCTGCCCAGCGTCGGCCTCGTCGACGCCATGCGGGTCTCCCCGGACACCTTCCACGAGGGCGGTGAGGACGGGTCGACAGGGCTCCGAGGGCTGATGCCCCTGGCCGCCCGGGCGTGGCAGCAGGGCCGGCTGTGGGTGAACGACCCCGACTGCGTGGTCGCGCGCCCGTCGTACTCCCAGCGTGGGCGGTGGGCACAGGCCGCCCGGCGGTTCGGCGGGCTGCGCTCGTTCTCGGACCGCCTGGCCGAGCTCGACCCCTGGGGGCTGGCCACGGTCCACGACCTGGTGGCGACCGGGGGCCGGACGGCTCCCTTCGGGGCCGACGTCGTCCGGGAGGCCGCGGTGCTTGCGCAGGCCGAGGGGACCCGGTGAACGAGGGGGCCGAGGGGCTCACCGCGCGCATCGCGCCGTACCTGGAACGGTGCTACCCGCGCGACCACGCCGCCGTGGCACGGCGCCTGGCTGCGCTGGCCGAGACCTACGCCGCCCGGTGCCGGCCACGTCTGGTGGAGCCGCCGACCCACCGGACCGGCTACCTGATCACCTACGGCGACGGCATCCGGCGCCACGGCGAGACGCCCCTCCACACCCTCGCGGCCTTCCTGCACGAGCACGTCGGGGACCTGCTCAGCGACGTCCACCTGCTGCCCATCTTCCCGTGGACCTCCGACGACGGGTTCGCCGTCGTCGACCACCGGGCGGTGAACCCGGCTCTCGGAACCTGGGACGACATCCGTGACCTGGCCGCCGAGCGCGGGGTGATGCTGGACTTCGTCGCCAACCACACCTCGAGCCACAGCCGGTGGTTCCAGGACTGGCTCGCCGGGAGCCCGGGCCGGGCCGGCTACTACCTGGGGCGGGACCCCGGCTTCGACGCCTCCCGGGTGGTGCGCCCCCGGACCACGCCCCTCTTCCACCCCTTCCGCCGCCCCGACGGCGGGGAGACCGAGGCCTGGACGACCTTCGGTCCCGACCAGGTCGACGTCGACGTCCGGGACCCCGGGACCCTCGAGGAGCTCACCGACGTGCTGCTCGGCTACGTCGAGCACGGCGCGTCCGCGGTCAGGCTCGACGCCATCGGCTTCCTGTGGAAGGAGTCCGGCACCACCTGCCTGCACCTGCCGCAGACCCACGCGGTGATCAAGACGTGGCGGGCGCTCGTGGATCACGTCGTGCCGGGCACGCGGTTGCTGACCGAGACCAACGTGCCGCACGCCGAGAACGTCTCCTACTTCGGGGACGGGCACGACGAGGCCCACCTCGTCTACCAGTTCGCGCTGCCGCCCCTGGTGCTGCACTCCTTCGTGGCCGGCTCGACGGTCCGGCTCAGCACGTGGGCTGCCACCGTGGGGCCGGTCAGCGACACCGCCACCTGGTTCAACTTCCTGGCCAGCCACGACGGCATCGGGCTGCGGGCGACCGAGGGCATCCTCGAGGACGCCGAGCGCGACGCACTGGTGCGGCGCACCCGCTCGCATGGCGGCGAGGTCTCGTGGGCGACACGGCCCCACGGGCCGCGGTCGGTGTACGAGCTGAACCTGAGCTACCTCGACGCGCTGTGCACCCCCGCGGAGGCGCGCGACCCCGAGGTGCTGGTGGCCAAGACCCTGGCCGCGCACAGCATCCTCTTCACGGTCCTCGGGGTGCCGGCCGTCTACCTCCACTCCCTGGTGGGCTCCCCTCCCGACCTCGAGGGCATGGTGACGAGTCGCATCAACCGGCGGATCAACCGCGCGGTCCTCGACGCCGACCGGCTCGACCTGGAGCTGCGGGTCGACGCGCGCCGCCGCGGCGTGCTGACCGGGCTGCAGCACCTTCTCGACGTACGTCGTCGCGAGGACGCCTTCTCGCCGTTCGGCACCCAACGGGTCGAGTGTCTCGACTGCCGGGTCTTCGCCGTGCGGCGAGGGGAGGGCACCCCCGGTGAGCTGCTCTGCGTCACCAACGTGACGGGCGACCGGGTGCGGCTGGACGTCCGGGGCACCGACGTCCTGACGGGCACGGTGGTCGACCCGCTCGTGCTCGGGCCGTGGGGATGCGCGTGGGTGCGGCCCGGTCGACAGGCGAGGAGCCGCAACGCCCACGAGGGCGGCATCGACCACCACCCGCAGCCGCGTCCCACCGCGGTAGCGTGAGCCGCCAGACCGCGATCCACACCGTCCCCGCGGTGCGCGAGGTCATCCCCTGAGGGCTGCACCGCTCGCGATCGGGGAACTGTCGGTGCTCAGGACTGGATTCACACGCAGGAGCGAGTCCGAGGGTGAGACGAGTGCCGGCGACGGGACGGGCACGCTGGTGTCGTCCCACAGCGTCGACCAGGTCCAGCTCGCCGACTACCGGCTCACCCTGGCTGCGAAGGCGCTGCGCGGTCGAGGTGACCAGCGCACGCTGGAGCAGCTGCGCGCCGATGTGGCCTTGGACCTGCTCACCGGCCGCGCGCAGATCCAGATCCCCACTGCCGACCTGGAGGACCTCGCCGATGGCGCTGAGTCCGGTTCGGTCGCGGGGGACTGGGTCACCCGGCTGCCGGGCCTCGGGTATGCCCGCCCGATCATCAACGTCACGGTCCCGATCCAGACCCCGATGGGACTCTCCGACGACCCAGGGCACCCTGTCGGGGCGTCGTGATGCCGGCCACAAGGTCAGGTGGCCCCTCGGGCCGACCGCGACCGGTAACCTGTGGCCCGGCTGCGGACGCGACCACACCGCGAAGCACACTCCCGGGTTCAGCGTCGGCACCGACCCGGACACCGGGTCGTCGACCTTCGGCGCGCGAGCCGGGTTCACCCACCCCGTCGAGCAGGCCACCCACCCGGCCGCAGCC